>NZ_CP045643.1:6369357-6683229 GCF_009498275.1 Streptomyces fagopyri | reverse complement strand
GGGGAGGGGTGCGGGTCCGTGGGGGCTGCGTTGATTCCTGCTACAGGAGAGTCTTCAGGTTCTCCGCCAGGAGGTCCCAGCGCCACTTCTCCTCGACCCACTCGCGGCCCCGTTCGCCCATGCGCCGTCGGAGTTCCGGGTCGGCGAGGAGGGCGATGACGCGGTCGGCCGAGTCGTCCGGGGAACCGCCGCGCACCACCCAGCCCGTCTCGCCGTCGAGGACCGCGTCGGGCGCCCCGCCCGAGTCGCCGGCGACGACCGGAAGGCCGGTCGCGGACGCCTCCAGGTAGACGATGCCGAGGCCCTCGACGTCGAGGCCGCCCCGGCGGGTGCGGCAGGGCATCGCGAAGACGTCCCCGGCGCCGTAGTGGGCCGGCAGTTCCGACCAGGGCACCGCTCCGGTGAAGCGGACGGCGTCGGCGACCCCGGTCTCGTGCGCGAGCCGCCGCAGATCCTTCTCGTACGGGCCGCCGCCGACGATCAGCAGTACCGCGTCCGGCTGCGCGGCGAGGATGCGCGGCATGGCGAGGATGAGCGTGTCCTGCCCCTTGCGCGGGACCAGACGGGAGACGCAGACCACCACCGGGCGGTCCGTCAGACCGAGCCTGGCACGGACCTCGGCGCCGCCCGAACCGGGGTGGAAGGTCTTCTCGTCCACACCGGGCGGCAACTGGACCATGCGACCGGCCGCGTCCGGGCTCAGCGCGGAGGCGATCCGTGAGCGCGTGTACTCCCCCAGGTACGTGATCGTGTCCGTGGAGTCGCCGATCCGCCGCAGCAGCCCGCGCGCGGCGGGCAGCTGGGCCCAGCCGGCCTCGTGCCCGTGCGTGGTGGCCACCAGCCGCCCGGCGCCCGCCCGGCGCAGCGCGGGCGCCATCAGGCCGAGCGGGGCCGCCGCCCCGAACCACACCGACGTGCAACCGTGTTCGCGCAGCAGCCCGACGGCGCGGCGGGTGACGCCCGGCGTCGGCAGCAGCATCGTCGTGCGGTCGCGCACGACGGTGAAGGGCTGCTCGGCGTCGAAGGCCGCCGTCGCCTCGGCACCCTCCCGGCCGCGCTTCCAGGTGGAGGCGTAGACGACGAGCCGCTCGGGGTCCAGGCGCAGCGCCATGTTGTGCAGGAACGCCTGGATGCCGCCGGGGCGCGGCGGGAAGTCGTTGGTCACGATCAAGGTCTTGTGCATCGCGCCCGACAGTACCGAAACCCCCGCACCCCTACGCGTCCGGCACACACCCCGGCGCACGGCCCCGCTTCATGGCTCTCGCACAGTGCGGCGCGCCATCATGGCCCCACGCGCAATCGCACGGGACCGGAACGGACGAGGGCCAGGTGGGCATGACGGGCGCAAGGGGGGCGGGGTTCCCGTACGGACTGCTCGGGGCCTGGGGTCTGACCAGGCTGGTGCTGCTGCTCTTCGTCCTGCGGGTGTTCGTGCTGCCCGGCCCGGACGTCACCAGCGACGTCTCGGTGATCTACCAGGGCTGGTACGAGATCCTGCGCACGGGCACCTTCCCGCTGGACGACGTGACCTGGCAGTACCCGCCGGCCGCGTCGCTCGCGATCCTCTCCCCCGGGCTGCTGCCCTTCCTCGACTACCCGTCCGCCTTCTTCGTACTGGCCGTCCTCGCCGACCTGGTGGTGTTCGCTCTGCTGCGGTACGCCGGTGTGCGCCCCGGCAGGACGCTCCGCGGCGCCTGGGTGTGGGTGGCCGGCCTCCCGCTGCTCGGACCGACCGTCTACGCCCGTTACGACGTGATGGTGACGGCCGTGGCGGTCGCGGCGCTGCTCGCGGGGGCCCGTCACCCGCGCGTGATGGGGGCTCTCGCGGGCTTCGGGGCGCTGCTGAAGGTGTGGCCGGTCCTGCTGCTCGCCGGAGCGGTGAAGCGCCGCGCGTGGACCGCGGCGGCGGTGACCGGGGGCGGGATCGCCCTGCTGTTCTGGGCGGCGATGCCGGGCGCCTTCTCCTTCCTGGCCTTCCAGCGGGGCCGCGGCACCGAGGTGGAGTCGCTCGGCTCCCTGGTCTTCCACGTGGCCCGGCACTTCGGCTGGAGCGGTCAGGTGCTGCTCAACTACGGCTCGGTGGAGTTCCTCGGCCCGTACGTCGACGTGGTGAGCGCGGCGGCCCTGACGCTCACCGCGGCCGCCCTGGGCTGGCTGCTGCTGTGGCGGCTGCGCGGCGGGCGCCCTCGGTCGCACACCCTCGCCGACGCCGCGTTCGTGGCCGTCCTGATGTTCACGGCCACCAGCCGGGTCATCAGCCCGCAGTACATGGTGTGGCTGGTCGGGATCGGCGCGGTCTGCCTGTGTTTCCGGGGCAGCCGGATGGGCCTGCCGGTGGCGATGGTGCTGGGCGCGTGCGGGGCGACCGTGCTGGAGTTCCCGGTCTGGTTCTCGCACGTGGTGATCAGCGACTGGCTGGGCGTCACCCTGCTCCTCGCCCGCGACGGACTGCTGGTGGCCGCCGCGCTGCTGGCCGCCCGCGAGCTCTGGTGGGGCACCGTGACGCACCCGGCCCCGACACTGCCCGCGCAGGCCGCCCGCACCCGGGAGACCCTGACCCCCTGAGACGTTCCCGGCGGCGGCACCGGGCCGCTGCCGGACGGGGCTCAGCCGAGCTGGGCCCGCAGATAGGCCCGCCACTGCCCGGTGAACTTCTCCGGCGTCGTGTGCAGCACGTCCCGCAGCGCGCCCTCCACGGCCCCCGCCCGCTTCCCGTGGTCGCCCACCGCCCGGTAGAAGTCGTTCAGCCGTACCTCGCCCCAGCGGTCGGCGATCAGCCGGCAGGCCATCCAGCCGCCTTCGTACGCCCGCGCCAGCCGCGCCGCGTCCCCGGTGAACCCGAAGTCCCCGTCGGCCGGCAGCGCGGCCGGCGGCAGGCCGTCCAGCACCGCCCGCCGGAGCTCCGGCGCCACCTGCGCCGCCGTACGCCCGCTGCCGCGGTAACCGACCCAGTCCGCGTACCCCTCGGACAGCCACAGGGGCGTCGCGGCGGTCGTGTGGGCCCGGGTGGCGACGTGTGTCGTCTCGTGGGTGAGCACGACCTGTTTGCCGAGGTCGCCGAGCACGCCGTACGCCTCCGGGTTGACGATGATCCGGTCCGCGGGCGCCGTCGCCGAGCCGCCCGCCTCGCCGGTGGTGACCGCGGCGATCCCCCGGTACCCGGACGCCGACGCGCCGAGCAGCCCCGCCATGCCCTCCAGCGACTTCGGTACGAGGACGACGACGTGCCCCGCCCAGTCCGTGCCCCAGGCCTCGGACACGGCGGGCACCGCGCGGTCCGCGAGAGCCGCGTAGGCCCGCAGCCGCTCACCGGACTGTCCGACCCCCAGGACGAGGCTGTGCGCGCCCCGTACGGCCGTCACGGCGCCCTGCTCCCACAGCTGCCGGCCGGCCTTCTTGGCGGGTGTGTCGGAGGCGACCCGCCATCCCCCGTCGTCGTGGACCAGGCTCAGGGTGCGGGCGACCGTGACGGGTGCCCTGTCGTATCCCTCGACGCGGTAGCGCAGTTCCGCGTCGGCGGTGGCCCGGTCCCCGGAACGGCGCAGGCCGGTCAGGTGGTACGACCAGGCCGCCAGCGGGACGGCGCGCAGCCGCCGGAACTCGGCGACCCCGCCGGACGGTTCCTCGGTCGCGCGGTACGCCGCCTCGTCCCGGTCGAGGACCGCGGTCGCCCGCCGGTCGAGGACCCGCTGCACCTCGGCGGCCGCGGTGTCCGGAGCCGGATGTCCGCCGCAGCCCGCCAGCACGCCGAGCAGCAGCACCAGGGAACACCCCGCTCTCGACACACGCCCTCGACCTGCCACGTTCCCGATCGTACGGCGGTGGGGCGGCCCGGTCAGACCCGTGTCACGGACGAGATCGGCATCATGCCCACCGGGTCGTAGCGCACCGCGGCCCCCGGATAGGGCGCGTGGATCACCTGCCCGTTGCCCGCGTACATCGCCACATGACTGGCGTCCGACCGGTAGGTGACCAGGTCGCCGGGTCGTGCCTGGGAGAGCGGCACCTGGTGTCCGGCGTACCGCTGCTCCTGCGAGGTGCGCGGCAGACCGACCCCGGCTCGCGCGTACGACCACTGCATGAGGCCCGAACAGTCGAAGCCGCCGGGCCCGTTGGCGCCCCACACGTACGGGCGGCCGAGCGCGGAGCGGGCGGCGGCGAGGGCCGCGGCGGCACGCCCCGAGGAGGGCTCCTCGTCACCGAGGTCGGGGATGCCGTCGCGTCCGGAGCGCGAGGCCCGGCCGTAGGCGTCGCGCAGGGAGTCGGGCAGCGCGTTGAGCAGCCGCCGTGCCTCGGAGAGCTTCCGCTCTACGGTCCGTTTGTGGTGGGCGACGGCTCTGCTGCTCCGCTCCAGTTCGGCGAGTTTCGCGGTCGCCTCCTCCCGCTCCTGGGCGAGGTCGCGCATGGCGTGCTGGAGGTCGTCGAGTTCTCCCGCCTGGTGGGCGGTGATCCGGTCCAGCACGGCGGCCTTGTCGAGGTAGTCGGCCGGGTCGTCGGAGAAGAGCAGCGCGAGGGAGGGGTCGAGGCCGCCCGCGCGGTACTGGGCCACGGCGAGCGAACCGAGCGCGTCCCGCATCGTGTTGATGCGCTCCTGCTGGCGGGCGATCCGGTCCTGCGCCGTGCGCACCTCCTTGCGCAGCGAGCCGGCGCGTTCGCCGGCCTTGTTGAACGCCTCGGTGGCCTTCTCCGCCTGCGTGTAGAGGCGGTCCACCTCGGCCCGGGTGTCGTCCTGCGGTGCCGCGGCCGCCGGTACGGCACCGAGAGCGGCGGCGGCCACGGACATCACGGTGACGGTGATGCCGGCGATACCCGAGGCGCTGGCGCCCCGGTCGGACCCGGACGGTGCACGGCGGCGATGGGACCCCACGGTAGCCGCTCTCCCTTCCGCTGACGGTCCCCCGGAATCGGGGGAAACGCGGCAGACAGTAGCCGTGCGACTACGCACCGGCCAAAGACCTCGGAGGGCGCACAACGGGGCGCCCCGCCGGAGACGCAGGTCACCGACGGGGCGTGGGGTCAGCGGGAGTTACCGTGATTCGCCCGTTTGGGCGGGGTGGCGGGGACGTCCTCCGCCGGGCCGAGCGGATTCCCGGAGGAATCCGGAAGGCGAATCGACGGCGGATCGACGACGGGTGGGTCCGGAAGCCGGGATCAGACCCGGACGCCGAACTGGAACGCTCCGCCGATGGTGCTCATCGACTCGTAGCGGACGACCGTGCCGGTGCGCGGGGCGTGCAGCACCTGGCCGCTGCCCGCGTAGAGCCCGACGTGGTGCAGATCGCCGAAGAAGAAGACCAGGTCGCCGACCTGCAGATCGCTCTGCGAGTAGATGCGGGTGCCTATGGTGGCCTGCGACTCGGAGGTGCGGGGGATGGAGACACCGGCCTGGGCGTAGGCCCAGGAGGTGAGGCCCGAGCAGTCGAAGGAGCTGGGGCCGGTGGCGCCGTAGACGTACGGACGGCCGATCATGCCCTGCGCGGCGGCGTACGCGGCGCCGGCCCGCCCTGAGCCGGCCTTGCCGGGGCTGTTGAGGACCGTGCGCTCGCTGGCCCGGGTGGCACGCGACTGCTCCTCGTCGAGCGCCGCCTTCTCCTTGGCCGTCAGGGAGTTGAGGAGCTTCTGCGCGGAGGCGAGCTTGCCCTGGACTTCCTGCTTCTTCTTCTTGAGCTCGGCGCGGGTGTCGGAGAGGTCCTTGAGCTTCTCGGACGCCTCCTGACGCTGCTGGGCGAGCTCGCGCTGCTTCTCCTGGACCTTCTTCAGCGCCTCGACCTGCTGACTGCTCAGCTGGTCCATCGCGGACGCCTTGTCCAGGAAGTCGTCAGGGTCCGAGGAGAGGAACAGCGCCACGGAGGGGTCGATGCCGCCGGTGCGGTACTGGGCGCTGGCCATCGAACCGAGGCCGTCGCGCAGCTCGTTGAGGTCTTCCTGGCCGCGGGCGACGTTGTCCTGCAGGGTGCTGATCTGCTTCTGCAGCTTGTCCTGCTTCTCCTTGGCCCCGTCGAGCTTCTCGGTGGCCTTCTCCGCCTGCTCGTAGAGCGCGTCGACCTTCGCCTTGACCTCGTCCTTGCCCGGCTTCTCGCTGGGCGCGGCGTTGGCGGCGTTGGCGCTGAGGACCACGGCGGCTGCCGCGGCGGTGGTGAGCACGGTCACACGGGTGCGGCTCGGCTGCTTGGGTCGACGGTGGGACGCCACGAAGGCGAGCTCCTTCTTCCTCCAGCCGCCTGCCGAGACGCCGACGGGCGGTGCCCCTCCGCTGTCACTCCCAATGAGTGATCACCCGAGCGGAGGTTCGAGCCCAGACCCTAGTGACCTTCCTGTGATCAGTTCAAATCCAAACCTGAAAAATCTCGGTTACCGAGCGCATTCTTTGCACTCAACTCACGTGCAGTGATGTGTGATTGACACTACGTTGCGTGAAGGTCTCACCAAACAGGTCATCGCGCCCGGAGGTTACACATGGGACGTACGTGCCCTTTGAGGCGTAGGGCTCAGATCATTCCGAAGCGGCGGGTACCCCTCGGCCGACCCCGGCGAAGCCCCTTCGGCCGACCCCGCGAAGCCCCCTCGCACGACCCCGCGGGAACGCGCTCGGCCGCCCCCGGCGACACGCTCGGCCGGCCCGGCGGTACGCGCTCGACTACCCCCGCGAGAGGCGCTTCAGGAGCACCACGGAGGCGACCGGCCGGGCGCCCGCCTTGGCGATCCCGTCGGCCACCTCGCGGTCGGTGGAGACCACGATGACCGGCCGCCCGGGGGGCTCCGCGCGCACCAGCTGGCGGATCAACTCGTCCGCGGTGACCCCGGCTTTGGAGAACAGCACCCGCACCCCGCGCGGCGGCGCGAGCAGCACCGGCGCGGCCAGCTCCGCGCCGTCGAAGACACAGGTGACCTCGGCGCCGGTCTGCGCGGCGAGCTGCGAGAGCTGCCCGAGCAGCCGCAGCCGCTGCTTCTCCAGCGGCATCTGCGGATAGCCGGTCTTGGTGACGTTGTAGCCGTCGACCACCAGATGCGCCTGCGGCAGCGCGAGCAGCTGGTCGAGGATCGCGGGATCGTTCTCGGACAGCGCGCGGGCGGCGATGTCCTTGGGGGTCATCCGTCCCGGCTCCACCGCGTCCACGGTCTCGGCGGGCCGTACGGACACCGGTGGCAGGGCGAGTTCGCGCCGCAGCCCCTGCGCCGCGTCCAGCACGGTGTCCAGCAGCAGCCGGACGCGCATGTCCTCGACGCTGCGCCCCTCCCGGGCCGCCTTGCGGGTGGCCTCCAGGGCCGCCTCGGCCTCGGAGAGCCGTGTCTTGAGCCGCCGGCTCTCGCTCTCCGCCGCGGACACCTGGGCCTGCCCCTCGGCCCGCGCGGTGTCCGTCTCGGCCTGCAGCTTGCGCAGCGCGGCCTCGCCCCGCTTGACGTCGCTGAGGGCACCGCGCAGCTTGCGGTGCAGCGATTCCGACTCCTTCTTCGCGGACTCCAGCTCGGTGCGCAGCCGTTCGGTCTCGGTCCTGGTGTGCGCCCGCGCCTCGGCGAGCTCCTCACGCAGTCGCTCCAGCTCCGCGCGGCTCTCCTCGTCGGCGCGCTCGGCGTCCGCCCGCAGGGCCTCCTCGCCCGCGGCGGTCACCAGCTTCACCCAGCCCGTGGGGCGCAGCACATAGGCCGCGGCCGCCACGTCCAGCGGATCCGCGGCCGGGGGCGGCGCACCGGAGTCGAGGGCGTCGACGATCTCCGGCTGCGCCTCTCTGAGCTTCTCTCCGATGCGCTGCCGGAAGAGCGGGTCGGTCTCCAGCGCGGCGGCCATCGCGTTGCCGGCGAACTTCGCCCGCCGGTTCGGGGCGAACCGGGCGTACTGCCGCAGCTGGACCGGCAGTTCGGCGACGGTCAGACCACCGAACCCGTCGGAGACGATCTGTACGACACGGCGGCGCACGCCGTCGGGCAGCGGACGGTCGAGCACCTCGGCGGCGCCGTCGTCCGGCTCCCCGCCCGTGGTCTCCGCCATCGGTCGCTCCATCGTCCGTGCGGGGCCGCTCCCTCAGGAGCCGGCGCCCGGCCTGTCCACCAGTTCCACCTGATCCACCGCGTTGCACCAGCGACAACGCACCGACTCGATGGTCTCACTGACCACCTCGCGCTCCTCCACGCTCGGCTCACCGGCCAGGTCGAGGTGCACGTACTCGACGACCTTGGACGAGCGGGTCACGTCGAAACGCGTCAGATTGCCGCACAGGGTGCAGCGCCAGCGGGTCGCGGCGGTCGGAAGGGGAACCGTCATGTGGCAGTCGCTTTCCTTCTGGTGTCCGTGTGGCTCGTAACCCTACGGCCTGGCGGGTACTCGACGCTCGGCCGTCCACAGCGGCGAGGCACTCTGTGTGCATCGGTCCGGTTACGTCATGCTCTGCAACATGATCGGCAACTGGAGTACGACGGTCGGCAGGACGGTGCGGGCCCAGTCCGCGCCCGTGACGTACGGGCTGATCGTCGTGTGCTGCGTGATCTTCGTGATCGGCCCGGCGTCGGGGTTCAATCCGACCTACGGCACCGGGGACGCGCTGGTCGTCGCGCAGCGGGCCTACTTCCGTCGCTGGGGCGTGGTGCCCGCCGACCTGCTCAACGGGACTCCGGGCGCCCTGCTGACCCCCGCCACGGCCCTGTTCATCCACGGCAGCTGGCTCCACCTGCTGGGCAACATGCTCTTCTTCTACGTCTTCGGCGCCATGACCGAGGAACGCATGGGCCACTTCGAGTTCGCCCTCTTCTACGTCGGCTGCGGCTATCTCGCGCTGGTCGGTTACGCGGTCGCCAACTCCACCTCCGAACAGACCCTGGTCGGTGCCTCGGGAGCGATCTCCGCGGTCCTCGGAGCGTTCCTCTACCTGTTCCCCAAGGCCCGGGTGACCAGTCTCTTCCCGTTCCTCTTCTTCCTGCCGCTGCGCTTCCCCGCGTGGATCGTGCTGCCGTTCTGGGCGGCGCTGCAGTGGCTGGCGGCGGGCCGCAGCCCCTCGGGGCCCGGGGTCGCCTATCTGGCTCATCTGGTGGGCTTCTCGCTGGGCTTCCTCTACGCGTGGGTGCGCTTCCGGCGGCCGACTAGAGTGAAAGTCCCAGCAGCGGCCCCCGAGGGAGAAAACCAGCCGTGATCACCGCGATCGTGCTCATCAAGACCAGCGTGGACCGGATCCCCGAGATCGCCGAGTCGATCGCCGCGCTGGACAGTGTCAGCGAGGTCTTCTCCGTCACCGGTACGTACGACCTGATCGCCATGGTCCGGGTCAAGGCCCACGACGACCTGGCGGACGTCATCCCGGGCAGCATCAGCAAGATCCCGGGGGTCGAGGGCACCGACACCCACGTCGCGTTCCGCACGTACTCGCAGCACGACCTCGAAGCCGCGTTCGCGATCGGCCTGGACTCCTGACCCACCGCGCGGCCTGAGGGCCACCGCTCGGGGCCACGGCCCGGGAGTCACCATCCGGGGGCCGCCCCCGGGCGCCCAGCGAGGGGCGCAGGCTGACGGGCGCGGCGGGCCACGTGACCGGCCACGCCACTCACCCGGTCCCCCACTCCACCCTGCCCCGCCTCATCCGCGCCGTGACGCGCCCTCCGCGGCCGCCGGTGTCAGACCGCGGGCACGCAGCGACCGCCCTCGGTCCGGTAGCGCCACTGCGCACCGTCGCGTACGAGCTCCTTCACGGCGCGCACGAAGCGCTCCACGTGCTCGTCCGGGGTGCCGGCTCCGAAGCTGACGCGGATCGCGTTGAGGGACTTCTCGCCGGGCGCGGCCTCGGGGGCCCCGCACTCGCCCTGGGTCTGCGGGTCGCTGCCGAGGAGCGTGCGCAGAAGCGGGTGCGCGCAGAAGAGACCGTCGCGCACCCCGATGCCGTACTCGGCGGAGAGCGCGGCCGCGAAGTGCGAGCTGTTCCACCCCTCGACGACGAACGAGATGACGCCGACCCGGGGCGCGTCGTCGCCGAACAGGGACAGCACGCGCACGGCGGGCACCTCGGCGAGCCCCTCCCGGACCGTGCGGATCAGGTGCCGCTCACGGTAGACGATCCGGTCGAAGCCCTCCTCGGTGAGCGCCTTGCAGGCGGCGGCGATGGAGTAGGCGCCGATGACGTTGGGGGACCCCGCCTCGTGCCGGGCCGCGCTCTCGTGCCACTCGACATCGACGCCGCCGTCCGCGCGCCGGGCGACCTTGCGGCTGGCGCCGCCGCCGGCGAGGTACGGCTCGGCCTCGCGCAGCCAGTCGGAGCGGCCGGCGAGGACTCCGGAACCGAAGGGCGCGTACAGCTTGTGCCCGGAGAAGGCGACCCAGTCGACGTCGAGGTCACGGACGGACACCGGCCGGTGCGGGGCGAGCTGGGCGGCGTCCAGGACGATCCGGGCGTCGTGGGCGTGCGCGGCGGCGGCGAGCTCGCGCACCGGCCACAGCTCACCGGTGACGTTCGAGGCGCCGGTGACGCAGACGAGGGCCGGTCCCCGGGGATCACGGCCGGCGAGGGCGCGCTCCAGGATCGCGACGGCCTCCCCCGGGCCGCGGGGCGCGTCGAGGTACGTGACCCGCGCGTCCTGCCACGGCAGCAGCGAGGCGTGGTGCTCGGTCTCGAACACGAAGACCTGGCATTCGGCCGGAAGGGCGGCGGCGAGCAGGTTGAGCGAGTCGGTCGTCGACCGGGTGAAGACGACCTGGTCGTCCTCGCGGCAGTCCAGGAACTCCGCGACGGTCACGCGGGCGTTCTCGAAGAGGTCGGTGGACAGCTGCGAGAGGTAGCCCGCCCCGCGGTGCACGCTGCCGTAGTACGGGGCGTACGCGGCGACGTCGTCCCAGACGCGCTGGAGGGCCGGGGCGCTGGCGGCGTAGTCGAGGGCGGCGTACGTGACCTCCCCGCCGGTGACGAGCGGGACGCTCACATCACGGCCCAGAACGGGCAGCGGGGCACATACGGACCGGTCGGCGGCAACGGTGGAGACAGACATGGCGCACTCCTGTGAGAGGCAGGCGAAAGCACCGCGCGAGCGGGGGCGTACGGAGGTACGCGCGGGCGGCTCGGCGCAGGTGAGGGTGAGAACAAGAAGGGGTGTGCGGAGGCGGGGCTCTACGCCCTAGCGCATTCGCTTGCTCACAGAGGGCTCCCTCGAACGACCAGGACCCCTGGGATTCTCGAGGGGTCCGCGCTTGCCGCAGACCTCGCTGCCTACGGCCTGGTCTTCACCCGGGGCACCCCGCCACGGACGGAGGGTTGCCGGACAGCCGGCCGGGGCCTGATGGCTGTCGCTCATGACCTGATACCGCATCCTGCCACACGATCTTGCCGACGCAACCCCAGCGTCCACATACCGGTACGCGCCCCAGCCGCGGCTACCCGGCCCGTCCGTACTCGGGGGCTGCCGCCCCCGGACCCCCGCATCGGCCTCACGGGCCGTGTCCCCGATCGCCGGACGGGTCGATGGTGCGAGCCCGCGCCGGCGATCTCCAGCCCGTCCGGCGTTCGAGGACGAGTCCTTCGGGCGGATGCCGTGGGCGGGCTACGCGTTGGTGGCCGTCACCCAGCGGTCCAGGACACCGCGCGCCGCCCCGGAGTCGATGGCCCCGGCCGTCTTCACCATCGCGACCCGGAGCTGGTCCACCAGGGACGCGTCCGTCGGGGACAGCGCCACCAGCGCGGCCGCCGCGTTCAGCACCACGGCGTCCCGTACCGGCCCCGTCTCACCGTCCAGGACACGGCGGGCGACCTCCGCGTTGTAGGAGGCGTCGGCACCCCGCAGGGCCTCCACGGGCACGAGGTCGAGCCCGACGTCCCGCGGATCGAACCGCTCCTCGGTCACCTTGCCGTCCCGCACGACCCAGACCCTCGACGTCGCCGTGGTGGTCAGCTCGTCCAGCCCGTCGTCACCGCGGAAGACCAGCGAGGAGTTGCCGCGCTCGGCGAAGACGCCTGCCATGATCGGCGCCATCCGGGCGTCCGCGACACCCACCGCCTGCGCCCTCACCCGCGCGGGGTTGGTCAGCGGGCCGAGGAAGTTGAAGACCGTCCGGATCCCCAACTGCCCGCGCGCCGCGGCGACATGACGCAGCGCCGGGTGGAACTTCACGGCGAAGCAGAAGGTGATCCCGGCCTCCTCGGCGACCTCGGCCACCCGCTTCGGCGTCAGCTCCAGGTTGACGCCGAGCTTTCCCAGCACGTCCGAGGCACCGGATGCCGAGGACGCGGCCCGGTTTCCGTGCTTGACGACCTTCGCGCCGGTCCCGGCCACCACGATCGACGACATCGTGGAGATGTTCACCGTCTTCGCGCCGTCACCGCCGGTGCCGACGATGTCGACGGTCTCGCCCGGGACCTCGATCACCTTGGCGTGCTCGTACATCGTGCGGACCAGGCCGGTGATCTCCTCGACCGTCTCGCCCTTGGCCCGCAGCGCCACCACGAAGCCGGCGATCTGCGCGTCCGTCGCCTCGCCGCTCATGATCCGGTCCATCGCCCAGGCCGTGTCGTCCGCGCTCTGGTCCCGGCCGTCGAGCAGGCCGTTCAGTACGGCGGGCCAGGAACGGCCCGCCGCGATGTCGCCTCCAGCGGGGGTCACAGCACTCATATGCCGCTCCTGGGTTCGTGGACAGGTACAAGCAGGGTCCACCCTATCCAGCCCCGGGCACGGCAAAGAGCCCCCGTCCGGGCAATGGACGGGGGCTCCTGCCGTGGCGATCAGTGGGACCGGTGAGAACCGGCCAAAGGATCAGTGGTGACCGTGGCCGCTCGTGATCTCCTCGTACTCCTCGACCGTGGGCTTGGGGATCTGGCTGTTCTCCCCGTAGAAGCCCTTGCTGAGCTTGGCCCGCAGTCGCTGCGCGCCGTTCACCTTGCGCTCCACACCGTTCTCGTCGACCACCGGGCCGATCTGGGCGGGCTGGTACTGCTCGTGCGCGGTGAGCGTGTGCAGGGCCTCCTGGCCGAGCGGCTCGTGCACCTCGATGAACTCACCGTGCGGCAGGCGCTTGATGATGCCCGACTCGCGGCCGTGCAGCACCTTCTCCTTGTCGCGGCGCTGGAGGCCGAGGCAGATCCGCTTGGTGGCGATGAAGACGAGCACCGGCACGACGAAGAACGCGATCCGGACGAACCAGGTGATCGAGTTGATCGACAGGTGGAAGTGCGTGGCCCAGATGTCGTTGCCGCCACCGACCAGCAGGACGAAGTACCAGCTGATCCAGGCCGCGCCGAAGGCGGTACGGGTCGGGACGTTGCGCGGGCGGTCCAGGATGTGGTGCTCGCGCTTGTCGCCGGTGACCCAGGACTCGATGAACGGGTAGACCGCGATCGCGACCAGGACCAGCGGGAAGATCACCAGCGGGATGAACACACCCAGGACGAGCGTGTGACCCCAGAAGTTGATCTCCCAGCCCGGCATGACACGGATCAGGCCCTCGGAGAAGCCCATGTACCAGTCCGGCTGGGCGCCCGTGGACACCATGTCGGGACGGTACGGGCCGAGCGACCAGATCGGGTTGATCGAGGCGATCGCCGCGATGGCCGCGATGGCACCGAAGACCAGGAAGAAGAAGCCTCCGGCCTTGGCCATGTAGACCGGCAGCAGCGGCATGCCGACGACGTTCTTGTTCGTCTTTCCGGGGCCCGCGAACTGCGTGTGCTTGTGGTAGAAGACCAGGATCAGGTGGCCGACGACCAGGCCGAGCATGATGCCCGGCAGCAGCAGCACGTGCACGGAGTAGAAGCGGGCCACGAAGTCGCCGCCCGGGAACTGACCGCCGAAGAGGAAGAACGAGAGGTACGTGCCGACGATCGGCACGGACAGGACCGCGCCCTCCATGAAGCGGACACCGGTGCCGGAGAGCAGGTCGTCCGGGAGCGAGTAACCGGTGAAGCCGGTGAACATGCCCAGGACGAACAGCAGGAAGCCGAACAGCCAGTTGACCTCACGCGGCTTGCGGAACGCACCCGTGAAGAACACGCGCATCATGTGCACGAACATGCCGGCGAGGAAGATCAGCGCCGCCCAGTGGTGGATCTGCCGGATCAGCAGACCACCACGCACCTCGAAGGAGATGTGCATGGTCGAGTTGAACGCCTCGGACATCAGCTGACCCTGGAGCGGGACGTAGCTGCCGTGGTACTCCACCTCGTTCATCGACGGGTGGAAGAACAGCGTCAGGTACACACCCGTGAGGATGATGATGAGGAAGCTGTACAGGCAGATCTCACCCAGCATGAACGACCAGTGGTCGGGGAAGATCTTGCGCATGTTGGCCTTGGCCAGGGAGTAGATCCCCAGGCGGCCGTCGGCCCAGTCGGCCACCCGCTCACCGGCGGGCGCCTTCTCGCGCGAGCGCGAGTCGGAGGTGGTGGTAGTACTCATCCGCGCTCCCAGAAGGCAGGACCGACGGGCTCGTCGAAGTCGCCGAGCGCCTCGAGGTAGCCCTCGTCGTTCACACCGATGCGCAGCTGCGGCAGGGCATGACCGGCCGGGCCGAAGATCACTCGGGCACCGTCGGAGAGGTCGAAGGTGGACTGGTGGCAGGGGCAGAGCACGTGGTGCGTCTGCTGCTCGTACAGGGAGATCGGGCAGCCGACGTGGGTGCAGATCTTCGAGTACGCCACGATGCCCTCGTGCGACCAGGCGAGCTCGCGCTTGTCCTTGATGTTGTCCGGCTGGAGCCGGACGATCATCACGGCCGCCTTCGCGATCTCCTGCTGGAAGTCCTCGTCGTTCTCCTCGAGGCCCTCGGGCTTGACGAAGGTGAGCGAGCCGACGGCGATGTCGGAGGGACGCAGCGGCTCGTTCGTGTTCACGTTGACGAGCAGCTTGCCCTTGGACCAGATGGTGTGGCGCAGCTTGGTTCCCGGCAGCGGACCGAGGTCGCGCAGCAGCATGACGCCGGAGAGCGGGAACAGGGCCAGCGCGCCGAACATCGTGGTGCGGATCAGCTTGCGGCGGCCGAGCGCGGACTCCTTGGCACCCTGCTTGAAGTCGGCCAGGACCTTGGCCTTGACCTCGGGCTCCGCCTCGATCGGGTGACGCTCGTCGGCGATCTCCACGTCGGACATCAGGGTGCGGGCCCAGTGGACCGCACCCGCGCCGATCGCGAACAGCGCCACACCGAGCGTCATACCCAGCGCGAAGTTCAGCGCGCTGATGTGCCCGAGCGGGAAGACGAAGATCGACTTGTCGTTCGGGATCGTCACGTACGACGCGATGAAGGCCACGGTGGCCAGCATCGACAGCGTGAACAGCATCGCGACCACACGCTCGGACCGCTTGGCGGCCCGCTCGTCGATGTCCTGGATGCGGTGCTCGTGCGGCGGCAGTCCCGGGTCCGCGAACGGGTTGTCCTCGTTCGCGACGGCTACTGCGCCGTGACCGTGCTCGTCGGCCCGCTCAGCGGGCAGGTTCTCTTCTGGAATGTCTTGGCTACTCATGACTTCTTGGCCTTTGCGGTCCGAGCGGCGACCCAGACGGCGACGGCGACCAGGGCGCCAAGACCGAAGATCCAGCCGAAGAGGCCTTCACTGACCGGCCCGAGGCCGCCCAGTTCGAGACCGCCCGGGCTCTCGGTGTTGTCACCGTTGACCGCGTCGAGGTACGCGATGATGTCCTTCTTGTTCTTCTCCGACAGCGTGGTGTCGGGGAAGGAGGGCATGTTCTGCGGGCCGGTCTGCATGGCCTCGTAGATGTGCTTGGGGTCGACACCCTCAAGGCTCGGCGCGAACTTGCCGTGTGTCAGCGCGCCGCCCTTGCCGGTGAAGTTGTGGCACTGCGCGCAGTTGGTGCGGAACAGCTCGCCGCCCTTGGCGATGTCCGCACCCTCCGGGCTGACCTGGCTCTTCGTCGGGACCGTGGGACCAGCGCCCAGCGAGGCGATGTACGCCGCGAGCTGGTCGATCTCGGCCTGCGAGTAGATGACCTTCTTGCGCGGGATCTGAGCGCCCGGCTGCTGGGCCGGCATACGGCCGGTGCCGACCTGGAAGTCGACCGCCGCGGCGCCCACACCCACCAGGCTCGGCCCGTCGGAGGAGCCCTGACCGCCGGTTCCGTGGCAGCTTGCGCAGCCCACGGAGTAGAGCTTCTTGCCCTCGTCGATGGCAAGGGACTGGGCGGTGGTGTCGGCCTGCGCCTTGCTCGCGGGTGCGAACGCGGCGTACAGCCCCCCGGTGGCCGCCAGCGCGAGGAGTAGGACGACGACCGCCGCCAGCGGATGGCGTCGTCGTGCGGAGAGCTTTTTCACGGATTACCCCGGTGTCAGGATCTTCTGCGTCGATGCTTCTGGATGTTTCGGGCTGCGGGCCCGATTACTTGATCATGTAGATCGTGGCGAAGAGGCCGATCCAGACCACATCGACGAAGTGCCAGTAGTAGGACACGACGATGGCGGCGGTCGCCTGCTCGTGAGTGAACCTCTTGGCCGCGTAGGTGCGGCCGAGGACCAGCAGGAAGGCGATGAGTCCGCCCGTCACGTGCAGGCCGTGGAAGCCGGTGGTCAGGTAGAACACCGAGCCGTACGGGTCGGAGGAGAGCGAGAGCCCGTCCTTCTTGACCAGTTCGGTGTACTCGAAGATCTGACCACCGATGAAGATCGCACCCATCACGAACGTGACGGTGAACCACATCCGGAGCTTCTTCACGTCCCCGCGCTCGGCGGCGAACACGCCGAGCTGGCAGGTCAGGGAGGAGAGCACCAGGATCGTGGTGTTCGTCGCGGAGAACGGGAAGTTGAGATGGCCCGCCATCTCCTTCCAGTGATCCGGTCCGGTCACCGATCGCAGGGTGAAGTACATCGCGAAGAGGGCCGCGAAGAACATCAGCTCGGAACTCAGCCAGATGATGGTTCCGACGCTGGTGAGGTTCGGTCGATTGACCGACGGGTGCGCGTGCCCGGTTTCTACTGTCGTTGCTGTCGCCACGACCGACATTATGTCGGTCGCTTATCCCGCCCTCACCCCGGGGGGTGCCGTTCGGGGTGTCTGTGGGGTGTGTCCAGCCCGTATGGCCCATCGAAGCCCTGTCCGAACCGGTGTTGACGAGGTGTGTGAAGGAGTAGCATCCGCGCCATCGGTACCAGGAGTTGCCGACCAATGCGGTGCTTCTCAGATGCGTGGAGGAACAATGCAGCCGACCGCCACGGTGCTGGTCTACAGTGACGACTCCAACACCCGGGGGCAGGTGCGGCTGGCGACAGGCCGCAGACCGGCCTCCGACGTTCCCCAGGTCGAGTTCATCGAGTGCGCGACGCCCGCCGCGGTCCTGAAGGAGCTGGACAGGGGCGGCATCGACGTCTGTGTGCTGGACGGTGAGGCCGTTCCGATGGGCGGCATGGGAGTCTGCCGGCAGATCAAGGACGAGGTCTTCAACTGCCCGCCCGTCCTGGTGCTCATCGGGCGCCCCCAGGACGCCTGGCTCGCCACCTGGAGCCGCGCGGACGCCGCGGTGACGCTGCCGGTCGACCCGGTGGAGTTCGCCGCCTCGCTGGCCTCTCTCCTGCGCCGCAAGGCCCTGCTCGGCGCCTGAGCGCGCGGCGGGCGGTCCGCGGCGGCCGCGGGCCGTCCGGGGCCCGGCACGCCGTCTCCCGCGCCCCCGCGGGGGCGCGGGGCCGCGGCGCCGTCTCACACGGACTCGGGACGCAGGCGCGCCTTCTCGGCCACCGGCGGGCCGTCGGGGGTGCCGCCCATCAGGGCGCTGCCGTTGCGCCAGCTCGCCCAGGAGACGTTCCAGTCGCCGAACCCGTTGTCGAACGCCGCCATCTGGGCGCCGTTGGAGTTGACGACCTTCACGATGTCGCCCACCCGCACGTGGTTGAAGAACCACGCCGCGTTGCTGGTGCTCATGCCGGTGCAGCCGTGACTGACGTTGGCGTATCCCTGGGAGCCCACGGACCAGGGCGCCGCGTGGACGTACTCGCCGCTCCAGGTGACCCGGGTCGCGTAGTACACGGGCAGGTCGTAGGAGTCGGCGGAACCCTCGGCGATGCCGACGGTGGTACCGCGCATCCGTACGAGGTACTCCTTGCTGAGCACCACCTTGACGCCGTTGCGCGTCTCGAAGCCGGGCTTGCCGGTGGTGATGGGGATCTTGTTGATCACCGCGCCGTTCTTGTACACCGTCATGACGTGGGTGCCGGCGTCCGTGAGGGCGACGAACTGGTCGCCGATGGTGAGGGTCAGGGGCTTCGCGTCGCCGCCCCAGAGCCCGGCGCCGACCTTGACGCCCTTGAGGTTGCTGTGCGCCTGGATGGTGGCGTGGGCGGGCCAGTACTCCTTGGGGCGGAAGTGCAGGGTCTTGTCGTCCACCCAGTGCCAGCCGCCTTCCACGGCGGGCGTCGAGTCCACCCGCAGGGCCCGCTCGACGATCGTACGGGCGGCCTTGTCCTTGACGGGGGCGCTGAGTTGGGCGGTGACGGGCTGTCCGACGCCGTACTCGCCCGCGTCGGGCCCGAAGGTGACGCCGAGGGTCTTCTTGGCCTTGGGCGTGGTGGTGTCGAAGCCGATGGACTTGCGGCCCTGGGCGCCGTCCTCGTCCTCGGTGCTCACCTGCACCGTGTAGTGGGCGCCCGCGGCCAGCGCCGAGGTGCTGTGCCAGCGGGTGCCGTCGGCGGCCAGCTCGCCCGACACGTACCGGCCCGTCGCGTCCGTGGCCGTCACATCGGTGATGCGCTCGTCGTCATCCTTGACGGTGATTTCGAGCGGCTTGTCCGGGTCCACCTTGCTGCTGTCGCCTTCGACCGGACCGTTGAAGGAGATCAGGCCCGCCGCGTCGTACGGCTTGGCCGCCAGCGGATGACTGTTTGAGCCGCAGGCGGTCGTGGCCGCGCCGAAGGCAACCACCAGCGTGGCGCAGCTGACGACCGTGCGGATTCGCGGTGAGTGGTTCATGGCTTCACGCTATGAACGGCCGGCCGTGACGGCACGGCGGGTGGGCCGACCGGGGGACATCGGACGCGACACGCAGAGAACCCGGACCCTCCTGACGGAGTGTCCGGGTTCTCTGGTGTAAAGGGTGTCCCGCGTGTGGCGCGGGCCGCCGTGTCCTACTGGGTGCGGTTCGCGCCGTGGTAGAACTCGAAGACCCAGCCCCACAGGCCGATCAGGAGCAGCGGGGCCGAGAAGTACAGCAGCCACCAGCCGAAGATGACGCCCATGAACCCGAGCGCGCCACCGATACCGAGCGCGAGCGGCTGCCAGCTGTGCGGGGCGAAGAACCCCACCTCACCGGCCTCGTCCGCGACGTCGGCCTCCTTGTTGTCCTGCGCCAGCTGGTCGACCCGCCGGGCCGTGAAGGCCAGGTAGTAGCCGATCATGACGCTCAGGCCGAAGCCCAGGAAGAGCGCCGTGGTGCCGGCCGGCTCCTTCGACCACAGGCCGTACACGATGGCCATGATCAGGATGAAGAGCGCCAGCCAGAGGAACATCTTGCCTTGGACCTTCACTTGCCGGCCTCCTTGCCGCCGGCCAGCGCCGCCGAACCGTGACCGGCGTTCTCGAGCTGGTCGAGAGCGGCGATCTCCGGGTGGTGCAGGTCGAACGCCGGGGATTCACTGCGGATCCGCGGCAGGGTGAGGAAGTTGTGGCGCGGCGGCGGGCAGGAGGTCGCCCACTCGAGCGAACGGCCGTAACCCCACGGGTCGTCCACCTCGACCTTCTTGCCGTACTTGGCGGTCTTCCACACGTTGTAGAGGAACGGCAGGATCGACAGTCCGAGCAGGAACGAACAGATCGTCGAGAACGTGTTGAGGGCGGTGAAGCCGTCGGCCGCGAGGTAGTCGGCGTAACGACGCGGCATGCCCTCGGCACCCAGCCAGTGCTGGACGAGGAACGTGCCGTGGAAGCCCACGAACAGCGTCCAGAAGGTGATCTTGCCGAGCCGCTCGTCGAGCATCTTGCCCGTCATCTTCGGCCACCAGAAGTGGAAGCCGGAGAACATCGCGAACACCACGGTGCCGAACACGACGTAGTGGAAGTGCGCCACCACGAAGTACGAGTCGGAGACGTGGAAGTCCATCGGCGGCGAGGCCAGGATGACGCCCGTCAGACCGCCGAAGGTGAACGTGATGAGGAAGCCGGTGGCCCAGAGCATCGGTGTCTCGAAGGAGAGCGAGCCCTTCCACATCGTTCCGATCCAGTTGAAGAACTTCACGCCCGTCGGTACGGCGATGAGGAACGTCATGAAGGAGAAGAACGGGAGCAGTACGCCACCGGTGACGTACATGTGGTGCGCCCACACGGTCACGGACAGGCCGGCGATCGCGATGGTCGCGCCGATCAGGCCCATGTAACCGAACATCGGCTTGCGCGAGAACACCGGGATGACTTCGGAGATGATTCCGAAGAACGGCAGGGCGATGATGTACACCTCTGGATGGCCGAAGAACCAGAAGAGGTGTTGCCAGAGCAACGCTCCGCCATTTGCCGCATCGAATACGTGTGCCCCGAATTTTCGATCCGCCTCCAGGGCGAACAGGGCCGCCGCCAGGACGGGGAACGCGAGCAGCACCAGAACCGCGGTGAGCAGCACGTTCCACACGAAGATGGGCATCCGGAACATCGTCATGCCGGGAGCGCGCATGCAGATGATGGTGGTGATGAAGTTGACCGCGCCGAGGATCGTGCCGAAGCCGGAGAAGGCCAGACCCATGATCCACATGTCGGCGCCGACGCCGGGCGAGCGGACCGCGTCCGAGAGCGGCGAGTAGGCGAACCAGCCGAAGTCGGCCGCACCCTGCGGGGTGAGGAAGCCGCCCACGGCGATCATCGAGCCGAAGAGGTACAGCCAGTACGCGAACATGTTCAGCCGCGGGAACGCCACGTCGGGCGCGCCGATCTGAAGCGGCATGATCCAGTTCGTGAAGCCGGCGAACAGCGGCGTCGCGAACATCAGCAGCATGATCGTGCCGTGCATCGTGAACGCCTGGTTGAACTGCTCGTTCGACATGATCTGCAGACCGGGCCGCGCCAGCTCGGCGCGCATGAGCAGCGCCATGACGCCGCCGATGCAGAAGAACGCGAACGACGTGACCAGATACAGCGTGCCGATCGTCTTGTGGTCAGTGGTGGTGAGCCACTTGATCACGACGTTGCCCGGCTGCTTGCGCCGCACCGGCAGCTCGTTCTCGTACGAGTCGTCGGCGTCCGCGGCACCCTGGGGTTCGTTGAGGATGCTCACAGGTTGTTCGTCTCCCGGTTCTTCTCGTGGCCCGTCTGCTCAATGCCGGCCGGGACGTAACCGGTCTGTCCCTCTGCCGCGAGCTGCTTGAGGTGGGCCTCGTAGCGCTCGGGCGAGACGACCTTCACGTTGAAGAGCATCCGGGAGTGGTCGACGCCGCACAGTTCGGCGCACTTGCCCAGGAAGGTGCCCTCCTTGTTGGGGGTCACCTGGAAGGAGTTGGTGTGGCCCGGGATGACGTCCTGCTTCATGAGGAACGGCACCACCCAGAAGGAGTGGATGACGTCACGCGAAGTGAGGACGAAGCGGACCGTCTTGCCCTTGGGGAGCCAGAGGGTCGGACCGGGGTTGTTCGTCTGCGGGTTCCGCTCACCCGGGGTGCCGGTGTCGTAGACACCGCCGGCGTTCACCGGGAAGGCCTTCTTGAACCGGTCCGGAATGGCGTCCAGGTTCTTGTCGGTCTTCGCGTCACCGGTGACACCAGGGACGTTCTCGATGTAGTTGAAGCCCCAGCTCCACTGGTAGCCGACCACGTTGACCGTGAGGTCGGGCTTCTTGTCGAGGCTGAGGAGCTTCGTCTCGTCGCGGGCGGTGAAGTAGAACAGCACCGAGACGATGATGAGCGGGACCACCGTGTACAACGCCTCGATCGGCATGTTGTACCGGGTCTGCGGGGGAACTTCGACCTTGGTGCGGCTGCGCCGATGGAAGACGACGCTCCACAGGATCAGACCCCAGACCAGCACGCCCGTGGCGAGCGCGGCCGCCCACGAGCCCTGCCAGAGGGAGAGGATCCGCGGAGCCTCCTCCGTGACCGGGGTGGGCATACCAAGGCGGGGAAAGTCCTTGTATGTGCAACCGGTGGCGGTCGCCAGGACCAGGCCCGCAGTCATTGCCTGCAGCAGCTTCCGCCGCATCGGGCGCCGCGGCGAGCGGTCGGAGCCGTTGGGACTCACGTAGCGCCTTCCCGAGAGTCTCGCCCGCGCTGGTTGGCTACGGCCCTTCTCGCTGGTCGCTCGCCGCCCTGGCACACGGGCAGGGGTTTGGATGTTTATGCGGACCAAACCCTACTGGACGCTATTTGAGGTCGCGCGGGGAGGGTGCCCAACGCGCCGCCCGACTCCCCGAAGGAGTGTCGTTTCGTCTGACGGGTGCCTCCGAACCCCCCGGAATGCCCGACTCCGCCCGCCTTCTGACACCCCCTCCGGAGCGCGCGTTAGCGTGGTGGCGTGTCCTACTTCGACGCCGCGTCCGCGGCTCCGCTGCATCCCGTCGCCCGACAGGCCCTGCAGGCCTCGCTCGACGAGGGCTGGGCCGACCCGGCCCGGCTCTACCGCGAGGGACGGCGGGCCCGGCTCCTGCTCGACGCGGCCCGCGAGGCGGCCGCCGACGCGGTGGGCTGCCGCCCGGACGAACTGGTCTTCACCAGCTCCGGCACCCGGGCGGTGCACTCCGGCATCGAGGGCGCGCTGGCAGGCCGTCGGCGCGTCGGACGCCACCTGATCGTGTCAGCTGTCGAACATTCGGCCGTACTCCATTCGGCTGAGGTGCATGAGACGGCGGGCGGTACGACGACCCATGTCCCGGTCGACCGGGCGGGCGCGGTGTCCCCTTCCACGTACGCCGGCGCCCTGCGCCCCGACACCGCGCTCGCCTGTCTGCAGTCCGCCAACCACGAGGTGGGTACCGAACAGCCGGTGGCGGCGGTCGCGCAGGCGTGCCGGGCGGCGGGGGTGCCGCTGCTGGTGGACGCGGCGCAGTCGCTGGGCTGGGGACGGGTCGAGGGCGACTGGTCACTCCTGACGGCGAGTGCCCACAAGTGGGGCGGCCCTTCGGGGGTCGGACTTCTCGTCGTACGCAAGGGAGTGCGGTTCGCCCCCCAAGGGCCGCTGGACGAGCGGGAGTCGGGACGGGCGGCCGGCTTCGAGAACATCCCGGCCGTGGTGGCCGCGGCGGCCGCGCTGCGTGCCGTGCGCGCGCAGGCGGCCGTGGAGGCGGCGCGGCTGCGGGAACTGACGGACCGGATCCGGACGCGGGTCCCGGAGCTGGTGACGGACGTGGAGGTGGTCGGCGACCCGGCACGCCGGCTGCCGGGGATCGTCACCTTCTCCTGTCTCTACGTCGACGGGGAGTCGCTCCTGCACGAACTGGACCGGGCCGGCTTCTCGGTCTCCTCCGGTTCGTCGTGCACGAGCAGCACACTCACCCCCAGCCATGTCCTGAAGGCGATGGGCGTGCTGAGTGAGGGCAACGTCCGGGTGTCGCTGCCGCCGGGCACACCGTCGGAGGACGTCGACCGGTTCCTGTCGGTCCTTCCGGCCGCGGTCTCCGCGGTGCGCGAGAAGCTCGGCGCCCCGACCGCCCCCCGCACGGCGTCCGCCCCCTCGGGTGCGCTCGTCCTGGACGCCCTCGGCAAGCTCTGCCCGATCCCGGTCATCGAACTGGCCGGGGTCATCGGTGGCGTGCCGGTCGGCGGGACCGTCCGCGTCCTCGCGGACGACGAGGCGGCCCGCCTGGACATCCCGGCGTGGTGCGAGATGCGGGGTCAGGAGTACGTCGGGGAGGAACCGGCGGACCGGGGCGCGGTGTACGTGGTCCGCCGGGTGTCCTGACCCGACGCGGATCGGCGGGCCGGTCCTAGACCAGGTGGGCCCTGACCTCCATGGCCGCGTCGTCGCCGTACGCCTTGGTGAACCGGTCCATGAAGTGGGCGCGGCGCAGCTGGTACTCCTGGGTGCCGACCGTCTCGATCACCAGGGTGGCGAGCATGCAGCCGACCTGCGCGGCGCGCTCCAGGGAGACGCCCCAGGCGAGCCCGGACAGGAAGCCCGCGCGGAACGCGTCGCCGACACCCGTCGGGTCGGCCTTGCGCTCCTCGTCGGGGCAGCCGACCTCGACCGGGTCCTCGCCAACGCGCTCGATGCGCACACCGCGCGCGCCGAGGGTGGTGACCCGGTGACCGACCTTGGCGAGGATCTCGGCGTCGCTCCAGCCGGTCTTGGACTCGATGAGCCCCTTCTCGTACTCGTTCGAGAAGAGGTAGGTCGCCCCGTCCAGCAGTATCCGGATCTCGTCGCCGTTCATCCGGGCGATCTGCTGCGAGAAGTCGGCGGCGAAGGGGATCGCGCGGGACTTGCACTCCTCGGTGTGCCGCAGCATCGCCTCGGGGTCGTCCGCGCCGATGAGGACGAGGTCGAGTCCGTCGACCCGGTCCGCGACCGCCTTCAGCTCGATCAGCCGGGCCTCGCTCATCGCGCCCGTGTAGAAGGAGCCGATCTGGTTGTGGTCGGCGTCCGTGGTGCACACGAAGCGCGCGGTGTGCAGCACCTCGGAGATCCGTACGGAGCCGGTGTCGACGCCGTGGCGGTCGAGCCAGGCGCGGTATTCGTCGAAGTCGGAGCCCGCGGCCCCGACCAGGATCGGCCTGGTGCCCAGCTGACCCATACCGAAGGCGATGTTCGCGCCGACGCCGCCCCTGCGCACGTCGAGGTTGTCGACCAGGAAGGAGAGGGAGACCGTGTGCAACTGGTCCGCGACCAGCTGGTCGGCGAAACGGCCGGGGAAGGTCATGAGGTGGTCGGTGGCGATGGAGCCGGTGACTGCGATACGCACGGCGAGGACACGCTCCTGCGAAGGGAGAGGGTTGACAGTTCACGCTACCCGGTCGGCACCTGACCTCTGAAGCGGTCAAAACTACCCGATAGTAGGTCTTTCTTCGTAACGCTCCCGGTGCATACGGTTCCGTTATGACGAACCTCAAGGTCCACGGCTCCGCTCCGCTCGACCTCGAAGGCGACCTGGCGTCGTTGCGCGACGACTGTGCCAGGACCGCCCGGCACTGGGCGACGCCGGCCCCGGTCACCGTCCCGAGCGTGTCCCCGTCCCGCATCCACGGGGTACGCGTGCCTCCCGCCTCTGCCCGCCTGCTGGACGCCATGTCCGACTACGGCGACTGATCCCACGTCCCGCACGGCGCCCGCGTGCGCCGTGAGCGGGCGGCCGGACGGCGCCCGCAGGGAACCGTGCGCTCCCCCGCTGCGTCCCATCGCCGTCCCCCGTAAAGGGGACGCGGTGTACGACCCTTCAGCGCCCGCTCCGGGAGTTCCCCGACCGGGCCGGGCCGTCGCGGACAGCAGTGGAGCCGAAGGAGCGATGCGGTGAGCACCGAGCGACCCGACCACGAAGCGACCGACCCCGCCGAGGACGGTGCCGGGACGGCGAAGCCACGCCGTCGGCGTACCCCGGTGGCCGTCGCCTCGGTCGCGGCCGCCGTCCTGCTCGTCGGGGGCGGCGGGGCGTACATGGCCACGACCGCCTTCGACGGCGGCGGACACAGCGGCTCCGGGTCCCCCGGCGGTGACGGTACTCCCCCGCCGCTCGCCCTGGACGGTACGGCCGGGAGCGGCGGCACCGGTGGTGTCGCGCCGGGCGAACCCAACCCCTACGGGACGGTCTACCGCGCGGACGGCAAGCTGCCCGACGGCCCGGACTCCGCGCCCGTGTACGCGGCGAACGGCACGGTCACCGCCGCCGAGGTGACCCGCCTCGCGAAGGCACTGGGGCTCACCGGCACCCCGCGGCTGACCGGCGACACCTGGCAGGCGGGTCAGGGCGGGGACGGCTCCGGCCCGAGCCTCCAGGTGAGCCAACGGGCCCCCGGCACCTGGACGTTCAGCCGCTACGCGCCCGGCACCGACAACTGCAAGGGTGTCGTGTGCACCAGCGACCCCGGCTCGCCGAGCAGCCACGCGGTGGGTGAGGCCGCCGCGAAGAAGGCCGCCGCCCCGGTGCTGAAGGCGCTCGGCGAGGACGACGCGAAGCTCGACGCGAGCACGCTCATGGGCGCCGTACGGGTGGTTAACGCGGACCCCGTGATCGGCGGCCTGCCCACCCACGGCTGGACCACCGGCGTCCAGGTCGACAAGGAGGGCCGGGTGGTGGGCGGCAACGGCCTGCTGAAGGCGCCGGAGCGCGGAGACACGTACCCCGTCCTCAGCGCGCGCCGCACGCTGGACCTGATGAACGCCGCGGGGTCCGCCGCGGAGCCGGGCGGCGGGCGCAACGGGCCCGGCGGCTGCGCGAGCGCCGTGCCGCTGAAGGACCGGGACGAGACGCCGTGCGCCGCGTCGACCGCGCTGCCGCGGCAGGAGTCGGTGAACGTCGAGAAGGCCGCCTTCGGGCTGGCGTCGCACTTCGTGGACGGGCACCAGACGCTGGTGCCGTCCTGGCTGTTCGAGGTACGGCCGAAGGGGGCGACCGCCCGCGTCACCGTGACGCATCCGGCCGTCGACCCGAAGTACCTGGCCGCGCCGGAGACCCCGGGGGCGCCGAGCCCGCGGCCGACCGGTGAGCCGGCGTCCCGTGACGCCAGGGTGCAGGGGTACACCGCCGACGGCAGGGATCTGACGGTGAGCTTCACCGGCGGGGTGTGCGCCGACTACTCCGTCTCGGCACGCGAGAGCGGCGAGAAGGTGACGGTCGAGGTCACCGAGACCCCGTGGCAGGGCAAGGTCTGCATCATGATCGCCAGGGTCTACGAGAAGACGGTGCGTCTGGACGAGCCGCTCGGCGACCGGAAGGTCGTGGGGGCGGACGGCCGGGAGATCCGCGAGGGGAAGACACCGGGCGCCTCGACGGAGACACCGACGCGACCGAAGACGCCGAAGATACCGGCCACTCCGGCCACGCCCGGGTCGCCGCACACCCCGAATCCGCTGCTGCGGTAGGGAGGGCGGCCCGTGCGGGTGCGGGCACGGACACACGAAGGCGGCGTCCCCGTCACGGGGGACGCCGCCTTCGTACGTGTCCAGCAGCAGGCCGGGGTCCGGCGAAGGAGCCGGGGCCTAGCTGAAGGAGTCGCCGCAGGCGCAGGAGCCCGTCGCGTTCGGGTTGTCGATCGTGAAGCCCTGCTTCTCGATGGTGTCCACGAAGTCGATCGAGGCGCCGCCCAGGTACGGGGCGCTCATGCGGTCGGTGACGACCTTGACGCCGCCGAAGTCCTTGACGACATCGCCGTCGAGGGAGCGCTCGTCGAAGAAGAGCTGGTAGCGCAGGCCGGAGCAGCCGCCGGGCTGAACGGCGACACGCAGTGCCAGATCGTCGCGGCCTTCCTGGTCGAGCAGGGCCTTGACCTTGCCCGCGGCGGCGTCGGACAGCATGATGCCGTCGCTCACGGTGGTGGTCTCGTCCGATACGGACATCTGCTTCTCTCCCGGGTTGTTCGGAGACTGCTTGCCGACGATTGCAACCGCCGGGGCCGCGGATTCATTCCGGGCCGAGAGTCTGTCTGTGGGCTCTCTCCGTCTTCCCTCTCATGCTCGCACACGCACAACAACGCGCACAGCGGCCTGTGGACAACCTCAGGGATTCACATCACATGGACCCGGCGGGCATCGTCAACATGACGTGAAGCGGTTATGATAGATAGCGTCATTTAGACGAAAAGGCTTGTCCCGCATGCCCCGCCGAGTCGTTCGTGACCCGGCGAGCCGCAGAACAGAAAGGGTGCGTGTCGTGACCACCGCCCAGACCCAGGAGCTCGACGTACAGCCGACGCCCCTCGCCCTGCTGTTGCTCGGCCGTGAGGCCGACCCGAGGAGCGAGCGCGGCGTCGAGTGCCCCGGCGACCTGCCCTCGCCGTCCGACCCGGACCTGGTGGAACGCGCGCGGGCGGCGAAGGAGAAGCTCGGGGACAAGGTCTTCGTACTCGGCCACCACTACCAGCGCGACGAGGTCATCCAGTTCGCGGACGTGACCGGCGACTCCTTCAAGCTCGCCCGTGACGCGGCCGCGCGTCCCGGGGCCGAGTACATCGTCTTCTGCGGTGTGCACTTCATGGCGGAGTCCGCGGACATCCTCACCACCGACGACCAGAAGGTGGTCCTGCCCGACCTCGCCGCCGGCTGCTCCATGGCCGACATGGCCACGGCCGAGCAGGTCGCCGAGTGCTGGGACGTGCTGACCGAGGCCGGGGTGGCCGGACAGGTCGTACCCGTCTCGTACATGAACTCCTCCGCCGACATCAAGGCGTTCACCGGCAGACATGGCGGCACGATCTGCACGTCGTCCAACGCCCAGCGGGCCCTGGAGTGGGCCTTCGAGCAGGGCGAGAAGGTCCTCTTCCTCCCCGACCAGCACCTCGGCCGCAACACCGCCGTCCGTGACCTGGGGATGTCGCTGGAGGACTGTGTCCTCTACAACCCCCACAAGCCGAACGGCGGCCTGACCGCCGAGCAGCTGCGCGACGCGAAGATGATCCTGTGGCGCGGCCACTGCTCGGTGCACGGCCGCTTCAGCGTGGACTCGGTGAACGACGTGCGGGAGCGCATCCCGGGCGTCAACGTCCTCGTGCACCCCGAGTGCAAGCACGAGGTCGTCGCGGCCGCGGACTACGTCGGTTCCACGGAGTACATCATCAAGGCCCTGGAGGCGGCCCCGGCCGGCTCGAAGTGGGCGATCGGCACGGAGCTGAATCTCGTACGACGGCTCGCGAACCGATTCGCCCCCGAGGGCAAGGAGATCGTCTTCCTCGACAAGACGGTCTGCTTCTGCTCGACCATGAACCGCATCGACCTGCCCCACCTGGTGTGGACCCTGGAGTCGCTGGCCGAGGGCAACCTGGTCAACCGCATCGAGGTGGACCGGGAGACGGAACGGTACGCGAAGCTGGCGCTGGAGCGGATGCTGGCGCTGCCGTAACCGCGCCCACCCGGCCGCCCTTACGGCTCGGCGAAACGGCTCGGGCCCGTCCGACACCGTGGGTGTCGGACGGGCCCGAGCCGTTTCCGTGTCCCGGAGCCCCGGGCCGAGAGGCGCCGGCCCCTCGGCCCGTCAGGCACTCAGACCTGCGCCGGTTCCGGCTCCTCGTCCGCGACGGACGGCGCCTGCGGCGGGTTTCCGGCCTTCTTCGCCCGCTTCTGCGCCTTCTTCCCCGCCCGCCGCTCCTTGCGGAGTTCGAGCGTCGCGTAGAGCGTCGGGACCAGCAGGAGCGTCAGCAGGGTCGAGCTGATCAGGCCGCCGATGACGACCACCGCCAGCGGCTGGGCGATGAAGCCGCCCTCACCCGTGACACCGAGCGCCATGGGGAGCAGCGCGAAGATCGTCGCCAGCGCCGTCATCAGGATCGGGCGGAGACGGTGACGGCCGCCCTCCACCACGGCCTCGACCACTCCGTACCCCTGTCGGCGGTACTGGTTGATCAGGTCGATCAGCACGATCGCGTTCGTCACCACGATGCCGATGAGCATCAGCATGCCGATCATCGCCGGGACACCCATCGGGGTACCCGTGACGACCAGCAGGCCGATCGCGCCCGTCGCCGCGAACGGGATCGAGACGAGCAGGATCAGCGGCTGGACCAGGGAGCGGAAGGTCGCGACCAGCAGCATGAAGACGATCGCGATCGCCGCCAGCATCGCCAGGCCGAGGTTCTTGAACGCGTCGTCCTGGTTCTGCGAGACCCCGCCGATCTCGGCGGTCGCCCCGGCCGGCAGTTTCAGCGCGTTCAGCTTCGTGGTGAGGGCCGAGCTGACCGCGCCCGTGTTGTCCCCGGTCGGCTTCGCCGTGATCGTGGCGGCCCGCCGGCCGTCGATCCGGGTCATCGAGACCGGGCCGTCCACCAGCTTCACGTCCGCGATGTCACCGAGCTTCACCGCGCCGAGACGCAGGTCCCTGAGCCCGGCCAGCGACTCGGCCGGCTTCGCCGACCTGATGACGACGTCCCGCTCACTGCCGTCCAGGATCGCCTTGCCGCTGGTGGTGCCGCGCACCGCCTCGGTGACGGCGGCACCGAGCGTGGCGTCGTCGAACCCGGCGGCCGCCGCCTTGGAGTTGGCCTTGACCGAGATGCGCGGAACGCTCTGCGCCAGGTCGCTGGTCACGTCCGTGACGTCGTCGAGCTTCGCGACCTCGGCGCGCACCTGCTCCGCCGCCTCGCGCAGGGTGCCCGCGTCGGCCGCCTTCACGACCACGCTGAGGTCCTGGTTGCCGAACCCGTCGCCGGCCGCGACCGTCGTCGTACCGATGCCGGAGAGCTTGCCGAGTCCGTCCTCGATACGGTTCTGGACGTCGCCGGCGGACGCCGAGTCCTCCAGCATGACCTGGTACGAGGCCTGGTTGGTGTCCGTGCCGCCACCGAACGCGGCCAGGAAACCGGACGAGCCGACCGTGACCTGGTAGTCCTTGACGCCCTTGACGCCGTCGAGCATCCGCTCGACCTTCTTCGCCTGCGCGTCGGTCGCCGCCAGGCTGGCGCCCGGCTTCAGTTCCTGCTTGAGGGTGAGCACCTTCTGCTCGCCCTGGTCGAAGAAGTTCGTCTTCAGCAGCGGTGCCATGCCGAAGGTGCCGACCAGGACGACCGCCGCGATCGCCACGCTGGTCAGACGGCGGCGGGTGGCGAAGCGCAGGACGGGGACGTAGACGCGCTGCAGACGGCTGCGCGCCTCCTTCTCCTCGGCCGTGCGGCGTGCCTCCTCGGCGTCCGCCGGCATGTCCTTGGGGGGACGCAGGAACCAGTACGACAGAACCGGGACGACCGTCAGGGAGACGATCAGGGACGCCAGCAGCGCCGCCGTGACCGTCAGGCTGAAGGAGCCGAACAGCTCGCCCACCATGCCGCCGGTGAGACCGATGGGCAGGAAGACGGCGACCGTGGTGAGGGTCGAGGACGTGACCGCGCCCGCCACCTCGCGCACCGCCTTGAGGATGGCCTCCTCACGCTCCTCGCCGTACCCGAGGTGCCGCTTGATGTTCTCCAGGACGACGATCGAGTCGTCGACGACCCGGCCGATCGCGATGGTCAGCGCGCCGAGCGTGAGCATGTTGAGCGACAGGTCACGGGTCCAGAGCACGATCAGCGCCAGCACCACCGACAGCGGGATGGACACCGCGGTGACGAGCGTCGAGCGGACCGACGCGAGGAAGACCAGGATGACCAGGACCGCGAAGAGCAGGCCCAGCCCGCCCTCGGTGGTCAGACCCTTGATCGACTTGGACACGGCCGGGCCCTGGTCGCTGACGACGGTGATCGTCGACCCGGTGCCCAGGTCCTTGCGCATGCCGGGGAGCTTGTCCTTGACGGCGTCGGAGATGGCGACCGCGCTGCCGTCGTGGTCCATGGTGACGTTCACGGCGAGGCTCGGCCGGCCGTCCGTGCGGGTGAGGGAGTCGGCCTTCGACGGCTCCTGCTCGACCGTCGCGACGGAGGACAGCCGCACCGGCTTCTTGCCCTGGCCGCCGGTGACCATCAGGTCCTGGACCTGCCGCAGCGAGGTGAAGCCGCCGCCCACCTGCACGGTCCGGTTGTTGCCGCCCTCGTCGAAGGAGCCGGCCGGGACGGTCGCTCCGCCCGCCTGCAGTGCCTGCCCCAGAGCGGCCGGGGTGAGCCCGGCGGCCGCCATTTTGTCTTCGTCCGGCACCACGGTGACCTGGAGGTCCCGTACGCCGTCCACCGTCACCTGGCCGACGCCGTCGATGCTCCTGAGCACCGGCACGACCGTGCGGTCGAGCTGGTCGGACAGCGCCTGCTGGTCCTTGTCGGACGTGACGGCGAGCACCACGGTCGGGATGTCGTCCGTCGAACCCGCGACGACCTGCGGGTCGACGGCGTCCGGAAGCCGGACGCGGGCGCGGTTGACGGCCTGCTGGACGTCGGCGACGAGCTGCTTGGTGTTGTTGCCGTAGTCGAAGGACGCCCTGATCACGGCGTTGCCCTCGCTGGCGGTGGAGGTGACACCGGTGATGCCGTCGACGCCTTCGAGGGTGTCCTCGATGGGCTCGACGACCTGCTTCTCGACCACATCGGGAGACGCACCCTGGTACGGCGCGAGCACGGACACCATGGGCAGTTCGATGGTGGGCAGCAGCTGCTGCTTGAGCTGGGGGATCGCGATCGCTCCGAACGCGAGCGCGACGATCGACATCAGCCCGATGAGGGCCCGTTGCGCGAGGCTGAATCTGGACAGCCAGGACATGGGTGGGGGATCTCTTTTCCGTGGCGGGGGTGTGGGGCGTGGTCGGCTTCGACGGCAGGGGGACGGCGCGGGGTGGTGACGGCGGGCCGCCGGGACAGCGCGTACGTGCCCCGGCGGTCCGGCCGGTCCGGCCGGTGCGGCGGGGCACGCCGCACAGGTGAGCGCTCTCCTGCCACCCTGAGCCATCGGGCGGCGTCGATCCGTCGCCCCTGGGTCTATTTCCTTATGGGGAACCTACTGCGGGCGCAGTACGGCCCGGTGAAGTTCACTCCACCCTTGGACGTACCAGTCCCGACTCGTACGCGATGACGACGAGCTGTGCCCGGTCGCGGGCGCCGAGTTTGGCCATGGCCCGGTTGACATGCGTCTTCACCGTCAGCGGGCTGACCTCCAGCCGCTCGGCGATCTCGTCGTTGGAGTGGCCGCCCGCGACCTGGACGAGCACCTCGCGCTCACGCCCGGTGAGCGCGTTCAGGCGCTCCGCGCGGCCGGGGTCCCGCTCGTCGTCCGCGCCGTCGCCCTGGGCGAGGAACTTGGCGATCAGTCCCTTGGTGGCCGCCGGGGACAGCAGTGCCTCACCGCCCGCCGCGATCCGGATGGCGTTCAGCAGCTCGTCCGGCTCGGCGCCCTTGCCGAGGAACCCGGAGGCTCCGGCCCGCAGCGACTGGACCACGTACTCGTCGACCTCGAAGGTCGTCAGCATGACCACCCGTACCTGTGCGAGTCCTGGATCCGCGCTGATCAGCCGGGTGGCGGCGAGCCCGTCGGTCCCCGGCATCCGGATGTCCATGAGCACCACGTCGGCGCGCGCCTCCCGGGCGAGCCGTACCGCCTCGGCGCCGTCGGACGCCTCCCCCACGACCTCCATGTCGGGCTCCGAGTCGACGAGGACGCGGAACGCGCTGCGCAGCAGCGCCTGGTCGTCGGCGAGCAGGACACGGATGGTCATGCGGGGTCCCCCAGGGCAGGCGTGCGGGTCTTGACCGGAAGGATCGCATGGACGCGGAAGCCGCCTCCGTACCGGGGACCGGCCGAGCAGGTACCGCCGAGCGCGCCGACCCGCTCGCGCATGCCGAGCAGCCCGTGGCCGCCGCCCTCCTGCGGGCCGTCGCCTTGCCCGGGACCGTTGTCGAGGACGGTCACTTCCACGTTCGGGCCCACACGTACGACGCTGACCTCGGCCTTCGCGCCGGGGCCCGCGTGCTTCTGGACATTGGTGAGGGCTTCCTGGATGACTCGGTAGGCGGCGAGGTCGACCGCCGCGGGGAGGGTGGTGCCCTGGTCGGCGCGGGCCACTTCGACGGGGAGCCCCGCGTTGCGGAAGGTGTCGGCGAGTTCGTCGAGGCGGGCGAGACCGGGGGCGGGCTCGGTGGGGGCCTCGGGGTCGCCGGACTGGCGCAGCAGGCCCACGGTGGCGCGCAGCTCGTTGAGGGCGGAGCGGCTGGCCTCCCGTACGTGGGCCAGCGCCTCCTTGGCCTGGTCCGGGCGTTTGTCCATCACGTGGGCGGCGACTCCGGCCTGCACGTTGACGAGGGCGATGTGGTGGGCGACGACGTCGTGCAGATCACGGGCGATGCGCAGCCGTTCCTCGGCGACCCGGCGCCGGGCCTCCTCCTCGCGGGTGCGTTCCGCGCGTTCGGCGCGTTCACGGATGGCGTGCACGAAGGCACGGCGGCTGCGGACGGCGTCGCCCGCGGCGGCGGCCATGCCGGTCCAGGCGAAGATGCCGAGGTTCTCCTGCGCGTACCACGGCAGGGTGCCGGCGAGCATCGCGCAGGCGGTGAGCACGGTCATCGTGAGCAGCCCGACGCGCCAGGTGGTGGGGCGGTCCGTGGCCGACGCGACGGTGTACAGGGCGACGACGGCGGACATCACCACCGGGGCACGGGGGTCGCTCGCGACCAGTTCCACGACGGAGAGGGCGCCGGTCGCGGCGAGGACCGGGAGGGGCGCGCGGCGGCGGAACACCAGGGCCGCCGCGCCGAGCACCATCAGGGTGAGGCTGAGGACACTGGGGGTGCGGGCGCCCCAGCTCGCTCCGTGGCCGCCGTGCGGGTCCACGAAGGAGCCGGCCATCATGGTCACGAGTACGCCGGTCGCCAGGGCGGCGTCGAGGGCCATCGGGTGCGCGCGGAGTCTGCACTTCGTGCGCTCTAGGGTGCTCACTCCGTTCACGGTACGGGGACCTTGCAGGGGGCGGAACGGTTGCCCACGTACCCCGGGTTCTTCGGCTTCGTCGTGGCTGTCCGCCTTGGATCTCCGCCCCAGACCCCCGTCAAGGGGCCGCGCCCCCTGGACCCCCGCTCGCCCGAAGGGCTCGTCCTCACAGGCCGGACGGGCTGAAATACCCGCCCTGGGCGTCGGCTTTTCAGCACAGGCCCGCACCATCACCCCGTCCGGCGATTGAGGGCAAGGCCCGTAAGGCCGACCGGGGTTCTGGGGGCGGAGCCCGGGACGGATGGGTCGGGTAGGGGCGGCGGGGGCGAAGGAACCCTCAGCCGGGGATCAGACCGTCCCCGTCGAGCATGTCGCGGACCTCCGCGAGCGTGGCGTCCGGGGACGGGAGGATCAGCCCCGAGGGTTCCAGCGCGTCGTCGGGAAGCGGAGCGCCCAGACGGTGGACCGCGTCGAGAAGCGCGGCGAGGGTGCGCCGGAAGCCGGCCTCGTCACCGCCCTCCACCTCGGCGAGAAGCTCGTCGTCCAGCTTGTTCAGCTCGGTGAGGTGGCCGTCGTCCAGCCTCACCTGCCCCTCCCCCATGATCCGTACGATCATGTCGCCCTCCTAAGGCGTGGGACCCGGTCGGTCGCCGCTGCTGCTACTGCTTGTCGAAGCGCGGGGTGTCCTGCGGCTGGGACCCGGTCTGGCCCTGTCCCGTGCCGCCCTCGATCGCCTGCTGCGAGGAGCCGCCGGCCAGCTCGGCCTTCATGCGCTGCAGCTCCAGTTCCACATCCGTACCACCGGAGAGCCGGTCCAGCTCGCTCTGGATGTCGTCCTTGGCGAGCCCGGACTGGTCGTCGAGGGCGCCGGAGGCGAGCAGCTCGTCGATGGCACCCGCGCGGGCCTGCAGCTGCGCGGTCTTGTCCTCGGCGCGCTGGATGGCCATCCCGACGTCGCCCATCTCCTCGGAGATGCCGGAGAAGGCCTCGCCGATCCGGGTCTGCGCCTGGGCCGCGGTGTACGTGGCCTTGATGGTCTCCTTCTTGGTGCGGAAGGCGTCGACCTTGGCCTGCAGACGCTGGGCCGCGAGGGTGAGCTTCTCCTCCTCGCCCTGGAGGGTCTGGTGCTGCGTCTCCAGGTCCGTCACCTGCTGCTGGAGCGCGGCGCGGCGGGAGAGCGCCTCGCGGGCCAGGTCCTCCCGGCCGAGCGCGAGCGCCTTGCGGCCCTGGTCCTCCAGCTTGGTGGACTGGCCCTGGAGCTGGTTGAGCTGCAGTTCCAGCCGCTTGCGGGAGGTCGCGACGTCGGCGACGCCGCGGCGCACCTTCTGGAGCAGCTCCAGCTGCTTCTGGTACGAGTAATCGAGGGTTTCGCGCGGGTCCTCGGCCCGGTCAAGGGCCTTGTTCGCCTTCGCGCGGAAGATCATCCCCATACGCTTCATGACACCGCTCATGGGCTTCGCGCGCCCCCTTCTGACGGACTCCGGCTCCAGGTACTGCAACAGAACCCACAGTACGGGCCCTGCATCCATTACCGCACTGTTCGGGGACGGATGCGCTCATCCCCAAGGACGACTGCGTACGGTGCCGCTCCGGCGTAGGGAGTAGGTGGAACCCGGGGTGACCCCCTTGTCCCCTTCGCGTCCCCCCGCGAACAACGTCCCCTGTGTCCCCCTACAGACGCACGGCGTTGCCGGATCGTTCCCCACTCCGACGACGTCCATGCCGCCGCACCCCGTACCCTTGGGTTTTGTGTTCCGTAGCCGTGCCAAGGATGAGAAGGCCCCCGCCGACAAGGCGCAGGTGACCGACTCCAAGCAGACCCGTGACCCGCAGGCCCCCAAGGGCCGCCCCACGCCCAAGCGCAGTGAGGCCCAGACCCAGCGTCGCAGCGTCGCCCAGACGCCGTCGACGCGCAAGGAGGCCGCCAAGCGCCAGCGTGACGATCGCCGTGTCCAGCTGGAGAAGCAGCGCCAGGCCCTGGCCAGCGGCGACGAGCGCTATCTGCCCGCCCGTGACAAGGGGCAGGTGCGGAAGTTCGCGCGCGACTTCGTGGACTCGCGTTTCTGCATCGCAGAGTTCTTCCTGCCGATGGCCGTGGTCATTCTCGTCCTGAGCATGGTGCGGGTGGGCTCGCTGCAGAACATCGCGCTGCTGCTGTGGCTGGTCGTGATCGTCATGATCGTGGTCGACTCGATCGGCATCGCGATCCGGCTGAAGAAGCAGCTCACCACGCGCTTCCCGGACCTGCCCAAGAAGGGCGCGGTTCCCTACGCGCTGATGCGTACCCTCCAGATGCGTCGACTCCGGCTGCCGAAGCCGCAGGTCAAGCGCGGAGAGCGGCCCTGAGCGCGACATCCTTCTCCGGAGACGCGGCGGACGCCTGGCTGAGCAAGCTGGGCGCGCTGCGTGATGTCGTACGGCAGGAGCTGGTGGCCCGGCAGCTCGACGAGCAGATAGCCGCGCGGTTCCCGGTCGGGCAGCGGCTGCGGGTGCTCGACGTCGGGATGGGCCAGGGCACGCAGGCGCTGCGGCTGGCCCGCGCCGGGCATCAGGTGACCGGCCTGGAGCAGGACGGGCGGATGCTCTCCGTGGCCCGGCAGGCGCTGGCCGCCGAACCCGAGGGCATCCAGGGCCGGGTGCGCCTCATCGAGGGCGACGGCCGGGACACCGGGGTCCACTTCCTGCCCGGCAGTTTCGACGTGGTGCTGTGCCACGGCGTACTGATGTACGTCGAGGAGCCGGACCCGCTGGTCGCGGGCCTGGCGCGGATGCTGGCCCCGGGCGGACTGCTCTCGCTGCTGGTGCGCAACGCCGACGCGCTGGCCCTGCGGCCGGGGCTGGCCGGGGACTGGACGTCGGCACTGGCCGCGTTCGAGTCCGACGCGTACGTCAACCGGCTCGGGCTCGCCGTCCGCGCCGACCGGCTCGCCACGCTGACGTCGACGCTGGCGGGGATCGGGGCGCCGTTGCACGCGTGGTATGGCGTGCGGGTGTTCACGGACGGCGCGCCGGACGGGGCACCCGTCCCCGACGACGTGGAGAGTCTGCTGGCCGCGGAGGAGCGGGCCGGGCGGACCGACCCCTACCGTCAGGTGGCGGCGCTGCTGCACCTGTGCGGCGTACGGGGCTGAGGGCACGTACGGGGCTGAGGGCACGGACGGGCCGCCGGAGCCTTCCGGTGGCCCCGGCGACCTCTACCGGCCTACTCCGGCTCGGCGTGCAGGCTCATCGGCCCGTAGATCTGCGTGCTGTCCTCGAAGAGGAACACCTGGTCGGCGCCGCCCGCCAGGAGGTCCTTCCACACCTCGCCGATCCAGGACTCCGCGTCCCCCTGCGTGGTGAACTCCTCGGGCTCCACCGCGGGTTGGACCTCTGTCCCGTCGGACTTCTCGAACCGCCACGTCCATGCCGCCATGTACGCCTCCCAGGTATGAGCACACTGCACAGCGGGAGCCCGACAAGATCCGGCTCCCGTCCGAAGCCTAGCCGGGCGCGCAAGACCTGCGGGGACACGGAAAAATCATCCCCGTGGAACTGACTCTGCTCGGCACCGGCGCCCCTGAGGGCCTGCCCCGCCCCGCCTGCCCCTGCTCGTCCTGCGCGACCGCGCTCGGCGAGGACGCGCGGGCGGCCACCGCGCTGCTCGTGGACGGCACGCTGCTGCTCGATCTGACGCCCGGCGCGGCGTTCGCGGCCGCGCGCGCCGGGCACACGCTCGGCGGCGTACGGCAGGTGCTGCTCTCGCATCCGCACGACGGGCCCGCCGTCGAGGTGCCGGCGGGGCTGCCGCAGCCCGTGCGGGTTCCGGACGGCAGCGAGTTGACCCTGCTGACCGGGCACCGGGTGCGGGCGGTGCCGATGGACGCGCCGGGCACCGGGTACGCCGTGACCGGTCCGGACGGGCAGCGGCTGCTCTATCTGCCGCCGGGCGCGGCCCCCGCCGGACTCGACGACGACGGCGGCTCGTACGCCATGGTGGCCGCCGACGTGGTGGGGCGGCCGGACGCGCTGGCGAGGCTGCGGGCGGTGGGCGCCGTCGGGCCCACGACGGACGTGATCGCGGTGCACCTCGACCACGAGGTGCCGCCGGGCCCCGAGCTGCGGCGACGGCTCGCGGCGGCGGGCGCCCGCGCGGTGCCGGACGGGACGACGCTGGACGTCGGCGTGTACGAGGACGTACCGGACGTGCCGCGGCGCACCCTGGTGCTCGGCGGCGCGCGCTCCGGCAAGTCCGTCGAGGCCGAACGCCGGCTGGAGTCCTTCCCGAACGTGCTGTACGTGGCGACGGGCGGCACCCGGAGCGGGGACAACGAGTGGGCGTCCCGGGTGAGCGCGCACCGCGAGCGGCGCCCGGGCTCGTGGCGCACCACCGAGACCTGCGACCTGGTGCCGCTGCTGGCGGAGGAGGGGCCGCCGCTCCTCGTCGACTGCCTCTCGCTGTGGCTGACGGACGCGATGGACTCCGTGAACGCCTGGGACGACGCGGAGTGGGCCGGCGGCGGCGAACGCGCGCTGCGCGCCCGGGTCGAGGAGCTCACGGCCGCCGTCCGCGCCACCCGCCGCACGCTGGTCGCCGTCTCCAACGAGGTCGGGTCCGGAATCGTCCCGGCCACCGCTTCCGGGCGCCGCTACCGCGACGAACTCGGGCGTCTGAACGCGGGGTTCGGCGCGGAGTGCGAGCATCTGCTGCTGGTGGTGGCGGGGCAGGCGCTGTCCCTGCGGGGCTGATCGCGGTGCCGGCCCCGGCTCACGCCCGGCTGCGGGCGATGATCCGGTACGCGTTCGAGAAGCGGGTGCGCCGCAGGAGGGGCGCGAAGGCGTGGTCGAGGGCGGAGGCGGAGGCGAGCAGCGGGGCCGCCGCCGCGGTCAGGACGGTGTGCAGCCGGCGCCGCGTCGAGGTCGGCGGCGCCGGGCGCCAGGGGGCGTCGAGATCGGGCAGGACCCGCCCGAGGGCGAGCGCGAGGGCACCCGCGAGGTCGTACGGGATGTGCGGTTCGCGGCGGTCCGTCGTGACGATCTCGCAGCCCAGCGACTCCAGTTCGCCGAGCAGGTTGGGCAGCGGCATGAGGTGCAGGTGGCGCGGCTGCCCGTAGGACACCCACCACTTGCCCAGCAGCGCGCCGAACGCGCAGTCGGGGTCGGGGACTTCGACGAGGAGGTGTCCGCCGGGGCGCAGGGCCACCAGCGCGGCGCGCAGTTCCTCGCGCGGGTCGGGGGTGTGCTCCAGATGGTGGAACATGCTGACGACGTCGTAGCGGGCACGCAGCCGGGCGGTGATCCGGGGGTCGCCGAGCCGGCCGCGATGGGCCTCCTCGACCCGCCCGGCCGCCCTCGCCTTCTCGACGCGCCGGGTGGCGTCGAGCCCGTCGAAGGAGGTGTAGGGGTGGACCTCCTTGGCGGCGGCCGGGAAATATCCGTGCCCGGTGCCGACGTCGAGCCAGCTCTCCGGTTCGGCGTACGGCAGCAGCGCGCGGGCGGCGGCGCGGTGCCGGCCGCTGCTGCCGCGGGCGCCGAGCAGCCGGTCGGTGACGCTGTCGAGCGTCTCGTGGAAGTCCCGCTGGTAGAAGGCCAGGCCCTCCGCGGTGAGCCGCGGGTTCTGGAAGGCGTGGGCGCAGTCCCCGCACTCGTCGACGACGAACGTGCCGGGCTTGCGCTGGACGAGGTCCGGCGTACGCAGCCGGGTGCGCAGCCGGTTCGAGCCGCACCAGGGGCAGTCCTCCCGGCGCGGCTCGTGGAACCGGTCGGTGCCCCGGGCGAGTTCGGCCGCGTACGCGGCGCGGTGGTCGTCGGTCGGGGGCGGCGTGGGGGGCATGGGCGCTCCTGGGAGGGGCGGCGGGGCGACTGACCGGGCATACGACAATCCAATACAAAAGGTACGTAGCGGATGGCGTTCCGGGGCGCAGCGACGTGGCGCGGACGTGTTCGATCGCTGCCGGTACTGTTCGGCGAATGAGCTCGCTTAATCTCGACGACTTCACCGATCTGATCGAGCGCCCCGACGGAGGGGTGCGCCGCGACGCCGAGGCGCGCCGGGAGCGCCAGATCGTGCCGCCCGGGGCGCTGGGCCGCCTCGACGATCTCGGTGAGTGGCTGGCCGCGGCACAGGGCGCGGTGCCCGTGCGGCCGATCGAGCGTCCGCGCGTGGTGCTGTTCGCGGGGGATCACGGGATCGCCGGGCTCGGTGTGTCCGCGCGGCCCGCGGGTACCGCCGACCGGTTGGTGCGGGCGGTTCTGGAGGGCGCGAGCCCGGCCGCGGTGCTGGCACGCCGGCTCGGTGTCCCCGTCCGCGTGGTCGACATGGCGCTGGACTGCGACCCCGCCGAGCTGCCCGCCGAGGTCGTACGGCACCGGGTGCGGCGCGGCTCGGGGCGCATCGACGTCGAGGACGCGCTGACCGCGGAGGAGGCCGAGGCCGCGTTCCGCGCGGGTGTCGCCGTCGCCGACGAGGAGGCGGACTCCGGTACGGATCTGGTGGTGCTCGGCGATGTGAGCGTCGGCGGGACCACCGCGGCGGCCGTGCTGGTCGCGGCGCTGTGCGGGACCGACGCGTCCGTGGTCACCGGGCGGGGCGGGCAGGCCATCGACGACCTCGCGTGGATGCGCAAGTGCGCCGCCGTGCGGGACGCGCTGCGGCGGGCGCGGCCCGTGCTCGGGGATCAGCTGCAGCTGCTCGCGGTGGTCGGCGGGGCGGATCTCGCCGCGATGACCGGGTTCCTGCTGCAGAGCGCGGTGCGGAAGATGCCGGTCGTCCTCGACGGGATGGTCGCGGCCGCGTGCGCCCTCGTCGGCCAGCGGGTCGCCTTCCGGGCGCCGGACTGGTGGCTGGCCGGGCAGAAGAGCGGGGAGCCGGCCCAGGCGAAGGCACTGGACCGGATGGCGCTCGAACCGCTGCTCGACCACGGCGTCACGGTCGGCGAGGGCGCGGGCGCGCTGCTGGCCCTCCCCCTCGTCCAGGCCGCGGCCGCGCTGGCCGCGGAGATTCCGGTACGGCCCGAGCCCACCCCCGAGCCCGAGCTGGACCCCGAGCCCGAGCCCGAGCCCGTCGGCGAGGAGTGACCCTCAAGGGGCCCACAGGCCCCTCGACCGCCCACCCCTGAGGGGCACGGCGAACCACGCCGACAGCCCCGCCAGACCGTCGACCGAGCCAGGTCGCCCCACTGCTCCGCTCCACCCACAGGCACGGCGGGCCACGCCGACGACACCGTCGACCGGACAACTCCGCCCACCGGCAGCCCCCTCCAGGTGTACGGCGGGCCACGCCGACGGCCCCCACCGGCCGTCGGCCGAACGACCTCGCCCACCGACAGCCCACCCTCCAGGGGCACGGGGAACCGCGCGACCAGACCCCACGGCCACCAGCCGAACCACCCATCCCCCAGGCGAACGGCGGGCCACGCCGACGGCCCCCACCGGCCGTCGGCCGAACGACCTCGCCCACCGACAGCCCACCCTCCAGGGGCACGGGGAACCGCGCGACCAGACCCCACGGCCACCAGCCGAACCACCCATCCCCCAGGCGAACGGCGGGCCACGCCGACGGCCCCCACCGGCCGTCGGCCGAACCATCCCGCCGAACCACCCCACCCACCCCGCGACAACCCCCCGTACCGCCCTTCCCCCGCGCGGAGCACACCGCCCCATATCATCGCGCATTATGGGAGATGCCCGAATTGCCGCCGAGCGGGAGCGGACCCCGGCCCGTCAGGGCGAAGGGGACCGCGGGTCCACCGGGGCCTCGCGCAGAGCCGCCGGCTTCACCGTCTGGTACCTGCGAGCGGTCACGTTCATCAACTTCCTGAGCGCCGCGTGGGTGACGCTCGGCCAGGACGTGCGGCGCCACAACACCGAGAACCTCTTCACCCCGTACCTGCTGACGGCAGGATTCGCCTCGGGCGTGTTCACGATGTTCCTCGCCATCACCACACGCCGGCGCAAGCGGGCCGCGTGGATCCTCAACTTCGTACTCAGCGGCCTCTTCCTGCTGCTGTTCGCCGTCGCGATGGCGTTCCCGGAGATCCGCCGGTACACCCAGAACTGGATCTCGCTCGCGCTGACCGCGGCGTTCGTCGCGTCGCTCGTCGTGGGCCGCCGCGAGTTCTACGCGAAGGGCGACCGCTCGAACCCGAAGCTCGCCGCGGCCGTCGCCACCGGCGGTCTGCTTGTCTGCTCGCTGCTCGCCGCGCTGCTGGTGACGGTCACCAACAGCGCGCACGACGCGTCCCGTTCCACCTTCCCGGAACGCTGGCGCTACGGCACCCTGCGGCTCGTCTCGGTCGCCGCCAACGACTCCCGCTTCCACGGACTGCGGATCGCCAACTGGGTCAACGTCACCATCAACGTCCTCAGCACCCTGCTGGTCCTCGCCGTCTTCTACGCGGCCTTCCGTTCCCGCCGCGCCGTCGACCCGCTCACCGAGGACGACGAGAAGCGGCTGCGGGTCCTGCTCGACAAGAACGGCGACCGGGACTCGCTGGGCTACTTCGCGCTGCGCCGGGAGAAGAGCGTGGTCTGGTCGCCGACCGGCAAGGCCGCGGTGGCGTACCGGGTCGTCGGCGGGGTCTCACTGGCCTCCGGCGACCCCCTGGGCGATCCGGAGGCGTGGCCCGGCGCCATCGAGCCCTGGCTCGCCGAGGCCCGCGCGCACGGCTGGATCCCGGCGGTGATGGGCGCGAGCGAGGAGGCCGGGACCATCTACTCCCGGCACGGCCTCGACGCCCTGGAACTGGGCGACGAAGCCATCGTGGAGACCGCCGAGTTCACCCTCGAGGGACGCGCCATGCGCACCGTCCGGCAGGCCTACAACCGTGTCAGGCGAGCCGGGTACCGGGTGCGCATCCGCCGCCACGACGACATCCCGGCCGACGAGATGGCGTACCTCCTGGAGCGCGCCGACGACTGGCGGGACGGGGCCACCGAACGCGGATTCAGCATGGCCCTCGGACGGCTCGGCGACCCCGACGACGGACAGTGCGTGATGCTCGAATGCACGGACGGAAAAGGCGAGTTGAGGGCACTGCTGTCCTTCGTGCCCTGGGGCCCGCAGGGGCTCTCCCTCGACCTCATGCGGCGCGACCGCGACTCGGAGAACGGGCTGATGGAGTTCATGGTGATCGAACTCCTGCGCCGCGCCCGGGACATCGGCATCACCCAGGTCTCGCTCAACTTCGCCATGTTCCGTTCCGTCTTCGAGCGTGGCGCGCGACTGGGCGCGGGCCCGGTGCTGCGCCTGTGGCGCTCCCTGCTGAGTTTCTTCTCCCGCTGGTGGCAGATCGAGTCGCTCTACCGCGCCAACGCCAAGTACCGGCCGATCTGGGAGCCCCGGTTCCTGCTCTTCGAGAAGAGCGCGGACCTGCTGCGCATCGGTGTCGCGTCCGCCCGCGCGGAAGGGTTCCTGGAGGCTCCGGGGCTGCCGAAGTGGCTGCACCGCAAGCACCTCGAGTCGCATAGATGAACACACTCGCCCGCCTGGCCCGCGCGGAATGGGGACCGCTGTTCGTCACCGTGCGCAGGGCCCTGGAGGCAAGGCGCCTGCGCGCGATCCCCGTGACGCTCGGGGCCGTCCTCCTGACGGCTCTCCTCCAGTTCGCGCAGAACAGGTCCTGGGGCTACCGGCCCGTCCAGGACCTCGGCTCCGTCCGGGCCGACGTACCGCTCGGGCTCGCTCTGCTGCGCACTCCGCTGTCGCTCTTCGTACCGGCCCTCGACCTGCCGGTGTGGGGCGCGCTGATCCAGATCCTCGTGGTGTTCGGGATCGCCGAGATCTGCCTGGGCTGGTGGCGGATGCTCGTCATCGCGTACGCCGCCACCCTGGCCGGCACGCTCTACGCGCGTATCGCGGTCGCGCTCGGCCCGGACCACCCGCTGGGGCTGCCCGCGACGGACGCGCGGATCGTGGACACCGGGCCCTCCGCGGCCGTGGTCGGCCTCGCCGTCTTCGTGGCCTGGCGCTATCGCGCCTACGGGACGGCGGCGGTGGTGATCGCGGCGATGGCCGTCGAGGTGACGCTCAAGGGGAACCTGGCGGGCCGCGAGCACATCGCCGCGCTCGCCGCCGCCCTCGTGCTCTGCGGGATCTCCGCGCTGCGCCACCGCCGCCGTCGTCGCCGCCGGCGTCACCGGCGTCCGGGCGGCAGCCGCGCCGGAAGGGGATCCGGTTTCCCGCCGATCATGTCCTGAAGTCTGCGGCGCGGGCCCGCCCAGCGACGGTCGTGGTGGTAGGCGCGCAGCATCGACCTGGCCCGCGCACGCGGCCGCCGGCGGTAGAAGCGCCGGGCCCACGGCGAGGCGGGCCGGGCCAGCCGGACCGCTCCGATCAGGGCGAGGAACGGGACGATCACGCCGAAGATCGCCATCCGGGCCTTGCCCTTGCCGAGGGCGAGCAGGGCGAAGAGGAAGTTCACTGCGACGCTGAGGATGACGCCGCCGCGGTCCTGCACTTCCTCCTGGCTCAGGTCGTTGACGCCGAACGGCAGGAACCCCCCGAGCACGAGCCCGACCAGGGCCGCCGTGATCAGCACGACCTCGACACTCTTGCGGCCCTCCTCCGTCCAGTACACGTCGTCCAGGTGCAGGATCAGCGCGAACTCGTCCAGTACGAGCCCCGCGCCCATCCCGAACACCACGGCGAACACGGAGGCGCCGAAGCCCGGCCGGACGCTGGCCACCGCGCCGAAGCCGCCGATCACCGTCAGGACGACACCGGGGACCACGTGATGGATGTGCAGTCCGCCCGCCCTCACGTTGCCGAACGGCCCCTTGCCCGCGCGGATGAGCCGGACGACGACACGGGTGATCACAAAGGTCAGCACGAAGGAGCCGAGCGCCAGCAACAGCGGTAGTTTCCCCGGCTCGATGATGTTCCGGTGCAACCAATGACCCATATCCGGCACTTTATCCACGCGCTTTGTCCTCAGCCGCCGTACCCGCCCGCCGCCCTCCCGGGTAACCTGCGCCGATGTCCGCGACCCCTGTCTCCCACGGCCTGCGCTTCGCCTTCGGCACCCTGACCGTGCTCCCCGTCGGGGTGACCCGCTGGGACCGCGAGGCGGCGCGCGCCGGAATGCTGTGCGCCCCCGTGGCCGGAGTGGTCGTCGGGGCGGGCGCGGCCCTGGTGGGCGTGGCACTGCTCGCGATGGGCGCGGGTCCGCTGCTCGCCGCCGTCGCCACCGCCGCCGTACCGGCGGCGCTCACCCGAGGTCTCCACCTCGACGGGCTCGCCGACACGGCGGACGGCCTCGGCAGCGGCAGACCCGCGCCGGACGCACTGCGGATCATGAAGCAGTCCGACATCGGGCCGTTCGGCGTGATCACGCTGCTCCTCGTGCTGCTCGCCCAGGTGGCCGCGCTCTTCCAGGCCTACGAGTCCTCGTGGCAGCGGGGCGTACTCGCGGCCGTCGTCTCGGCGACGGCGGCCCGGCTCGCCCTCACCCTGGCCGCGCGGACCGGGGTGCCCCCGGCCCGCCCCGAAGGACTCGGCGCGGCGGTCGCGGGCACGGTACCGGTGCGCGGCGCCCTGCTGGTCGCCCTCGCGGTGACCGCAGCGGCGGCCGGCGCGGGCGCGCTGCTGGGGACGTACGACCTGGTCCGCGCCGCGGTCGCGGTGGTGGCCGCCTGCGCGGCGGCCGAACTGCTGCTGCGCCACTGCACGCGCCGCTTCGGCGGTGTCACGGGCGACGTCTTCGGCGGCCTCGCCGAGACGGCGGCGACCACGGCCCTGGTCGTCCTCTGCCTCGGCTGACCGGCGGTCACGGTGCCGCTCCCGGCGGGTCTTCACCGGTCACGGAGCCGAAGTCCCCGGCCGGCCCGGGGACTTGACCGAGGTCGTCGCGTGCCGCTCGCGGGGGCGGGAGCGGACAGGGGGCGCGTTTCGCCCGGCGGGCTCCAGGACGCGTGGGAACGCGCCCGTGGACGATCCCCCGCCTCCCCCGGCGCGGACGTCCGTCGCCGGCTCGCGGGGCCCGTCCGCCCCGGACGTGCCCGTCGCCGGCCGGTGGACGACCGGTGGGGCCGGTGCGGAGCCGCACGCGACGCACCGGCCGAAAGCCGCCACCCACGCACCGGATGACGGGGGCGCGGCAGCGTCGGGCGGCCACCGCGCCACGCAAGGGTGAACACCCCACGACGCGGGGGCGGTCTCCCCCGCGTAGGCTCTTGTCCATTGCCCTCCCGGCCCCACCGCAGGCACCTCTCCGCTGCCAGATCAAGGATCGATGCCGGGCCCGGTCGACCCACCCAGATCGGCCAATGAAACTCAATGGAAGCGAGAATTCACCACCGTGACTGCTCTGACTCTCAGCACCGCCGCAGCGTCCGGCCTGCGGGCCGACGCGATCGTCGTCGGTGTAGCCAAGGGCGCCAAGGGCCCGGTCCTCGCACCGGGCGCCGAGGCCGTGGACAAGGGGTATGACGGCGCGCTCGCCGGCATCCTGGAGACCCTCGGCGCGTCCGGCGGCGAGGGCGAGGTGACGAAGCTGCCCGCGCCGTCCGGCTTCAAGGCACCCGTCGTCGTGGCCGTCGGCCTGGGAGCGGTCCCCGACAAGGACGAGGCGTACGGCGCCGAGGCGCTGCGCCGCGCCGCCGGTGTCGCCGCCCGCGCGCTCGCCGGTGCCAAGAAGGCCGTCCTCGCCCTGCCGATCACGGACGCCGCCGACGTGGGCGCCCTCGCGGAGGGCGCGATGCTCGGCGCGTACGCCTTCGACGCGTACAAGGAGACCGGCAGGGCCGGCAGCGCCGCCAAGAACGGCAAGGCCCCGCTCGTCGAGGTCGCGCTGCTGGGCGGCAAGCCCCGCGACGCGGCGCACAAGGCGGCGCTCGCGCGCGCCACCGCCGTGGCCGAGGAGCTCAACCGCGCCCGCGACCTCATCAACACCCCGCCGAACGACCTCACCCCCGAGGCCTTCGCCGCCGTCGCCACCGCCGCCGGCAAGGAGCACGGCATCAAGGTGCAGGTGCTCGACGAGAAGGCGCTCGAAAAGGGCGGCTACGGCGGCATCCTGGGCGTCGGCGCGGGCTCGGCCGCCGCTCCCCGCCTGGTGAAGCTCTCGTACACCAGTTCCAAGGCGGCCAAGCACCTCGCCTTCGTCGGCAAGGGCATCACCTACGACTCGGGCGGCATCTCCCTCAAGCCCGCCGGGCACAACGAGACGATGAAGTGCGACATGAGCGGCGCGGCGGCGGTCTTCGCCGCCGTGGTCGCCGCCGCGCGTCTCGGCCTGGAGGTCAACGTCACCGGCTGGCTGGCCCTCGCCGAGAACATGCCGTCCGGTTCCGCCACCCGCCCCGGTGACGTGCTGCGCATGTACAGCGGCAAGACCGTCGAGGTCCTCAACACGGACGCCGAGGGCCGCCTCGTCCTCGCCGACGCGCTGTGGAAGGCGTCCGAGGAGAAGCCGGACGCGATCATCGACGTGGCCACGCTGACCGGCGCGATGGTGCTGGCCCTCGGCAGCCGCACCTTCGGCGTCATGGCCAACGACGACGCGTTCCGCGCCTCGATCGTGGAGGCCGCCGAGGAGGTCGGCGAGGAGTCCTGGCCGATGCCGCTGCCCGAGCACCTGCGCAAGGGCATGGACTCCCCCACCGCCGACATCGCGAACATGGGCGAGCGGATGGGCGGCGGCCTGGTCGCCGGTCTGTTCCTGAAGGAGTTCGTCGGCGAGGGCATCACGTGGGCGCACCTGGACATCGCCGGGCCCGCGTTCAACGAGTCCGGGCCGTTCGGCTACACGCCGAAGGGCGGTACGGGGTCGGCGGTGCGGACGCTGGTGCGTCTCGCCGAGCTGACCTCCGCGGGCGACCTCGGCTAGATCCGCTCCGCGGCCACGGGTGATCCGTGGCCGCTCGCGCAGGGCCCGCGCCCCTGCCGGGTGCTCCACGGCCCCGGGCGACGTGTCGCCCGGGGCCGTTTTGTCCGAAGGAAACAGGACAGTGGGACGTCTCACACACCGGCCCGGCGTCTCGAACGCCCCCGACAAGTGCGAAGATGGGTTCTCGGCAGGACAGGGCCCCCACCACAGGGCCGAAGAAGAGCGGCCGGACACCAGCCGCCGACCGGTCACTGGAGACCGGCGTGGCGCACATGCATGGAGGACGTGACGTGGCGAACGACGCCAGCACCGTTTTCGACCTAGTGATCCTCGGCGGTGGTAGCGGTGGTTACGCCGCGGCCCTGCGCGGAGCGCAGCTGGGCCTGGACGTCGCCCTGATCGAGAAGGACAAGGTCGGCGGTACCTGCCTGCACCGGGGGTGCATCCCCACCAAGGCCCTGCTGCACGCGGGCGAGATCGCCGACCAGGCCCGCGAGAGCGAGCAGTTCGGCGTGAAGGCCACCTTCGAGGGCATCGACGTCCCGGCCGTCCACAAGTACAAGGACGAGGTCATCACGGGCCTGTACAAGGGCCTGCAGGGACTCATCGCCTCCCGCAAGGTGACGTACATCGAGGGAGAGGGCCGCCTGTCCTCCCCCACCTCCGTCGACGTGGGCGGCCGACGTGTACAGGGCCGTCACGTCCTGCTGGCGACCGGCTCCGTGCCGAAGTCGCTGCCGGGCCTGGAGATCGACGGCAACCGCATCATCTCGTCCGACCACGCGCTGGTCCTGGACCGCGTCCCGCAGTCCGCGATCGTGCTCGGCGGCGGCGTCATCGGCGTCGAGTTCGCCTCCGCGTGGAAGTCCTTCGGTACGGACATCACGATCATCGAGGGCCTCAAGCACCTCGCCCCTCTCGAGGACGAGAACTCCTCCAAGCTTCTTGAGCGCGCGTTCCGCAAGCGTGGCATCAAGTTCAACCTGGGCACCTTCTTCTCGAAGGCCGAGTACACCCAGAACGGTGTCAAGGTCACCCTCGCCGACGGCAAGGAGTTCGAGGCCGAGGTCCTGCTCGTCGCCGTGGGCCGCGGCCCGGTCTCGGCCGGTCTCGGTTACGAGGAGCAGGGCGTCGCCATGGACCGCGGCTACGTCCTGGTCGACGAGTTCATGCGCACGAACGTGCCCACCATCTCCGCCGTCGGCGACCTGGTCCCGACGCTCCAGCTCGCGCACGTCGGCTTCGCCGAGGGCATCCTCGTCGCGGAGCGGCTCGCGGGTCTCAAGACCGTCCCGATCGACTACGACGGTGTGCCGCGGGTGACGTACTGCCACCCCGAGGTCGCCTCCGTGGGCATCACCGAGGCCAAGGCCAAGGAGATCTACGGCGCGGACAAGGTCGTCGCCCTGAAGTACAACCTCGCGGGCAACGGCAAGAGCAAGATCCTCAAGACCGCGGGCGAGATCAAGCTCGTCCAGGTCAAGGACGGTGCCGTGGTCGGCGTCCACATGGTCGGCGACCGCATGGGCGAGCAGGTCGGCGAAGCCCAGCTGATCTACAACTGGGAAGCGCTGCCCGCCGAGGTCGCCCAGCTCATCCACGCCCACCCGACGCAGAACGAGGCGCTCGGCGAGGCCCACCTGGCCCTCGCGGGCAAGCCGCTGCACTCGCACGACTGATACCGCCCCGGCTGTTTTCAGTCACCGCGTCGCCCTGGGCGCGACGACCACAGACTTCCGCACCTTCCCCAAGCTCTCGACTCCGCTCGAAGCAGGGGAGATCCCATCGTAAGGAGCAACAGAAACCATGCCGGTTTCCGTAACCCTTCCGGCGCTCGGTGAGAGCGTCACCGAGGGCACTGTCACCCGCTGGCTGAAGGCCGAGGGCGAGCGCGTCGAGGCCGACGAGCCGCTGCTGGAGGTGTCGACGGACAAGGTCGACACCGAGATCCCCTCTCCCGTCGCCGGCATCCTGGCGTCCATCAAGGTCGCCGAGGACGAGACCGTCGAGGTCGGCGCCGAGCTGGCCGTCATCGACGACGGCACGGGCGCGCCCGCCGCCGCCCCCGCTCCGGCCGCCGAGCCCGAGGCCGCCCCGGCCCCGGCCCCGGCCGCGCCGGCCCCCGCCGCCGAGGCCCCCGCGGCTCCGGCTCCCGCCGCCGCTGCCGCCCCCGCCGCTCCGGCCGGTGGCGCCTCCGGTACCGACGTCGTGCTGCCCGCGCTGGGCGAGTCGGTCACCGAGGGCACCGTCACCCGCTGGCTGAAGGAGGTCGGCGAGGAGGTCGCGGAGGACGAGCCGCTGCTCGAGGTCTCCACGGACAAGGTCGACACCGAGATCCCCGCGCCGGTCGCCGGCGTCCTGCTGGAGATCGTGGTCGGCGAGGACGAGACCGCCGAGGTCGGCGCCAAGCTCGCCGTCATCGGCGCCCGGGGCGCGGCTCCGGCCGCCGCTCCGGCCCCCGCGGCTCCCGCCGCTGCCGCTCCGGCCCCGGCCCCGGCCGCCCCCGCGGCTCCGGCTCCGGCCCCCGCGGCTCCGGCCCCGGCCGCGCCCGCCCCGGCCGCTCCGGCTCCGGCTCCGGCTCCGGCTCCGGTCCAGGCCGCCGCCCCGGTCGCGCCCGCCGCGCCCGCTCCGGCTCCCGCGCCGGCCGCGCCCGCCCCCGTCACCCCGGCCCCGGCACCCGCCGCGACCTCCGGTGACGACGGCGCCTACGTGACCCCGCTGGTGCGCAAGCTCGCCGCCGAGAACGGTGTCGACCTGGCCGCCGTCAAGGGCACCGGCGTCGGTGGCCGCATCCGCAAGCAGGACGTCGTCGCCGCCGCGGAGGCCGCCAAGGCCGCCGCCGCTGCCCCGGCGCCCGCCGCGGCCGCCGCCCCTGCCCCCGCCGCCAAGAAGGCCCCGGTCCTGGAGGTCTCCCCGCTCCGCGGCCAGACCGTCAAGATGCCCCGCATCCGCAAGGTCATCGGCGACAACATGGTGAAGGCCCTGCACGAGCAGGCCCAGCTGTCCTCGGTCGTCGAGGTCGACATCACCCGTCTGATGAAGCTCCGCGCGCAGGCGAAGGACTCCTTCGCGGCCCGCGAGGGCGTCAAGCTCTCCCCGATGCCGTTCTTCGTGAAGGCGGCGGCCCAGGCGCTGAAGGCCCACCCGGTCATCAACGCCCGGATCAACGAGGCAGACGGCACGATCACCTACTTCGACTCCGAGAACATCGGTATCGCGGTGGACTCGGAGAAGGGCCTGATGACCCCGGTCATCAAGGGTGCGGGCGACCTGAACATCGCCGGTATCTCGAAGGCGACCGCCGACCTGGCGGGCAAGGTCCGTGCCAACAAGATCACCCCGGACGAGCTGTCCGGCGCGACCTTCACCATCTCCAACACCGGCTCGCGCGGCGCGCTCTTCGACACGATCATCGTGCCGCCGAACCAGGTCGCGATCCTCGGCATCGGTGCCACGGTCAAGCGTCCGGCCGTCATCGAGACGGAGGAGGGCACGGTCATCGGCGTCCGTGACATGACGTACCTGACGCTCTCCTACGACCACCGTCTGGTGGACGGCGCCGACGCGGCCCGTTACCTGACCGCGGTCAAGGCGATCCTGGAGGCGGGCGAGTTCGAGGTCGAGCTCGGCCTGTAGTCCTACCCCGGCGCACGCGACGCCCCCGTCCGGAACCTTCCGGGCGGGGGCGTCGCGTGTGCGCCCACCGGGAGCCGCCGGAGACGGGCGCGCAGCCGCTGACAGCGTGTAAGTCTCGTCTCACCTGCGCGAAAGCGCCCCCGCGCGCCTCTCTCCGGCAGCGGTGCGGCCTTATTGTCTAAACGTCAAACGCCCTTGGGTCCCGCTCGTCGCCCGGTCACCACCCCTCAACGAGGCCCTTCGGGCCGCAGTATTGGATCCAGAGCCCACGCCGAAGGAGCCCTCATGACCGCGCCCGTCGTCCACTCGCTGCGCGAACAGATCCGCGAGCACATCGTGGAGGGGATCGTGAGCGGGCGCTGGAAGCCGGGCGAGCGGATCGTGGAGCGGCGGATCGCGACCGAGCTGGAGGTCAGCCAGACCCCGGTCCGGGAGGCGCTGCGGGAGCTGGAGTCCCTGCGGCTGATCGAGTCGGCGCCCAACAAGGGCGTGCGGGTGCGCAACCTGACGGCCGCCGACCTGGAGGAGAGCTACCCCGTACGGGCCGGTCTGGAGGCCATCGCGGCCGAGCTGGCGGCGGAGCGGCTCGCCCAGGACTGCTCGGCGCTGGAGCCGCACGTCACCGCGCTGTACGAGGCCGACCGGCTGTCGGACGGGACCGGCCAGGTCCGCCACACCGTCGCCTTCCACCGCGAGCTGGTGCGGGCCGCCGGGAACTCCGTCCTCCTGCACACCTGGGAGGGCCTGGGCATCGAGGTCTTCACGGCGCTGTCGATCCGCTGGCTGGGGACGGTCCAGCAGTCGTACGCGGAGGAGCACGAGGCCCTCGTGGCCGCTTTCCGGCGCCGGGACCCACTGATCGCGGAGCTGGTGAAGGCGCACGTCCTCGGCTGCGCGCCGCGGCCTTGACACAGCGGAGCGCGTCCATGCTCACCTGCGAGAATCCCGCGAATCCAAGGCACCCGGTGCCTGCCGCCAAGGCACCCCGTGCCGACTTTTCCCCGAGTAAGCGGTTTTCGGCCCGATTCCTTTGATCGATCATCGATCAGGGAGTTACAGTCATCAACGGGCTCACACCAGAGCCCTCGAGCCCTGTCCTGCCAAAGACCAAGGGCTACCCCGAACCCTTACCGACGAGGGACCCCCTTCGACTCCGGAAGGCGGCGCAATGACCGACCCCACCGCAATCCAGCCGAGCGAGCTCGACCAGCTCCCGGACCGCGACCCCGAGGAGACCGCCGAATGGCAGGCCTCACTGGACGCCGTCACCAAGGCGGCCGGGCCGCACCGTGCCGCGTACCTGATGCGCCGCACGCTGGAGCGCGCCGAGGGCAACGGCCTCGCGCTGCCCAAGCTGCTTGAGACCGACTACGTCAACACCATCCCCACCTCCGCCGAGCCCACCGTGGACGGCGACGAGGCGATGGAACGCCGGATCACCGCCTGGAACCGCTGGAACGCGGCCGCGATGGTGAGCAGGGGCGCGAAGCACGGCGTGGGCGGTCACATCGCCACCTTCGCCTCCGCGGCCTGGCTCTACGAGACCGGCTTCAACCACTTCTTCAAGGGCAAGGAGGCCGACGGGTCCGGCGACCAGCTCTACATCCAGGGCCACGCCTCCCCCGGCATCTACGCCCGCGCCTTCCTCGACGGCCGTCTCACCGAGACGCAGCTCGACAACTTCCGCCAGGAGGCGGGGGGCAACGGTCTGCCGTCCTACCCGCACCCGCGCCGGCTGCCCTGGCTCTGGGAGTTCCCGACGGTCTCGATGGGCCTCGGCCCGCTGTCGGCGATCTACCAGGCGCGCTTCAACCGCTATCTCACCAGCCGCGGCATCAAGGACGTCTCGCAGTCCCACGTGTGGGCGTTCCTCGGCGACGGCGAGATGGACGAGCCGGAGTCGACGGCCGCACTCGCCCTGGCCGCGCGTGAGGGCCTGGACAACCTGACCTTCGTCATCAACTGCAACCTGCAGCGCCTCGACGGCCCGGTCCGCGCGAACTTCAAGATCGTGCAGGAGCTGGAGGCCCAGTTCCGCGGCGCCGGCTGGAACGTCGTGAAGTCCCTGTGGGGCAACGCCTGGGACGAGCTGTTCCGGCTCGACACCACCGGCGCGCTGGTACGCCGGCTGCGCGAGGTACCCGACGCCCAGGTGCAGACGTACCAGACCCGCGACGCCGCCTACATCCGCCAGGACTTCTTCGGCGCCGACCCGGCGCTCGTCGAGATGGCGAAGCTGCTGAGCGACGACAAGATCACCGAGTGCTTCCACCTCTCCCGCGGTGGCCACGAGTCGCGCAAGGTGTACGCCGCCTACCGCGCCGCGCTGGCCCACAAGGGCGGGCCGACCGTGATCCTGGCCCAGACGGTCAAGGGCTTCACGCTCGGCACGGGCTTCGCGTCCAAGAACGCCAACCACCAGATGAAGAAGCTGTCCACGGACGAGTTCAAGCAGATGCGTGACCTGCTCGAACTGCCCATCTCCGACAGCCAGTTCGTCGACGGCGTGGTCCCCTACGGCCACCCGGGCGCCGACGCTCCCGAGGTCCGTTACCTCCAGGAGCGCCGCGCGGCCCTCGGCGGCCCGGCCCCCGCCCGCCGTACGCACCCGCTCGCCCCGCTGCCCGCCCCCGCCGACAAGGCCTTCGCGTCCTTCGACAAGGGCTCCGGCACGCAGAACGTGGCGACGACGATGGCCTTCGTCCGGCTGGTCAAGGACCTCGTCCGCGACAAGCAGAGCGGGAAGCGCTGGGTGCCGATCGTCCCCGACGAGGCGCGCACCTTCGGCATGGAGAGCCTCTTCCCCTCCCTCGGCATCTACTCGCCCAAGGGCCAGACGTACGAGCCGGTCGACCGCGACCAGCTCATGTACTACAAGGAGGCCAAGGACGGCCAGATCCTCAACGAGGGGATCACCGAGGCCGGCTCCATGGCGGACTTCATCGCCGCGTCCACCGCGTACGCCACGCACGGCGAGGCGATGATCCCCTTCTACATCTTCTACTCGATGTTCGGCTGGCAGCGCACCGCCGACCAGATGTGGCAGCTCGGCGACCAGCTCGGCCGCGGCTTCCTGGTCGGCGCCACCGCGGGCCGTACGACGCTGACGGGCGAGGGCCTCCAGCACGCCGACGGCCACTCCCCGGTCATCGCGGCGACGAACCCCGCGGCGCTCAGCTACGACCCGGCGTTCGCGTACGAGGTGGCGGCGATCGTCAAGGACGGTCTGCGCCGCATGTACGGCGAGAGCGCGCCGGGCGAGGACCCGAACGTCTTCTACTACCTGACGGTCTACAACGAGCCGATCCCGCAGCCCGCGAAGCCTGCCGGGCCCGGCGTCGACGAGGGCATCGTCAAGGGCCTGTACCGCTTCAACACGGCCGAGTCGGCGGGCCTGTCCCCGGCCGCCAACGCCGCGCGCGTCCAGCTGCTGGCCTCCGGCACGGCGATCCACTGGACCCTGGAGGCGCAGCGGCTGCTCGCCGAGGAGTGGGGTGTCGCCGCGGACGTGTGGTCCGCGACGTCCTGGACCGAGCTGCGGCGCGACGCGCTGGAGGCCGACGCGGCGCTGCTGCGCGGCGAGGAGCGGGTGCCGTTCGTCCGCCAGGCGCTGCACGGCGCCGAGGGCCCGGTGCTCGCGGTCTCCGACTACATGCGCCAGGTCCCGGACCAGATCGCGCAGTGGGTCGAGCAGGACTGGTCCTCGCTCGGTGCCGACGGCTTCGGCCTCTCGGACACCCGTGCGGCGGCCCGCCGCCACTTCGGCGTCGACGCGCAGTCGATCGTCGTCGCGGCGTTGGCACAGCTCGCCCGGCGCGGTGAGGTCAAGGCGTCCGCGGTGAAGGAAGCCCGGGAGCGTTACGGCCTGTAGGACCTGTGGTTCGTCCCGGCGAGGGGGGCACGGCGAGAGCCGTGTCCCCCTCGCCGTCGTCTTCGCCCGGCTCGCTGTCGGTGGCGCCCGGCATGATGAACGCATGCGTGCTGCCCGCCTGATCAAGATGGTGCTGCTCCTCCAGTCGCGGGCGTCGATGACCGCCGCCGAGCTGGCGCGGGAGCTGGAGGTGTCGGAGCGGACCGTCGCGCGGGACGCCCAGGCGCTCTCGGAGGCGGGGGTCCCGGTGTACGCGGACCGCGGCCGGGCCGGCGGCTACCGGCTGATCGGCGGCTACCGCACGCGGCTCACCGGCCTGGCGCGCGGCGAGGCGGAGGCGCTCTTCCTGAGCGGGGTGCCCGGGGCACTGCGCGAGATGGGTCTGGAGGACACGGCGTCCGCGGCCCGGCTGAAGGTCTCCGCGGCCCTGCTGCCCTCCCTGCGGGACGCCTCGCGGACGGCGGCGCAGCGCTTCCATCTGGACGCGCCCGCCTGGTTCAGCGAGCCCGCCGCGCCCGAGCTGCTGCCCACGGTCGCGGACGCGGTCTGGGACGACCGGCCGGTCGTCGCGCGTTACGGACGGGGCGGGGCGGAGGTGGAGCGGACGCTGGAGCCGTACGGACTCGTGCTGAAGGCGGGCGTCTGGTACCTGTGCGCGCGGGTCCCGGACGCGGGGACCTTCCGGGTGTACCGCATCGACCGGTTCACCGCGATCGGTCTCGGCGAGGAGCGGTTCCGGCGGGACGAGGGTTTCGACCTGCCCGGGTTCTGGGAGGAGCGGGCCGGGCAGTTCGCGCGGTCCATCCTGCGGGCCGAGGCCGTCGTACGGCTCTCCCCGGACGGCGTACGGCGGCTGCCGCACGCCGTCGGTCCCCCGGCGGCGAGCGCGGCCCTGGACGCGTGCGGTGCCCCCGACGACCGGGGGTGGGTGACCGCCACGCTCCCCGTCGAGTCCGAGGAGGTCGCCCATACGCAGCTCACCGGGCTCGGGTCCGAGGTGGAGGTGCTCTCCCCCGCGGCCCTGCGCGAACGCTTCGCCGCGGACGCGGCGCGACTGGCGGCGCTCTACGCCTGACGGGCACGCGAAAGCGGCCCGTACCTGCCGGTTCTACCGTCGGCATGTGCGCGCATAACAATCTGCGGCACTCCGCGTGCGTCACTCCCGTTGAGGCCCGATGCTTGACCCGTGATGGACGAGACGGAGTTCTGGGAGCTGGTGGACACGACCCGCGAGGCCGTCGAGGGCGACCCCGAGGACCACGCCGACCTGCTCGTCGAACGGCTCGTCCAGCGGGACCCGGACGTCGTGCTCGACTTCGCCCGTCACTTCGAGGCCCGCTACAACCGCGCGTACCGCTGGGATCTGTGGGGCGCGGCGTGGGTGCTGCTCGACGGGGCGAGCGACGACGCCTTCGACTTCTTCCGGTGCTGGCTGATCGGCCAGGGGCGGGAGGTCTTCGAGGGCGCGATGCACGACCCGGACGCCCTCGCCGAGCTGCTGGACGACTTCGACGAGGATCTCGACGGGGACGGCGAGGAGCTGGGGTACGCGGCGGACGAGGCGTACGAGCAGCTCACCGGGGTCGTCGCGCCGGACCTCGGGATTCCGCCCGCGTCGTCGGAGCCGGAGGGTACGCCGCTCGACTTCGAGAACGAAGGGGTGCTCGCCGAGCGGTATCCCAGGCTGTGGGAGCGGTTCAGGGGGTGAGGTGTGCGGGTGCTCCGGCCGCTCCGTACCCGCAGGCTCCGCCGCCGGACCCCCTTACCGGCCTGAACGGCCTCGTCCTCGAACGCGGGGCGGGCGGGAGACGGCGGGCGGGAACTTGTTCCCGGGGGCGGGGGGTACTGCGCGACCGCCCCCCGTCCAGCCGTACCCGAACCTCCCACCCGAACCACGCGCCCGATCCACGACGGCCCACGCCGGTGTTCAGCGCCGGCCCTGCAGGAGCGCGGCCCTGGCACGGATGGCCGGAAGGCGGGCGGTCAGCGCGGCGCCGGGACACGTGGTCATGAACCCGGCGTTGTGACCGGCCAGGGTGGGCAGCACCGCGGCGCTGCCCGCGGCATACCGGCTGAGGCTGTTGCTGGACACCAGCCGCACGGTGCCCCGCGGATCCACGTCCGCCAGCCCCAGTTTCCACGCGGCGAGCGCCGCGATCGACTCGGTCATCGCCGGTGGCACCACCGCCCCCGCCGTGAACGTGCCGATGGCCGCGATCCCCGCGGTCCGGTGGTTGAAGCCCTGGGTGTGGGCACCGGTGACGGCCCGGTCGACGCCGCCGGCGCGCCCCTCGTAGATCGTCCCGCACCGGTCGACGAGGAAGTTGTAGCCGATGTCGTCCCAGTTCCGGACGCCGGTCTGCCCCGCGTAGAGGTACCTGATGATGCGGGGCACGTCGGCGCAGTCGTAGGCGTTCGGCGAGTCGGTGTGGTGGACGAAGACCGCGACGACCCGGTCGTCGTAGCGCGGCGGGGGCTGGCTGTGCGCGGTCCGGGCTTCCAGCCAGCGCGATCGCGGCACGATGGCCGGCCGCACGGCCGTGTGGACGGCGGGCCGCACGGCGGCCGGAGGCGCGGCGGTACGGGAGCGGCCCACCACGCGCTCCACTCCCAGGGCGCACAGGACGAGCCCGAGCACGGCGAGCAGCCCGGAGACGCACCCGAGCACGATCAGCGTGGGGCGCGTCGCCCAACGGCCCGGTGCCGGCGGCCACACCGCCCGTAGCCCCCACCCGGACCGGCGCACCACCCACCACTCCCGCACCGTCCGGCGCGCCACCCACCACTCCCGCACCGTCCGGCGCACCGTGCACCAGCCCCGCACCGTCCGGCGCGCCACCCATCGACCCCACACGCGTCGGCGCGCCGCCCACCGGTCCCCCGCCGATCGACACACCGCCCACCGTTCCCCCGCCGGACGGCGCGTCGCCCACCGGTCCCGCAGCGGACGCCACACCACCCACAGGCCCCATACCGGGCGTCGCGGCAACCACCAGCGCAGCCACAGCCGAAGCCAGCCCAGCGCACGGCGAAGTCGCTCCTCGACCGGTTCGCGCGATGCCCCTCGCGTCCTCCACACGACACGCATGCCCTCACCCTCGCCCGGATCCCTCCGCGGCGCGATGTGCGCTGTGCCACCCGGTGGAACCATCCCCCTGGTCCGGAACGTTTTCACAGTTCCACGCACGCGTGGCCCTCTCCCGGGACCGCGCGCGCGTGGCTGATCACTGAGCCCGCCCCGCGCGTACTAAGGGGCCCGAGAGAAAGGCGGCTCCGTGGACCTGCTCGACATCCTGCTGATGCTGGTGATCCTGGCCTACGCGGCGTCCGGCTACCGGCGCGGCCTGGTCGCCGGCTGTGTCTCGCTGGCCGGGTTCGTGGGCGGCGCGGTCATCGGCGTGTGGGTGCTGCCCCGGGTGATGGACCTGGTGGCGGCGGGGACGTCCGCGGCTACGGTGACGGCGGTGCTGACGGTGCTGGTACCGGCCGTGGTGGGCCACGAGCTGGCGGGCCGGCTGGCGCTGAAGCTCCGCCGCGAGCTGGACCGGGGCCCGCTGAGGGTGGCGGACGGGATCGGCGGGGCCGCGGCGAACACGCTGGCCGTGCTGCTGGTGGCCTGGGTGGCGGCGAGCGTCCTGGGAGCCTCCTCGTCCACCCTGATCACCCAGTCGATCCGCGGTTCGGCCCTGCTCGGCGCGGTGCAGAACGCGATGCCGGACACCACGCCCACCTGGTTCTCACGGGCGACCTCGGCGCTCACGGAGGCGGGCTTCCCGCAGGTGTTCAACCCGTTCGAGAACGAGCCGACGGCGGGCGTCGCCAAGCCCTCCGGGGACAGCGTGACCGAGTCCGCGTCGACCGCCGCCAAGCTGAGCACGGTGAAGATCGAGGGCGCCGCGGGCAACCAGGGCCGGGAGGGCAGCGGGTTCGCGTACGCGGCGCAGCACGTGATGACCAACGCCCATGTGGTGGCGGGCATCGACAGCCCGACGGTGCGGGTGGGCGGCGTGGGCCGGGTGTACTCGGCCCGTGTGGTGCTGTTCGACCCGCACAAGGACGTCGCGGTCCTGTACGTACCCGGTCTCCGTGCACCGGTCCTCCGCTTCGACACCAGCGCCGCGCGCGGCGATTCGGCGGTCGTCGCGGGCTATCCGCAGGACGGCGGTCTCGACCTGCAGGCGGCGACGGTCGCGAACCAGATCAACGCGCGGGGCCAGAACATCTACAACACGGACAACGTCACCCGCGAGATCTACTCGATCCGTTCCACCGTCCGCCCCGGCAACTCCGGCGGGCCGCTCCTCACCACCGAGGGCAGGGTGTACGGGGTCGTCTTCGCCCGTTCGACCTCGGACGACGAGACGGGTTACGTCCTGACGGCGGACGAGGTCGGCGGCGACGCTCGGCGGGCGGCGCGTGCGACGGCGCCGGTGGACACGGGTGACCTGGTCACCTCGTAAGGGCCCAAGGCGGGCGAGCCGGGCAAGGCGGACAAGGTGGACCCGGCGGGCCGGGTCAGAGGGCGCGGCCCATGAACACGTCGTCGACATACCCGCCGTCGAGGAGGAACTCCTCGGGCAGGACGCCCTCCACCACGAACCCCTCCGACTCGTACAGCTTCCGCGCCGGGGTGTTGTGCCCGAGGACCCGCAGCGAGATCCGCCGGGCGCCCTGCCGCCGCGCCTCGTCCTGCACGGCCCGAAGCAGCGCCCGCCCGACGCCGGTGCCGCGGGCCGCTTCGGAGACGGCGAGTCCCTGGATCTGCCGGACGTGGGAGTTGCAGGCGAGAGAGGTCGGGTGACCGAGCCGGACGTAGCCGACCAGGACGCCGTCGAGTTCGGCGACCAGATGGTCGCGCGGCCCGAACCGTTCGTTGTAGAAGGGCTCGTACGGCGGCCGGGGGCGGGGCGTGACCGCGTGCAGCGTCGACCAGGTGGCGCGGTCGAGACGGCCGAGGTCGTCCTCGTCGTCCGGCGTGGCGAAGCGTATGTGCGGTACCGGCATGAGGATCACTGTACGGCGGCGTCACGGGGTTCCCGCCCGTCTTCTCACGCGTCACGGGGCAGGATGGGCGCATGAACGACTCATCGTCCGCTCCGGGTTCCCGCGTGGTGATCGCCGGCGCGTCCGGCCTGATCGGTTCGGCGCTGACGCGCTCCCTGACCGCCGACGGTCACGAGGTGGTCCGCCTGGTGCGGCGGGCCCCCCGTACCCGGGACGAGGTGCGGTGGGACCCCGAGGGGCGCGGGGTCGACGCGGGGGCGCTCGCCGGGTGCGCGGCGGTGGTGAACCTCGCGGGGGCGGGCGTCGCCTCGCGACGGTGGACGGAGTCGTACAAGCGGACGATCCGGGAGAGCCGGGTGCGCGGGACCACGGTGCTCGCCGAGGCGGTGGCGTCCCTCGACGAGCGGCCGTCCGTGTTCGTCAACGGGAGCGCCATCGGGTTCTACGGCGACACGGGCGAACGGGCGGTCGACGAGTCGGCGGAGGCCGGGGAGGGGTTCCTGCCCTCCGTGTGCGTGGCGTGGGAGGGGGCGACCGCTCCGGCCAGTGGGGCGGGGGTCCGTACCGTGCTCGCCCGTACGGGGCTGGTGGTGGCGCGGGAGGGCGGGGCGTGGGAGAGGCTGTTCCCCCTCTTCAAGGCCGGGCTCGGCGGGCGGATGGGGGACGGCCGTCAGTACTGGAGCTTCATCTCCGTGCACGACGAGGTGGCCGCCATCAGGCATCTCATCGACACGCCGTCGCTGTCCGGGCCGGTCAATCTGACCGCGCCTCAGCCGCTGACCAACCGTGAGATCACGGAGGCGATGGGGCGGGTGCTGCGGCGGCCCACGGTGCTGGCCGCTCCCGCGGGGGTGCTGCGGGTGGCCCTCGGGGGCATGTCCGGGGACATCCTGGGCAGTCAGCGGGTTCTGCCCACGCGCCTTCTCGAATCCGGCTTCCGGTTCACGTACCCGTCGATCGAGGAGACGCTCCGAGCGGCGCTGAGCTGACGGCCTTTTCTCGCCCCCGCCGCCCCTACCCGACCCATCCCGTACCTGGGGGCTGCCACCCCCAGAGCCCCGCATCGGCCTGAACGGCCTCGTCCTCGAACGCCGGACCGGCTGGAGGTGCCGGCCTGCGCCGGGCATGTGGGCCTCGGCGGGAGTTCTCGGGTGTGTGGCTGATGGTTCCGGCCGGGCGCATGTCTTTCATCCCGTCCGGCGTTCGAGGACGAGCCCTTCGGGCGATGGCGGGTGTCCAGGGGGCGGCAGCCCCTTGGCGGGGGTCCGGGGGCGGAGCCCCCACGGGGTGCACGGGCGGAGCTCCCAGGGGGTGCACGGGCGGAGCCCCCAGGGGGTACGGGGGCGCAGCGCCCGGGCGGGGTCCGGGGCGCAGCGCCCGGGGGCGGGACGGGTAGGGGCGGCGGGGGTGGAGGAAGCCGCCGAGCAGCGATCCGTATGCACCCCCATGCGACCGTGCACACCCGACGCGCGACTCCCCCACGCCGTCCACCCCCCTACTCTCGACCCGAACTCGGGTATTCCCAGGGCATGTTGGGGGCATGACGTCCCCACCGGCCGCGCAACCTCGAGGAGGGGCATGTGCTAGAGCCCGTATGTCAAGCGGACGTGGACGTCGTCATCGTCGGGGCCGGAGCCGCGGGGCTCGCGGCCGCGCAACACCTGACCAGGGCGGGGCTCACCACCGTGGTCCTGGAGGCCGCCCCCACCGTGGGCGGCCGCATGTCGACGGAGAAGGTGGACGGATTCCGGCTCGATCGCATCGGCCGGCTGCTGTCCACGTCGTACCCGGAACTGCGCCGCACCCCCGGCCTGGACGGCCTGACCCTGCGCTCGTTCTCCCCGGGCGTCCTGCTGCACAGCGACGGCCGCCACCACCGCGCCGGCGCCCTCACCCCCCGGAGCGCGAGGGGCGCATTCACCGCAGCGCGCGCCCTCGCAAGCGCCCCCCGGCTCCCCCGGTCCGGCACCCGGAACGCCTCCCGTCCCTCACGGAGCCAGAGCGGGGTCCCCCGGCCCGGCCCGCTGGGCGGTCCTCTCGACCAGACCCGCCTCACCGCCGCCCTCGCCCGCCTCGCGGCCACCCCGCCGGAGCGTCTCCTGACCCGCCCGGAGCTTCCCGCCGCGCGGGCGCTCGCCGCCCGGGGACTGCCGCCCCGTACGGTCGACGGCTTCCTGCGCCCCCTGCTGGCCGCGCTCCTGTGCGATCCGGGTCTCATCGCCTCCAGCCGCGCCGCCGACCTGGCCCTGCACTCGTTCGCGTCGGGCCGGCTCTGTCTGCCGGAGGGCGGCGCGGACACCCTGCCGGAGCTGCTCGCGGCCTCGCTCCCCCCGGGCACCGTCCGCACCGGCGTCCAGGTCACCGCGGTCTCCACGACCACCGTGACGACGCGCGACCACGGCCGGCTCACCTGCCGCGCCATCCTGCTGGCCACCGGGGCCCGCGACGCCGCCCGGCTGCTGCCCGGCCTGCGCGTCCCGGTCTTCCACCCGGTGACGGTCCTGCACCACACCACGGACGAACCGCCGCTCGCCGAGCCCGCCCTGCTCCTGGACGCCGACCGCGGCGGCCCGGTGGCGCACACGGCGGTGGTGAGCCAGGTCGACCCGAGCCGCGCCCCGGCCGGGCGCGTCCTGATCTCCTCGACGGTGCTGGGCGTCCCGCCGTCCGCCGCCCAGCTGGACGCGGCGGTCCGCGCCCAGCTGGCCCGCCTGTACGGGACGCCGACGAGCCGCTGGGAACTCCTCGCGGTCCATCACACCCCCGACGCCGTCCCGGCGATGCCCCCGCCGCACGACCTGCGCCGCCCGGTACGCCTCCTGGCGGGCCTGTACGTGTGCGGGGACCACCGCGACACCGGCACGCTCCAGGGCGCCCTCCACTCGGGCCGCAGGGCCGCCCAGGCCCTGCTCGCGGACCTGGGCGCCCGTCCGGCCGCGGCCGAGGAGCCACTGGAGGCGGCGGCCTGACCTCCGGTCACCCGAGCGCGGCCACCCGGTCCCGGTAGCCGCGCACGGGAGCGGCGTCCCGGTACGGTTCGAGCCGGCGCTCGAAGTCCCGTACGTACTCCACGGCCCGTACCGACCGCATCTCCGCCGCCTGCCCCGCCGCCTCCGCGCCCAGCAGGCAGGCCTGGTCGAGCTCCCCGAGCCCGAGCCGCGCGGTGGCGAGCACCACCCGGCAGAAGAGCCGGCTGCGCGCGTACCCCGGCGCCCGCAGCTGCAGCGAGCGCTCGGCGTGCTGCGCCGCGGCCCGGTACTGCTGCAGATCGCGGTGGCAGTGCCCGAACTCGTCGGCGAGCTGGGCCTCGTCGAAGAACCGCGCCCAGTGCGGCGCGTCGTCCCCGGGCCGGGCGGTCTCCAGCGCCCGCTCGGCGCGCACCAGGGACGCCGTGCAGGCCCGCACCTCCCCGAGCACCCCGTGCCCGCGCGCCTCGACGGAGTGCAGCAGGGCCTGCACGACGGGCGGCGCGGACGAGCCGACGCCCTGCTGGGCGACCCGGGCGAGCTGCACGGCCTCGCGCCCGTGGCCGAGGTAGACCGCCTGCCGGCTCATGGTCACCAGCACGTAGGAGCCGTACGCCCGGTCCCCGGCCGCCTGCGACAGCCGCAGCGCCTGCACGAAGTAGCGCTGCGCGAGCCCGTGCGCGGCGATGTCGTACGAGGTCCAGCCGGCCAGCCGGGTGAGGTCGGCCGCGGCGGCGAACAGGCGCCGCCCGGTCTGCTCGCCGTAGACGCCGCGCAGCATCGGCTCGGCCTCGTGCTCCAGATAGCGCACCAGCGCCTGCCGGGCGTGGCCGCCGCCGTAGGCGTGGTCGAGGGCGCGGAACAGCTCGCCGACCGAGCGCAGCGCGGCGATGTCTCCGCCGGTGACCCGCTGGCCGGGGCCGCGCTCGGTCTGGTTGCGCCGGCGGGCCGGTGGCTCCCCCGCTTCGAGCGGCGCCGGGAACCTGGGGGCGGCGGGGCGTACCTGGGCGGGGATCCGCGCGCCGATCTGGTCGCCGCGGCCGACCCGGTCGTCGGCCCGGCCGATCAGCCAGTCCCGGCTGGGGACGACGAGTCCCGCCGGGGTGAAGGCGATCTTGCGCAGCTCCGCGTGGCTGCCGGAGTCCTTGCGCCACAGCCCGCTGACGATGTCGACGGCCTCCTCGGGGCTCGCGGCGAACTCCAGGCCCGCGTAGACGGGGGCGCAGGCGTCGAGCCCCAGGTCCTGCGCCGTGAGCCGTCGTCCGAGGCGGCGGGTGAACACCTCGGCGATGAGCGCGGGGGTCGTGCCCCTGGGCTGCTGCCCGCGCAGCCACCGGGTCACCGATGTCTTGTCATATCTGAGATCAAGTCCGTGTTCGAGGCCGAGCTGGTCCACGCGACGGGCGAGACCGGCGTTGGAGAACCCCGCTTCTGCGATGAGCGCGGCGAGCTGGCGGTTGGGAGTGCGCTGCGCGGGTCGTTCCGTCATCTGCGGTGCGGTCTCCTGCCTTTCGGGCGCCGTTGTGCGCCCGGATTGCCTGTGAGCAGCCCTTATGGCCTCCTGAACGGCGCGAATGTAGCTGAGCGTGAGCACCCGATCACACCTTTCGGCATATATTCATCCGATCGTGTGAGGATTGGCCTCCCGGCTGACGTGCGCGGCGCGGACGTACAGTGGCGTGGGCGCGTTACGTACCTGACGAAAGGTTCTTTCGCGTACCGGACAACGGTTCCGCGGATGGGCCGGACCGTGGTCGTGGACTTCTAGGGAGGCGCTTGCCGTGAGTGAGCTGCGGTTCGTCCGCATGGGATTCGGTACCGGGGCCGTGGAGTACCAGGAGGCGTGGGACGAGCAGCGCCGGGTGCACGCCGCCCGCTTCCTGGACGAGATCCCCGACACCTGTCTGCTCCTGGAGCACCCGCCGGTCTACACGGCGGGCCGGCGCACGGCCGACAACGAGCGCCCGCTCGACGGCACCCCCGTCGTCGACGTGGACCGCGGCGGCAAGATCACCTGGCACGGCCCGGGGCAGCTCGTGGGCTACCCCATCCAGAAGCTTCCCCGCCCCGTGGACGTGGTGGCGCACCTGCGGCGCCTGGAGGAGGCGATGATCCGGGTCTGCGCGGAGTTCGGCGTCGAGACCAGCCGGGTGGAGGGCCGGGCGGGCGTCTGGGTCCTCGGCGACCCGGTCGACGGGCGACCCACCGGCGGCCTCTCCCTCGACTTCGACCCGCGCCTCGCGGACGAGGAGTTCGACCCGCGGCTGAACGGACCGCAGTACGCGCCCTCCAACGCCGGCCAGCGGCGCGAGGACCGCAAGATCTGCGCCATGGGCATCAGGGTCGCCAAGGGCGTCACCATGCACGGGTTCGCCCTGAACGTGAATCCCGACACCTCGTCCTTCGACAAGATCATCCCGTGTGGCATCCGGGACGCGGGCGTGACGTCGCTGGCGTACGAACTGGGCCGCGAGCTCACCATCGACGAGGTGCTGCCCGTCGTGGAGAAGCACCTGGGGGACGTGCTCGGGAACGCGGACCTCAGGCCGCGCGAGGTGGAGCGGGCGTCCGCCTGACGCCTCCCTGCGGGGAGCACTCCGGGAAACACCCCGGGGAGCGAACCGGAGAACACCGCAGGGCACGGGAACGCTCCGGAGCGCGGGGAACACCGCGACCGGCCCCGGGAATGCACCCCCGCTCCCCAAGGTTGCCCACCCCGGGGAGCAAGCACCGCACGGGCGTACCCTGGTGTACGCCGAAGAATCGAAGCTACAGGGAGCCGATGTGTCCGCAGTCGCACCCGACGGACGCAAGATGCTGCGCCTGGAGGTCCGGAACGCCCAGACCCCCATCGAGCGCAAGCCCGAGTGGATCAAGACCCGGGCGAAAATGGGCCCCGAGTACACGAAGATGCAGAGCCTCGTGAAGAGCGAGGGGCTGCACACGGTCTGCCAGGAGGCGGGCTGCCCCAACATCTACGAATGCTGGGAGGACCGGGAGGCCACGTTCCTGATCGGTGGGGACCAGTGCACCCGGCGCTGCGACTTCTGCCAGATCGACACGGGCAAGCCGGAGGCCCTCGACCGTGACGAGCCCCGCCGCGTGGGCGAGTCCGTGGTCACCATGGACCTGAACTACGCCACCATCACCGGCGTCGCCCGCGACGACCTGGAGGACGGCGGCGCGTGGCTGTACGCGGAGACCGTCCGCCAGATCCACGCCCAGACCGCCGACCGCGCGGAGGGCCGCACCAAGGTCGAGCTGCTCGCCCCCGACTTCAACGCGGAGCCCGCCCAGCTCGCCGAGGTCTTCTCCTCGCGGCCGGAGGTCTTCGCCCACAACGTGGAGACGGTCCCCCGGATCTTCAAGCGCATCCGCCCGGGCTTCCGCTACGAGCGCTCGCTGAAGGTCATCACGGAGGCCCGGGACTACGGTCTGGTCACGAAATCGAACCTGATCCTCGGCATGGGCGAGACCCGCGAGGAGGTCGGTGAGGCGCTGCGGCAGCTGCACGAGGCGGGCTGCGAGCTGGTGACCATCACCCAGTACCTGCGGCCGTCCGTGCGCCACCACCCCGTGGAGCGCTGGGTCAAGCCGCACGAGTTCGTGGAACTGAAGGAGGAGGCGGAGCAGATCGGCTTCTCCGGCGTCATGTCGGGCCCCCTGGTCCGCTCCTCGTACCGCGCCGGCCGGCTGTACCGGATGGCCGTCGAGAAGCGCGGCGCCTACGTCGCCTCGCAGGCCGTCTGACCGACGCGCGGGACCCCCGGACGGAGCAGTCGGGGGAAACCGGTTCGACCCGAGCGGTGGCACTCAGTGCCACCGCTCGCGTGTGAGTCGGCGCACAAGCAACTACCGCCCGGTAGTGGCCTATTCGGCACCCTTGCGTCCGTCCCCGCAGTTGGGGACCCCCGTCAGGACCGCGTCAGGCTCGAGACCTGCTGCATCAAGGCTTCATTGGTGTTTGACCGGTCGGTCACGCCCTGGTAACACCAATCAGAGACCCTGGTCTTACGCCACGTACCGCCCCGTCCCTGAAGCCACCACCCCGAGGGGGGACCTCCCATCATGCAGGCCGCGCCCGTACGCGCCACCGCGATCCCGTCGTTCACCGATGCACTCCGTGCCGTCGAGTCGCTGCTCATGAGCAGTGGCCAGCGCACCGCCCGCCGCAATGCCTGGACCTCCGTCCTGGAGGACCGCCGTCGCGCCAAGGACCGGGTCGAGGCGCAGCGCGTGCTGGAGTCCGTGGCGGGACGTCCGTAGCCACCGCACGCCCCGCCGTGCGCCCCGCCACGGGCGCCGCCGCCGTCCGCCCGGACACTGCCGTCGTCGGGCCTTGCCGGGCCACGTAGACTTCGTGGCATGGCGAGGAAGGAACCTGCAGCGGACGCTGCGAACCCCGGGCGACTCAAGCAGATCGTCCTGACCTACAAGATGACTCGCAAGGCCGACTCCAAGATCGGTCTTGTACTCGCGGCAGTCGGAATCGTCACCCTCGGTGTCTTCCTCGCGATCGGCTTCCTGATCGGCCACCCGGTCTATCTGGGCATTCTCGGCCTCCTGCTCGCCTTCCTCGCGTCGGCGATCGTCTTCGGGCGCAGGGCCGAGCGGGCCGCGTTCGGACAGATGGAGGGCCAGCCGGGCGCAGCCGCGGCCGTACTGGACAACATCGGGCGGGGCTGGACCACCACCCCGGCGGTGGCGATGAACCGCAGCCAGGACGTGGTGCACCGCGCGGTCGGCAAGGCCGGCATCGTGCTGGTGGCCGAGGGCAACCCGAACCGGGTGAAGAGCCTGCTGGCGGCCGAGAAGAAGAAGATGGCGCGGATCGTCGCGGACGTACCGGTGCACGACGTGCTGGTGGGTACCGGCGAGGGCCAGGTGGGGCTCAAGAAGCTCCGCACCACGATGCTGAAGTTCCCCCGCGTGCTGACCGGCCCGCAGGTGACCGCCACCAACGACCGGCTGCGGGCGATGGGCGACCTGATGAGCAACATGCCGCTGCCGAAGGGTCCGATGCCCAAGGGCATGCGGATGCCGCGCGGCGGTCCGAAGACCCGCTGACACCCCTCCTACGTGCGTACGGCGAAGGGGGCGACCGGAGAGATCCGGTCGCCCCCTTCGCCGCGTCCGGACGGAGGCCGCGCGCGGGTCCGCCGGTCACGTCGGCCCGTCGCACGGGAGTCCCTCGCGACAGGGGCGCGTCATAGCGGAGTCCGTCGTACCGGGGCCCGCCGTACCGAAGTCCGTCGTACCAGGGGCCGCCGTACCAGGGCCCGCCGTGCCGGAGTCCGTCGTACCAGGGCCCGCCGTACCGAAGTCCGTCGTGCCGGGGCGCCGAGCCCCCAGCCCCCCTCGCGTCGGGATGCCGTACCGAGGTCCGTCATGGCGCAGTCCGTCACAGCGGGGCCTTTGCCGTCCGGGGACGCCGAGCCCCGTGCTCCTCGTGTCGGGACCCCGCGTCGGGACCCCGTGCCGGGGTCCGTCGTACCGGCACGCCGTGCCTCGGCAAGGGCGTCGCGGCACGGCGCGAGGCGGGTGCCGAGGTGCTAGACGCGGACCTCGACGGTCCGTGCGAGGCGGTCGTGCAGACCCCGGCCGTCGCGGTCCCAGATCAGGGCGGGGACGGCGACGCACAGCAGAGCGGTGCGCAGCAGGGCGCGCAGCGGGTTCAGCCGCCCGCCGCCCTCGGGCACGATCCGCAGGCCGAACAGCCGCTTGCCCGGGGTGGAGCCGACGGTGCCGACCGTCAGGACGCCGAGGGCGAAGAAGACGAGCAGCGCCCAGTTCCCGGTCGCCTGGCCGTAGCCGTCGGTGAGCAGCCCGTATGCGATCAACATGCACAGGGCCCAGTCGACGACGAGTGCGCCGAGCCGGCGTCCCGGACGGGCGATGGAGCCGGGCCCGTGCTCCGGCAGACCGAGCTGCTCGCCCCGGAATCCGAGTGCGGCGCCGGAGTCCTCCATGGCCGCCCGGGGTCCGGAGAGCCACGATCCGATTGCTTGCCTGTTGTCCACCCGTCCAAGGTACTGCGCCCGTTTTGCCATGCGGACACGAGGGGCCCGGGCAGCCCCGGTCGGTTAACTTGGGCGAAACAAATGGGTCACGCTGGAGAAATCCCCCGTCCCTATGGTCGGCCCCAGCGTGTGCCACCGCACTGGCCGCACGAACGAACTACCACCCCGGTCCACAGTGGGCGGGAGTAGGAGGAGCTGGATGTTCCAGAACGCCGACGAGGCCAAGAAGTTCATCGCGGACGAGGACGTCAAGTTCGTCGACGTACGGTTCTGCGACCTGCCGGGTGTGATGCAGCACTTCACGATCCCGGCCGAGGCCTTCGACCCGGCCGAGGAGCTCGCGTTCGACGGCTCCTCGATCCGCGGCTTCCAGGCCATCCACGAGTCCGACATGGCGCTCCGCGCCGACCTGTCCACCGCGCGCGTCGACCCCTTCCGCCGCGACAAGACGGTCAACATCAACTTCTTCATCCACGACCCGATCACGGGTGAGCAGTACTCCCGTGACCCGCGCAACGTGGCGAAGAAGGCCGAGGCCTACCTCGCCTCGACCGGCATCGCCGACACCGCGTACTTCGGCCCCGAGGCCGAGTTCTACGTCTTCGACAGCGTGCGCTTCGACACCAAGTCGAACGAGGCGTTCTACCACATCGACTCCGAGGCCGGCGCCTGGAACACCGGTGCGGCGGAGAACAACCGCGGCTACAAGGTCCGCTACAAGGGCGGTTACTTCCCCACCCCGCCGGTCGACCACTTCGCCGACCTGCGTGCCGAGATCTCCCTGGAGCTGGCCAAGTCCGGCCTCCAGGTCGAGCGCCAGCACCACGAGGTGGGCACCGCCGGCCAGGCCGAGATCAACTACAAGTTCAACACGCTGCTCGCCGCCGCCGACGACCTCCAGCTCTTCAAGTACATCGTGAAGAACGTCGCCTGGCGCAACGGCAAGACCGCGACCTTCATGCCGAAGCCGATCTTCGGTGACAACGGTTCGGGCATGCACGTGCACCAGTCGCTGTGGGCCGGCGGCGACCCGCTGTTCTACGACGAGGCGGGCTACGCGGGCCTCTCGGACACCGCCCGCTACTACATCGGCGGCATCCTCAAGCACGCCCCCTCCCTGCTCGCCTTCACCAACCCGACGGTGAACTCGTACCACCGCCTGGTCCCCGGCTTCGAGGCCCCGGTCAACCTGGTCTACTCGCAGCGCAACCGCTCCGCGGCCATGCGCATCCCGATCACGGGCTCGAACCCGAAGGCCAAGCGCGTCGAGTTCCGCGCGCCCGACTCCTCCGGCAACCCGTACCTCGCCTTCTCGGCGCTGCTGCTCGCGGGCCTCGACGGCATCAAGAACAAGGTCGAGCCGGCCGAGCCGATCGACAAGGACCTGTACGAGCTGGCCCCCGAGGAGCACGCGGGTGTCGCCCAGGTCCCGACCTCGCTCCCGGCCGTCCTCGACCGTCTCGAGGCCGACCACGAGTTCCTGCTCGCGGGTGACGTCTTCACGTCCGACCTGATCGAGACGTGGATCGACTACAAGCGCACGAACGAGATCGCGCCCCTGCAGCTGCGTCCGCACCCGCACGAGTTCGAGCTGTACTACGACGTGTGAGCCGACCCGGTTTCCGTACGGAGCCCCGTCACCGCCCTCGGGTGGTGACGGGGCTCCGTCGTGGTGCGCGGCGCGGGAGTCGTGGTGCCCGGCGCGTGGACCGTGGCGCACGGCGCATGTCGTCGTGTGCGGGGCATGTCGTCGTGTGCGGGGCATGTCGTCGTGTGCGGGGCATGTCGTTGTGTGCGGGGCATAAGGAGGTGACGTCCGGCAGGGCTGTTCTTTGCCTCCCGCGGGGCCGTTCGGCACCGGTTCTTGGGCGGGCACGGGCGCACAATGGAAAGCGGGACGAGTGCCGGAGTGCGTGAGTGCCCGCAGTGCCTGAGTTCGGGGTGATGCAGAATGCAGAGCCGGTTCCGGAGCGATCGGCGCCTGACCGTGCGGATGACGGTCACGCTGTTCCTGCTCGGATTGCTGTACGTGGCCTTCGTCGCCGCGTTGATCGTGTTGCTGAAGTCCTGGGTGCTGGTCGTGGTCGTCGCCGCCGCACTGCTCGGCGCCCAGTACTGGTTCTCGGACCGCATCGCCCTGTACGCGATGCACGGACGGATCGTGGAGCCGCAGGAGCATCCCCGCCTGCACGGGGTCGTGGACCGGCTGTGCGCCGTCGCCGACATGCCGAAGCCGCTCGTCGCCGTCTCCGACCTGGAGATGCCGAACGCCTTCGCGACCGGGCGGAACGCCGACCACGCGGTGCTGTGCGTGACCACCGGGCTGCTGCGCCGGCTGGAGCCCGACGAGCTGGAGGGCGTCCTCGCGCACGAGCTGTCGCACGTCGCCCACAAGGATGTCGCCGTGATCACCGTGGCCTCGTTCCTCGGGGTGATCGCCGGGCTGATCGTACGGTTCGCCTTCTACTCGCAGCTCTTCGGCGGGCGCGGGCGCAAGGACCAGAACACCGTGGCGATCTTCATGGCCGTGATGGCCGTCTCCGCGGCCGTGTACGCGATCAGCTTCCTGCTCATCCGAGCCCTGTCCCGGTACCGCGAGCTGGCCGCCGACCGCTCCGCCGCGCTGCTCACCGGCCGCCCCTCGGCGCTCGCGTCGGCGCTGACGAAGGTCTCCGGGGACATCGCGCGGATCCCGACGAAGGACCTGCGGACGGCGCAGGCCTTCAACGCCTTCTACTTCACGCCCGCCCTCGGCGCCGGGCCCGGCCTCGCCAAGCTCTTCTCGACCCACCCGAGCCTCGAACAGCGCCTCGAACAACTGGGCCGTATCTCGACCGAGTTGGGCGAGGCGGCGACCCCCGACAACGCCACCTGACCCGTCCCTCGAAAGGCAGCCGTCCGCATGGGGTTCCTGGACATCCTGCTCGGGCGAACCAAAGCCGTCGCACCCGATCTCGACCGGCTCTTCGGGCTGCCGTCGGCCGCCGTGACCCTCCAGGCCGCCGCCGGGTTCACCCCGACCGGCACGGGCGCGGTGTGCTTCGCGTCCGTCGAGGGCGCGGCCTTCGCCGACGCCCACCGCGAGGTGCGGGAACTACTGGAGGCGGATACGGACCGAGCGGAGTCCTCCTCGTCCGGTGAGCCCGGCGCGGGGCCACCGGTGGAGGTGACGCGGGACGAGTACGGGTACTCGTGGCTGGTCTCGCGGCGCGCGCCGGACGACCTGCCCGCGCTGGTGAGTGATCTGCACGCGGTCAACAGCACGCTGGAGGGCAGCGGTTTCGGGCCTCAACTGCTGTGCTCGGTGGTGGCTTTCGAGGAGACCGGGGAGCCCGGGCCGGCCAGGCGGCGGCTCGGGCTCGTCTATCTGTACAAGCGCGGCACCTTCTACCCGTTCGCGCCGTCGGCCGATGGCGGCGGGCGACGCGACAACGCGCTCGAACTGCGGATCAAGGCCGCGCTCGCCGACGACCTGCGCGTCGAACAGGACCTCGGCCGGTGGTTCCCCGTCTGGGGCGCCCCGGGTCTGTGACGCCCTCCCGGGGCCGTCCGCGGCCTCAGATTCCGGGTGCCGCCCTGACCACCCCGGCCGCCACCGCCGAGTCCAGCGCCGCGTGGTCCCGCGCGTTCTGGTCCGCGTAGCGCAGGGCGAAGTCGGCGACGGCATGCTCGAAGGTCTCCGCGCCGCCCAGGTACGCGGCGATGGCGACCCGGTCGCCGGAGCGCGCGTGCGCGCGGGCCAGCGCGGTGCCGCACAACCGGGCGTAGGCCACCAGTTCGTCCGGGGTCATGCCGGCGACGTTCGCGGAGCCCTTCATGTCACGCAGCTGTCGCCAGTAGAAGGCGCGGCCCTGCGGTCCGGTCATCCAGCCGAGGAAGATGTCGCTCGCCGACTGCAGCAGCCGCTGCCCGGCGACGACCCGGTGCCCGGGATGGACGTAGGGACCGCCGGGCAGATGCTCCTCCAGTACGGATCTGGTGGCTTCCTTGATCTGCAGGAACAGCGGGTCGTCCGTGTCCCGTCCGGTGAGCAGCACGATGAAGCAGCGGGTGCCGACACTGCCGACGCCGACGACCTTGCGAGCCGCGTCGGCGAAGCGGTAGCGGTCCAGCAGGAGGCGGCGCTCCTCGGCGAGGGTGGAGCGGTAGTCGCTGAAGATCTTGCGCAGGGCCGCCATGTCGGAGGCGCCGGCGGGTTCCAGCAGCGGCGGGTCGCGCACGATGCGCCGGCGTCCGTCGACGGTCTCGGTGAGTTTGCCCAGGGCGTGCAGGCTGGTGCGGCGGCGGGCGCGGGTGAGGCTCGACTCGGCGCGTCGTCGCCGGCCGGCGGAGCGGACGAGCGGGATCAGCCGGTCGGCGTCGATGCGCTCGTACCAGACGGCCAGTTCGCCCCGGTCCGCGAGCCGTCGTATCCCCTTGCGGTACCCGGCCGCGGCGGCCTCGGCCGCGCGGCGCACGCGGGTCTCGGCGTACCCGTTCTCACGGCCGGCCACCGCGACGCTGGCCGCGAGCCGTTTGACGTCCCACTCGAAGGGGCCCGGATGGGTCTCGTCGAAGTCGTTCAGGTCGAAGTGCAGGGCGCGTTCCGGTGAGGCGAACAGGCCGAAGTTGAGGAGGTGGGCGTCACCGCACAGCTGGACCGTGAGCCCGGTGTGGGGCTGGGAGGCGAGGTCGGCGGCCATCACGGCGGCGGCCCCGCGCAGGAACGCGAACGGCGAGGCGGTCATCCGCCCGTATCTGATCGGCAGGAGTTCCTGCAGCCGGTCCCTGCCCTGCCGTTCCAGGACGGCGACGGGGTCGGAGCGGTCGACGCCGGGGATCCAGGCGGCGTGCGAGGAGCGGGGGGCACGCTTGCGGGCCGCGCGACCGTGGGCGGCACGGGCCGCGGGGGTGGCCGTGGCGCCGGTCGGGGCCACGGCCGTCAGGTCCGCACGGCGCGGGCGACGTCGCCGCTGACGGCTCCGGAGAGGGTACGGGTGCTGCGGGCCGTGGCGTCCGTCGAGCCGCCCGCCGGAACGTCCTTCACCATGACGGCGACCGTGTCGAGGACCTTGCCGCCCTCGTCGCGGAAGTCGACCTGGACGATGTACGTCCGGGTCGTGGAGGTGGGATTGAACGCGGTGATCTCGACGGTGGACCGGCCGTCGGATCCGGTGCGCACCTGGCCGCCGGTGCGCACCTCGCTCTTGGCGTTCAGGCCGTCCCTGAACTCGTCGAACCGCCGGCCCGCCTCGGCGGTGGCGGAGGCGAGGGAGTTGCCGGTGCCGGAGGTGCCGGAGCCCAGGACATCGCTCGCCACCGACGCGAGGGAGGCGGCCGCGGAGGCGGCCTGGGAGGCGGTGGTCACGGGATTGCCCTCGCCCGTGCACCCGGTGAGGCAGAACGCGCCCAGCAGCACGACACCGGCCGACCCCAGCACCGCCCCACGGACACCGAGCCCTCGGCCGGCGAGCCCTCCGCCGGCGGCGGCTCGTACGGCGGTCCCGCGTACGGCGGCTTCACGTACGGCGGTCCCGCGTACGGCGGCTTCACGTACCGCGGCTTCACGTACCGCGGCTTCACGTACCGCGGCTTCACGTACCGCGGCTTCACGTACGGCGGTCCCGCGTACGGCGGCTTCACGTACGGCGGTTCGTCGCTCCCGCAGCGCCGGCAGCCCCCGTGCCACTCGTGCCCCCCGCATCCCCCACGTCCCGCATGTCCCGTGCGCCCCCCGCGTCCCGCGTACCCCCAGTGCCCCGCGCGCCCCCCGTACTCGTTGTGTCCGAAGCCCTCGTATCCCGTTCCTCGCCATCTCGTCTCCCGGCGTTCCGCTGCGGATTCCCTGCCTCGCGTTCCCCACAGTCAAGGTCCTGAACAGGGCCTACGCATGCCGGATGCGGCAGTCGGGTGAGACGCGAGAGGATGCGGGACCGACGGCTACGAGGTGGAGGCGGCGTGGGCGAGCAGGGGCGGCACATCGGGGTGGCGGAGCGGCGGGCCAGGCTCGCGCTGCGGCACCGGCTCGCGGGGCCGCAGCGCGCGGCGGACGCCGAGGAGGTCGCCGGGTCGCTGGTCGCGCTGCACGGGACCGATCCGGCGACGGTGTACATGGCGGTGGGCGCGCGCCTCGCGGAGGCCGGGCGGACGGTGGAGGAGCTCGACCGGGCGCTGTACGGGGAGCGGACCCTGGTGCGGATGCACGGCATGCGGCACACCGTGTTCGTGTTCCCCACCGAACTGGCCGCCGTGGTGCACGCCTCGACCGGCCTGACGATCGCGGCCAAGGCGCGGGCCGGACTGGTCAAGGAAATGACCACCGGCAGTGACGGGCGGCTGACCGGGGAGTGGCTCATGGAGGTCGAGGCTTCCGTGCTCGCCGCGCTGGCCCGGCGCGGACAGGCCACCGTGAACGAACTCACGGGCGACGAACCGCGGTTGAAGGAACAGTTCATCTACGGCGCGGGCCGGAGCTACGAGAGCGCGCAATCCGTGTCCTCGCGGCTGATGCGGGTGCTCGGCGTCGAGGGACGGGTCGTGCGGGGGCGTCCGCTCGGCTCCTGGACCTCGACGCAGTTCCGCTGGGCCGTCGCCCCGCCGTACCCCGAACTGCCGGCCGGTGAGGCCCAGCGCGAGCTGCTGCGCCGCTGGCTCACGGTCTGCGGGCCCGCTTCGGAGGCGGACCTCAAGTGGTGGACGGGCTGGAAGGTGACGGACGTACGGCGGGCGCTGGGGGCGATCGGGGCGGAGGCCGTGTCGCTCGACGGCGGGGTGACCGGGTACGTCGTCGCCGGCGACGCCGGTCCGGTCGGCGAGCCCGGCGCTCCGTGGGCCGCGCTGCTGCCCGGACTCGACCCGACGGCCATGGGATGGCAGGAGCGGGACTGGTATCTGGCGCCCTCGCTGCGGCCCGCGCTGTTCGACCGCAGCGGGAATGTCGGGCCGACCGTGTGGTGGGACGGGCGGGTGGTCGGCGGCTGGGCCCAGCGGGCTGACGGTGAGGTGGTGTGGCGGGTGCTGAAGCCGGAGGGGGTGGGGCGGGAGGGGATCGCGGCGATCGAGGCGGAGGCGGAGCGTCTACGGGACTGGGTGGGGCCGGCCCGCGTCACCCCGCGCTTCCGCACCCCGCTGGAACGCGAACTCGCCACTCCGTGAACGCCGGCGGGTTCTCCCGCCGCCCCTACCCTCCCCAAGCTCTCGGCTTCGCTCGAGCAGGGGGACCCCCATCATCCGTACCTGGGGGCTCGGCCCCCAGACCCCCGTCCGGCGCTTGAGGGCCTTGTCCTCAAGCGCCGGACGGGCTGATGGCGCGGGCCCGCACCTCCAGCCCGTCCGGCGTTCGAGGACGAGCCCTTCGGGCGATAGCGGGGTCCAGGCGGCGCAGCCTCTCCGCGGGGGTCCGGAGGCGGAGCCCCCGGCAGACGGCGGAGCGAGGGACGTCGGTGCCGGGCACGACGGACCCGGCACCGGACATCCCCCCGCGCTCAGCGCGCGTACCGCATCAGCGCCCGCACCATGTGACACGTCGTGTCCGACGGAGGATGCACCCCGATGGTCACGGCAGTGCTGCGTATCTTCTCGTTGCGGGCCTGGTTCGGGACGTACACACCGGAGTCGAGCAGAGCGATCGCGAGACGCATCGCCTTGAGCCGACGGTTGTGCGTGACGTACCACTCGCGGGGACGCCCCGGCGGCAGCGGGCGCTTCTCCACGGGCTCGTACGGCAGGTCCATCAGGACCGCCCTCTTCGACGTGGACTGGGTGGGCAGCGGCTTCAGTGCGGCAGCGGGCACAGGCATCCTCCTGTCGCGGTCGGGACGCCGCCGGACCTCCCGGCGACCCCCTCGAACACTGCTCCCAGTTTACCGCCCGCCACTGACATCAGGCGAGAGCGGATCGTCCGGCGAATGCCCAGGTGGAGACCAGAATTGACGTCGCGTCACACTAGTTTCCAACGGTGCGCATGTGACGGCAGAAAATCGAACAGAGTCATCGATGTACCGTGTGCTTCATGGAGATCTGGATCAACCCGGCCTGTTCGAAATGCCGCGGCGCCATCGCTCTGCTCGACGAGGAGGGCGCGGACTACACCGTCCGCCGCTACCTGGAGGACGTACCGACACGGGAGGAGATCCGGTCCGTACTGGAGCGGCTCGGCCTCGAACCGTGGGACATCACCCGCACGCAGGAGGACGTCGCCAAGGAGCTCGGTGTGAAGTCGTGGGCCCGGGACGACGGTTCACGGGAACGGTGGATCACGGCGCTGTCCGAACACCCGAAGCTGATCCAGCGGCCGATCATCACCGCGGACGACGGCGCCGCCGTCGTGGCCCGCACCGACGAGGCGGTACGCGAGGCCCTGTCCCGCCGGCCGCCACCCCGCCCCGCCGACGGCCGCCCGGCCCCGCCCTCCTCAACTCCTGCGTGACACAGGTCACTTCAGTCTCTTGCGTGACCTGTTGAGCGGTCCCGTTCGGTATCTCGTACATAGCGGCATACGGATCGCATCCGGCCGCCCGTGGCGGCGGCCGGGGACAGGAGGCGCTCATGTCGCGCAGGAGAACTCTCAGTCCCAAGAAGAAGCTCGCACTGCTGGTCAGTGCCGCGGCCGTGGCGGGAGGCGGCGCCTTCGTCATGGCGACCACCTCCAACGCGGCCCCGGTGCAGAACGCGTCGAACTCGACGGTCTGCCAGGGGCTGGCCACCGCGCTGGGCAACAACCAGACGTTCATCGACGGGCAGCGGGCCAACCCCGACGCCCAGTCGCAGGCCCGGATCGCCAACCGCGACGCGGTCATCGCCCAGATCAAGGTCCAGCAGGCGGCGTCGAACTGCAAGGTCGGGGAGTCGGCTCAGGGCCCCCAGGCCGCACAGCCGGCGAAGCCCGCGAAGCCCGCGCCGGCCCAGCAGCAGACGACCGCGCCCGCGCAGCAGACCACCCCACCCGCGCAGGGAGCGGGTGGCGGCGCGGCCACCGGCCGTCAGGTCTGTGCCGGCTCGACCGTCACCCTCTCCGGCGAGGGCGGCGCACCGGCCGCGTCCAGCAACCAGTTCCCCGCCGGGACGAAGCTCAAGGTCACGAACCTGGACAACAACAAGTCCACCACCGTGCAGGTCACGTCGGTCTCCGGCAGCTGCGCGCTGCTGAACAACGCCGCGTTCGAACAGGTCCGCGAGCCGGGCAAGTTCCTGATCCGCCGGGCCCTGATCGAGAAGGTGGGGTGAGGACCGACGCCTGACGACCGGGGAACTCCGCGCGCCGGGAGGTGATTTCGGCCGGCGCGGGCCATGAGTCCTGCTGTTCGCGGCCACGAGCAGCAGGACCGGCACCGCCGGGAGCGCCCCGCGCCCCGGCGTCCCCACGCGGGTCCGTGGCCTCCCCACGCGGGTCCGTGACCCCGCGACGAGCGTCCGTGACCGGGGAGCCGTCCGCGGGCCGCGGCTCCGGCGCACGGGCCGTACGCGCGCAAACCCATCGCATACGAGCCGCCGCGGCCGCCCCGGGCGGATCACGCCGGGCGGAGCACAGGTCTCCCGGCCCTCGCGAACGGGCCCCTGGCAGCGGTCGCGCATCGCTCTCGGCGAGTGAACCGCAGCACAGAGACACCAGGTAACACGGGGTTCACGCTCGGGCAATGATCGGGAAATCGCCTGTTGACAGGCTGTCGGACATACGCGGCGTTCCGGTGCCGCAGCGCCGCAGCACCCGCAGTGCGCCTAGAGACCCACCCGAAGGATGTGGCCCGTGACCTTCAAGGCTGAGTACATCTGGATCGACGGCACCGAGCCGACGGCCAAGCTCCGTTCGAAGACGAAGATACTGGCCGACGACGCCAAGGGTGCCGAGCTGCCGATCTGGGGCTTCGACGGGTCGTCCACGAACCAGGCTCAGGGTCACGCCTCGGACCGTGTACTCCAGCCGGTCGCCAGCTACCCGGACCCGATCCGCGGCGGGGACCACGTCCTCGTCATGTGCGAGGTCCTGAACATCGACATGACGCCGCACGAGTCCAACACCCGTGCCGCGCTGGCCGAGGTCGCGGAGCGGTTCGCCGCGCAGGAGCCGGTCTTCGGCATCGAGCAGGAGTACACCTTCTTCGACGGGGAGCGCCCGCTCGGCTTCCCCGCCGGCGGCTTCCCGGCTCCGCAGGGCGGCTACTACTGCGGTGTCGGCGCCGACGAGATCTTCGGCCGTGACATCGTCGAGGCGCACCTGGAGAACTGTCTGCGGGCGGGTCTGGGGATCTCCGGCATCAACGCCGAGGTCATGCCCGGCCAGTGGGAGTTCCAGGTCGGCCCGCTCGCCCCGCTGGAGGTCTCCGACCAGCTGTGGGTGGCCCGCTGGCTGCTCTACCGCACCGCCGAGGACTTCGCCGTCTCCGCCACCCTCGACCCCAAGCCGGTCAAGGGCGACTGGAACGGAGCGGGCGCGCACACCAACTTCTCCACCAAGGCGATGCGCGAGGGTTACGACGCGATCATCACCGCGTGCGAGTCGCTGGGCGAGGGTTCGAAGCCGCTCGACCACGTCAAGAACTACGGCGCCGGCATCGACGACCGCCTGACCGGTCTGCACGAGACCGCTCCGTGGAACGAGTACTCGTACGGCGTCTCCGACCGCGGCGCCTCGGTCCGTATCCCGTGGCAGGTCGAGAAGGACGGCAAGGGGTACATCGAGGACCGCCGTCCGAACGCCAACGTCGACCCGTACGTCGTGACGCGCCTGATCGTCGACACCTGCTGCGCCGCCCTGGACAAGGCCGGCCAGGTCTGATCCACCGCTTTCCCGCGAAGGGGCGCCCACCGTGTCGGTGGGCGCCCCTTCGGCGTGCCGCGCCCCCTCAGCGGCGCGGTGCGGGGGCGGCGGGAAGCCGGCGGCGGCCTGGCGCGCGGACCGGGGGCGACGGGCCCGCACCCGGCTTCGCGCGGACGGCTCGTCCGGCCTTTGAACCAGGACTCCTGCCGGGCCCCGGCTTCTGCTTCAATGGAGACATGGCCAGCCACCAGAAGTACGCCGCGACGGGTCGCCACGACCTGGAGCCCTTCTGGCCTTCCCGTCAGCATCACGACTTCGACCGGGTGTGTTGCCGCGCGACGAACGCGCCGGCCCTCTAAAGCCGTACACCCCGGCCTTCGGCCAGCGCGCACGACGTACGTCCTCGACGGCCCCGACCACGAACTCGCGGTCGTCGACCCTCCCGACGAACTCCTCGCGCGAAAGAGCTGACCTCTCATGGCGAACACACGTTCCTTCACCTCCGTCGCGACCTCCCCGTCCCCGGCCCCGCCCGCGACCGGCGCGGGACGGCACCGGCTGCGTGCCGTCGACCGGGACGATGTGGTGAACGTCGCGGACTTCCTGCCGCCCGGCGCCACCTGGCTGCCCGCGCCCCCGCACACGCTGCCGGTGCTGCCGGGCCGGCCGCCGATGGTCGGCTACCTGGTCCTCGTACCGGCCGACCAGCAGCCCCTGCTGCCGCTCGCCGTCGCCCCGGACGGGGCCGCGGCGGCCGTCTCCGCCGGGGACGACCCGCTCGTCCGTATCGACTCCGTGCGGCGCACCGCCGAGGTCGACGGGCGGACACTCGACCTCACCTACCTGGAGTTCGAGCTGCTCGCGCACCTCGTCGCGCACCCGCACCGGGTGCACACCCGGGACCAGTTGGTCACCACCGTCTGGGGCTACGGGCACGTGGGCGACGGGCGGACCGTCGACGTGCACGTGGCGCGGCTGCGGCGCAAGCTCGGGGCGCAGCACCGGCAGACGATCCAGACGGTGCGCCGGGTCGGCTACAAGTACGCGCCCCCGACCGGCCGCTGATCAGCCGCTGATCAGCCCCTCCGGCGGGCGCGGTGCCCCCGCGCGGATCTTCTGTCAGCAGATTCCCGTGCCGTCCGGCGGTCCGTCCGTGCAGAGTCGTCCGCATGAGACTTCTGGTGCTGGGTGGTACGGAGTTCGCGGGGCGGGCCGTGGCGGAGGCGGCGGTGCGACGTGGCTGGGAGGTGACCGTCCTCCACCGGGGACGGCACGAACCTCTGGCCGGGGTGCGGTCGTTGCTGGGTGACCGCACCGCTCCCGACGGGCTCGCCGCGCTCACCGGCGCCGCCGCCGAAGGTGACTGGGACGTCGTCGTCGACACCTGGTCGGCGGCGCCGCGGGCCGTCCTCGACGCGGCGCGGCTGCTGGCGGACCGGGCCGCGCGCCATGTGTACGTGTCGAGCTGCTCGGTCTACGCGTGGGCTCCGCCCGCCGGGTACACCGAGGACGCGCCGCTCGTGACCGGGGCCTCCGAGGACGCCGATGGGACGGACTACGCGCGGGACAAGCTGGGCGGTGAGCTGGCCGCCGTCTCCGCGTTCGGCGCGCGGCGTTCGCTGCTCGTGCGGTCCGGGCTGATCCTCGGGCCGCACGAGAACATCGGCCGCCTGCCGTGGTGGCTGAACCGGATCGCGCGGGGCGGGCCGGTGCCGGCGCCCGGACCCCGGGACCTTCCCCTCCAGTACGTCGATGTCCGTGACCTCGCCGAGTGGATCCTCGGGGCGGTGGAGCGGGGAGCGAGCGGGCCCCACAACCTGACGAGTCCCCGGGGTCACGCGACGATGGGCGAGCTGCTCGACGCGTGTGTCCGGGTCACGGGGAGCGGGGCGGAACTGCGGTGGATCGACCCGGAGGTGATTCTGGACGCCGGGGTCGAGCCGTGGACGCAGCTGCCGGTGTGGGTACCGCCGGGCAGTGACATGCACGATGCGCTGCACGGCGCGGATGTCTCACGGGCGGTGGCGGCCGGGCTCCGGTGCCGGGACGTCTCGGAGACGGTCGCCGACACGTGGGCGTGGCTGCGGACGCTCGGCGGTACCGCGCCGCGGCGCCCGGGCCGGCCGCCGGTCGGGCTGCCCCCGGAGGCGGAGGCCGGACTGCTCTCGCGGTGATCCGGCTGCCGTGCCGGCGCACCGTGAACGAACCTCCAGACAGCCCTCTGAATATTGTTCAAACATAATTTCGGAGATCAACTCACGGAAAATCGTGGGCTTCTGAGGTCATTGTGCCGGAAATGGCCTCACCAACTTCTAAGATTTTCAAGGGTTTCTGAACGCCTCACGCGTCACCTGCGTATGAATGGGAGCCGCTTCACTCCTGTCGGGCGCCTCGCTGCCCCGCAAGGAAGTCAGAGGAGTTCCATGGGACGCAACACACGAAAACGACGTTCGCCGCTGGCTGTTCGCGCGGTGGCCGCATCGGCGGCTCTCGCGATCGGTGGGGGCGGATTGATCTGGGCGAATTTCTACGCCTCGGCGCACGAGACCAACTCGAGCCCGAACACCACGAAGGCCGCCGCCACCCAGGTGGCCACGATCACCTGTCCTGACGTCGGTCAGAAACTGACCGCCGTGCCGAACGCCGCGCGTTCCGCCGTCGCCACCGAGCTGGCGACGCTCGACAAGCAGATCACCGAGGCGTACGCCCGTCTGGCCTCGACCCGCCAGGCCCAGGCCAAGGACGCGAACTTCGTCCAGAACGCGATCCTCGGACCGCTCAAGGAGAAGCGCGGCGCCGTCATCAGCCGGATCAAGATCGACTTCAAGCGGGCGGGCGCCACCGCCCCCGGCATGCTGGACGGTCTCGCCACCTGCACCGCGACCACCGCGGACCAGGCCCAGACCACGGCCGGCGGCCAGAACAACGGCCAGGGCCAGAACAACAACGGCGGTCAGGCCACCGCGGCCCCGAGCCCCTCGGCATCCGCCTCCGCCCCCGCGGGCAACGGCGGTCAGGCCGGCAACGGCGGTCAGGCCGGCAACGGACCCCTCGCCGCCGACTTCGTGGACATCACGAAGGTCAAGCCGAACGTCGCCGCGAAGGCGCGGACCCGGGCCGGCGGTTCGACGGGCACGTTCACCACGTCCTGCGGCGTGAACGCGAACAAGAAGTTCAACACCGACAACGTCATCGTGGCACCCGGTGTCACCAACGGCGCGCACCACCTGCACGACTACGTCGGCAACCAGTCGAACGACGCGTTCGCCAACAACGACACGTTCGCCGCGGCCAAGACCACCTGCGCCAACCAGGGCGACAAGTCGACGTACTACTGGCCGGTCGTGCGTATCCAGAACGGTACGCAGGACTTCGACCAGAACAACGACGGCGGTGGCAAGGAAGGGAACGTCGGCCAGATCCAGCAGGTCAGGCAGGCGCAGATCAAGTTCGTCGGCAACGCGAAGAGCCAGGTCGTCGCGATGCCGAAGTTCCTGCGCATCATCACGGGTGACGCGAAGACCACGACCAACGGTCTCGCGAACGCCAACGCCCACTGGTCCTGCACCGGTTTCGAGAACAAGGTGCAGCTCACGCAGCAGTACCCGATCTGCCCGCGCGGCAGCACCGTGGTACGCACCTTCGCTTTCCAGAGCTGCTGGGACGGGGTGAACATCGACAGCGCGAACCACCGCACGCACGTGGCCTTCGCGGACGCCCAGGGCAACTGCGCCAATGGCTTCAAGGCCATTCCGCAGCTGACGATGCGCCTCGTCTACGGCTTCCGGGCACCGACCCTGCAGAACGGGCAGATCAAGAATGCCTTCGCGGTGGACGGATTCCCCGAGCAGCTGCACAAGGCGGCCACCGACCACGACGACTTCATCAACGTCTTCGACGACAACCTGATGAACAAGATGGTCAACTGCATCAACAAGGGCCAGCGTTGTAAGTGACCCCCATGAGGAAGCCGGTGACGGGATTCTCCCGTCACCGGCTTTCTTGTGTCCTCACGTCCCCGGCCCGACGGGCCCGGGAAGGCTTCGCGCGGTCAGCCGCTCTGCTCGTGACCGGCGTGCGCGCCGTGCGAGGTCCCCTCCTCCAGTGTCCCGCCGAGACGGCCGCGCAGGGACGTGACCGTCTTCTGGTCGCCGACGGCCACCCACTTGGCGCCCACGAGGTACGAACCTCCGTAGTCCTTCGCACCGTTGAGCCACTCGCGCTGACCCCGGTCGGTGGCGAAGGTCGCCAGGATGAACTTGCCGGCGTCGACCTTGCAGACCCCCTGGCGGATCTCGTCCGCGTCGGTCTGGATGTCCGGACGGCACCTCACCTCGGCCGCCAGATCCTCCAGGCTGCCGGTCGCCGTGGCCGGCACCCGCTCCGCCGTGCCGCCCTTGGTCCCGCCGTCGCCCGACCCGCCGCAGCCGGTCAGCGCCAACAGCGCCACGGCGGCTCCCGCGGCGAGTTTCTCCCGTGTCAACCTCATACGTTCCTCCGGTACCGTCGGCGCCCGCGCCATGGAGAGCCCCGGCGAGGGCCCTGGTCTTCGATACGGCTCCGAGGCGCTCAGCACTCAATCGGCCACCGCGGGGTGCGGGGAAGCCGATGCCGCCGCCAGCACACGTATGCGAAAGTGTGCCGCGTGAACGAAGACTGGGAAGAGCGTACGGCGGCGGCCTGGGCCACTTTCGACGACTACGGGGAAGAGGACGCGGCGGACTTCCGGGCGGTGATCGACGCGCTCGTCGCCGAGCTGCCGGCGGACAGTCCCGTCGGCCCCTTCGAGCGGGCCTGCGCGTGGGACTCGACGGGCCACTCGGACCGGGCCGTGCCGCTGTACCGGGAGGCACTGTCCCGCGGACTCGACGGCTACCGGGGACGCCGCACCCGGATCCAACTCGCCAGCTCCCTGCGGAACATCGGGCAGGCCGAGGAGGGCGTCAAGCTCCTCACGCCCGAACTCGTCGCTCCGTCGGACGAGTTGGACGACGCCGTACGCGCGTGCCTCGCGCTGTGCCTGGCCGACCTGGGCCGCGAACGCGAGGGCCTGGCGCTGGTGATCGGCGCCCTCGCGCCCCATCTGCCCCGCTACCAGCGGTCGATGGCCAACTACGCGCGACTGCTCGTCGAGCCCGAGGGCTGAGTCCGCCGGGCGGAGGTGACCATCCACCGATTCGCTCGTTCTGCTGAACGTGCAGTCACAGGATGTAGCCCCGCGCCCCACAGCCTCCGCCGGACCGGTCGTCGACGTCGCCCAGGCCGAGGCCGCGCTCGTCGAGCACTACCCGCGGCTCGTCCGGCTCGCCTATCTGGTGCTGCCGCCGAGCCTCGGCCGCAACCGGCGGGTGCTGACCGCGCACGCCCTGACCCAGCGAGCGCTGCCCCGGCGCCGCACGCCGTCGTCCGTGATCCCGGCCCAGGCCACCGGCCGCGACGGCGACCCGGGCTACGCCTTCGTACGGCTCACGGTCGTGCGCACGGCACTGGAGGCCGGCCTGCCGCTGCGGCGCGCCGCGTGGCCCAAGCGGTCCCAGCTGCCGCCACTGCTGCCCCAGGTGTGGGGCCTGCGGCTCTTCCCGCGCTCGGGCGGCGCCGACGAACTCGCCCTGGACCAGAGGCTGTCCGCGCTGTCCGCGGCGGCCCGCGCCGCCTATGTGCTGCGCGGGCTGGAGAAGCTGGCCGACGCCGATGTGCGCAGGGTGCTCAAGGCGGCGGGAGTCGGTGATCCGCGTGCGGCCCTCGCGGAGGCCGACAGGGTAGAGGCCCGGGACCCGCTGCTCCACTCCCCCGAGTTCGACCCCTGCGCGCTGCACGCCCGGCCCACCGACCTGATGCGCCGCAGGCAGCACATGAAGGCCGCGCTCGCCGCCGCGGCGGCGGTGGCGGTCTGCGGTGCGCTGCTCGCCCTGCCCGGCGACGGCTGGGGACCCGAGGGCCCCGCGGCCCCCTCGTACGCGCAGAACCCGGCCGCCGTGGCCGCGCTGGACCCCGGCAGGGTGACCCGGGTCTCCCCGGCGGCCTGGCGGACGTCCGCGCGCACGGACCTCTCCGTGTGGCCCGCGCGCGGAAACCTCGCCGGGGACAGCGCGCTGCTGCGCCGCGCCCTCGCCGTCTGGGCCCGCCCCGGCGGATCCGTGCAGGTCTCGGCGACCCCCGGCACACCGGCGGGCGCCCCGCCGGGACCGCCCCAGCTGCTGTACGCCGGTGACGTCGACCAGGCCCGCGTGGTGCTGTTCTACGACGGGCTGCGCATCGCCCGGTACGCCGAGCCGCGCGACGGCACCGGCGGGGCGGCCCTCGACTTCGCGCGGGTCGACGGGGCGCGGGGGGCCGAGGCGAGCGCCGTCGTCCTGGACCGCGCCGACGGCAACGTCCGCTATCTGACCGCTCCCTGGGTGACCGGGGCCGCCCAGCGCGACCTGATGAAGCCGGCCGCGACCCCGACCGCCCTCACCCTGTCGGCCGACGGAGCCACCTCCCCGCTGGCGGGTCCCGCCCGGACGGGCGCGTGCGCGTCGTGGAACGCGCTGCAGCTGACCGACGCCGGCGGCAGCCGCCTGATGACCGACCTCGGCGAGCTGACCCCGGCCCATCTGACCTCCGGAGCGCCCTCGGCGCCGCACGAGGCCACCGGCGCCGCGGCGCTGGCGAACTGGGCGCCGTTCGCCTGCTCGCTGACCGCCATGCGCTCCGAGGGCGTGCGGTCCGTGAACGCCTGGCAGTACGCGCGCCAGCCGCTGCCGGACGCGAGCGGGGAAGCGGCGTGGGTGTGCACGCGGGCCGACACCTGGCGGGGCGACGGCACCCGCGTCCTGGCCCAGTTCCACACCCCGGGAGGTACGTACGGGGCGGTCGCCGCGAAGGCCGAGAACTCGCCCGCGTGCGGCGCGCGCGACTCCCATGTGCTGGCGGGCGTGCTGTGGAAGTCGGGCACGGGCGGCTGGTATCTGCTCGCGGCCGGCAGCAAGGACACCACCACGGTCACCGCGACCGGTGGGGTGACCGGATCCGCGAAGGGTCCGCTGCTCGCCGTACGGACGGGTCAGGGGGCCCAGGCCGGGCTGCGGGGGAACCTGGCGGACGGCAGGTCGGTCACCGGGCTGCGCTGAGGGCCGTCCCGTGATCCCCGAGGGGCGGCCGGGCACCGCGAGGCGGGCGTCACCTCCACGACCGCCCTAGTTGACGTTCGTGTCAACAAGTGCCCGCAGAGGGGTTCTCCGTCGCGCTACCCGTCAGTACATTGACGCCATGTCTGACAAGAACGCCCGACCGTACGGGCCGGTCGCATCGGAGCGGACCCCGCTCAAGGCGCGGAAGGTGTCGTTCTCCTGGGAGGACACACCCCTGCACTGGATACCGGGAGACCCGTTCGCCACGCACACGATCAACGTGCTGCACCTGCTGCTGCCCGCCGGTGAACGCTGGTTCGTCCACGTCTACCGGCAGGTGCTGCCCCACATCAGGGACGAGCGGCTGCGCGAGGACGTGATCGGGTTCATCGGCCAGGAGGCGATGCACTCCCAGGCCCACGACGAGGTCCTCCCCCACCTCAGGGAACTCGGGCTCGACCCCACGCCCTACACCGCGCAGGTCGACTGGCTCTTCGAGAAGCTGCTCGGCGACCGCACCCTTCCCCCGGGCCGGGCCCGCCGCTGGTGGCTGATGGAGCGGGTCGCGATCATCGCGGCGATCGAGCACTACACGTCCTTCCTCGGCGACTGGGTACTGAACGCCGAGGAGCTGGACCGGCGCGGCGCCGATCCGACCATGCTCGACCTGCTGCGCTGGCACGGCGCGGAGGAGGTCGAGCACCGCTCGGTCGCCTTCGACCTGTTCATGCACGTCGACGGGGGCTACCGGCGACGCGTGCGGACCTGGGCCACCGCCTTCACCGCGCTCGTCTTCCTGTGGCAGCGCGGGGCCCGGTTCTTCATGGACAACGACCCGACCCCTGCGGCGGGCCGGGCGAGCTTCAAGGACTTCTACCTCGGCGGACAACAGGGTGTGCTGCCGTCGACCGGGGACCTGCTCAAGTCCGTCCCGCGCTACCTCAGCCGGTCCTACCATCCCTCCCAGGAGGCCTCCACCGCGCAGGCCATCGCCTATCTGGCCACCTCCCCCGCCGCGACAGCGGCGGCCACCGCCACCGCGGAGCGGAACACGTGACGCCCGGCCTGCGGACCGTCGCGGCCGTCGCGGGCACGGCTCTGCTCGTCCGGCGTGCGCTGCGCCGCCGGATCGGGGCCTCGCCGCTGTGGCCGCTGCCCGCCCTGGAGGAGCCGGTCTCCGGCCGCCCGCGCTCCCGGGCCCTGCGGCTGACGGTCACCGGACACGAGCGGATCGCCGACGGAGTCGTACGACTGCGCCTGGAGGGGCACGCCCTGCCGCGCTGGGAACCCGGCGCCCACCTCGAACTGGTGCTGCCCTCCGGGCTCGTACGGCAGTACTCACTGTGCGGCGACCCCGCGGACACCTCCTCGTACACCGTCGCTGCGCGGCTGGCCGCAAACGGGCGGGGCGGCTCGCGCGAGGTCCACGAACGGCTGCGGGAGGGCATGACGGTCGAGGTGCGCGGACCGCGCAACCGGTTCCCGCTCGCCCAGGCGCCCGGGTACGTCTTCGTCGCGGGCGGCATCGGGATCACGCCCCTCCTGCCGATGCTGCGTGCGGTCCGCGACCGCACGGACTGGCGGCTGTTGTACTGCGGGCGGACCCGGGCGTCGATGCCCTTCCTGGCGGAGATCGAGAGGCTGGACCCGGCGCGGGTCACCGTCGTGGCCGAGGACGTGGACGGGCGTCCGGACCTCGACACCCTGCTCAGGGACCTGCCCGAGGGAACCGCGGTCCACTGCTGCGGGCCGGAGGGGCTGATGGCGGCGGTCGGCGAGCGGTTGCCGCAGGGGGCCACGCTGCACCTGGAACGCTTCGCCCCGCGCACCCCCGCGGCGGGTGACGGCGACAGCGCCTTCGAGGTCGAACTGCGCCGCAGCGCACGGACCGTGACCGTGCCGGCCGACTCCACGCTGCTCGCCGCCGTACGGGCCGAACTGCCCGACACCCTCTACTCCTGCGAGCGGGGCTTCTGCGGAACCTGCCAACAACGCGTCCTGGAGGGCGAGATCGACCACCGGGACGAACTGCTCACGGACACGGAGCGTGGCGACTCCATGCTCATCTGTGTGTCGCGGGCGCACGGTGACCGCCTCGTGCTGGACATGTGAACGACCATGGTCGGTCCGGCCCGTTCCGGGCCGGATCCGATCGGTAAGGTGTTCGCATGACAACCGGGGTACGCCGCAGGATGGGTGTCGAGGAGCGGCGGCAGCAGCTGATCGGCGTCGCCCTCGAACTGTTCAGCCGACGCTCGCCCGACGAGGTCTCCATCGACGAGATAGCCTCGGCGGCCGGCATCTCGCGGCCTTTGGTCTACCACTACTTCCCCGGCAAACTCAGCCTGTACGAAGCCGCGTTGCAGCGCGCCGCGGACGATCTCGCGAGTCGGTTCGTGGAACCGCGGGAGGGGCCGCTGGGCGCGCGGCTGCTGCGGGTCATGCGCCGCTTCTTCGACTTCGTGGACGACCACGGGCCCGGTTTCTCGGCGTTGATGCGCGGCGGGCCCGCGGTCGGCTCCTCGAAGACCAACGCGCTCGTCGACGCCGTGCGGCAGGCCGCGTATGTCCAGATCCTGGCGCACCTCAAGGTCGAGAACGCGCCCGCCCGGCTGGAGCTGGTGGTCCGCTCGTGGATCTCGCTGGTCGAATCGACGGCACTGATCTGGCTGGACGGCCGGCGGATCCCGCGCGGCGAGCTGGAGGTGCAGCTCGTGCACGACTTCGCGGCGCTGGCCGCGGTGAGCGCCGCGCGCGACGAGGAACTGGGCGCGCTGCTGCGCGGTGCGCTCCAGGGCGAGCCGGGCGACGGGCCGTTCACCGACCTCGCCGTACGGCTCATCGCGCTGGCCGCGCCCCCGAAGGCGTGACCGCGGGCCCGGTGCCGGCCTACTGCTCGGACTTGCGGTACGACGGGTCGAGATCCCGGACCTCGGCGGAGGCGTGCAGCACGACACCGTCGACGGGCTCGACGTACTTGCGCACCAGCTCCAGCACCGACTCGGTGAGCCGGACCTTGGTCTCCTCGCTGCGGCCGGCGAGCAGGGCGAGCGTGACGTGCACGACGGCGTGTCCGTCCGCCTCCGCTCCCACCACGTTGTCCCCGGTCGGCCGGAACCGCGTCTTGCACGCCTCGATCCGCGCGGCCGCCGTCTCGACCACCACCGGGTGCAGCGCGAGCGCGAATCCGCGCCGGTCGAAGGAGTCGTCGAGCGCGTCGGAGTAGTCGACGGTGATCTGCGGCATGGGCACTCCCGTTCTAGGTCAACGCACTCACCTTAGGGCCTGACCTGCCCCGGCCTGAGCTGGAGCGCCAGCATCGCGACGTCGTCCTCCCGGTCCCGCCCGAAGCGGTCCAGGAGCATGTCGCACAGGGGGCGCACCCCGGGCGGGGCGTCGGCGACGGCCACGCGCAGGCGTTCCATGGAGATCGCGAGGTCCGTGCCACGGGTCTCGATCAGGCCGTCGGTGACCACCAGGAGCCGGTCCGAGGGCTCCAGGAACAGCTCGGTGGGCGTCGGCCGGTTCACCGCGAGGCCGAGGCCCAGCAGCGGTCCGTGGGCCTTGGCGTAGTCGGCGCCGCCCGAACCCCGTACGACCAGTGGCGGGATGTGGCCCGCGTTGGCGATGCGTACCCGCCCGGTGTCCGGCTCGACCAGCATCAGGCAGACGGTCGCGGTGACCTCGGGGTGGTAGCGCTGGAGCATCCGGTCGAGGCGCTCGGCGAGGACGGCCGGGTCGCTGTCCTCGACGCAGTAGGCGCGCAGGGCGTGCCGGATCTCGACCATCACGGTGGCCGCGTCCAGCGAGTGGCCGACGACATCGCCGACCGCGGCGAGGACACCGTCGTCGGTGCGCAGGGCCGCGTAGAAGTCGCCGCCGATCTCGGCCTGCTGGGACGCGGGTTCGTAGCGCACCGCGATGTCGACACCGGGCAGGTCGGGCAGCTTGTCCGGCTGGGGCAGGAAGCTGCGCTGCAGGGTGAGGGCGACATGGCGCTCGACCTCGTACATCAGCAGCGGCTCGGCGGCGAGTGCGGTGGCCTGGGCGAGCCGGGCCACCCCGGCCTCGTCGGCGGGGCTCTGGGGGCGCGAGTCGCGTACGGGCGTCGCCAGGCACACCGGTGCCTTGCCGCCCTGGGCCAGCACCAGCCGGGCGTCGTCCTCGACGCCGGGCCGGAAGAACCCGGCGGGCCACAGCGGTGCGTGGACGACGGTGCGGTGCACGACGGCCCGGCCCGCCCCGAGCCTGGCGATCAGCTGGGCCACGGCGTCGTGCGCGCCGCGGCCGGGCAGCGCGAGGTCGATCCGCTTCGGGGACATGCCGCGGTACAGCTCGCCCTCCGGGCCGAGGACGAACACGACGGCCGGCAGGCCGGTGAGCCGGGCGGTGCCCTCGGCGGCCGCGTCGACGAGTTCGTCGAGGCTGCGCGCGGCCTGGACGGTGACGATGGTCTCGGAGAGCAGCGTCAGCCGTCGTATCAGGGCCTGGTCCTCCGCGCGCAGCCGGGCCGCGCGCACCGCGGCCCGTACGACCGAGTGGATCTCCTCCGGGTCGGCCGGCACCGTCAGACAGGCCTCGGCGCCGGAGTCCAGGCTGCGGCGGCGGTCGTCGCGGGCCGCGCCGGCGGCCGAGAGGTGCACCACGGGCAGCGTGGCCAGGACCTGATGTGCCTTGAGCCGGCGGCAGAGTTCGAAGCCGTTCATGTCCGGCAGCCGCACGTCGACGAGAAGCACGTCCGGCAGGGTGCCCTCGCGCAGCCGGACGCCGAGTTCGCGCAGCGCGTCCGCGGCGGTGGCGACGGGAACGACCTCGTGACCGGCGCCGCGCAGCAGCGCGCTCACGGCGAGCCGGTCGGCCGCCACGTCGTCGACGACCAGCGCGGTGGTCGTGCCGTTCCTTCTGCTGTTGCCGTCCAACTGAGAGCCTCGGGCACGCCGGTGGGGCGGACCGGGTTCCCGGTCCGCCCCACCAAGGTAATGCCCTTGTCAGGGGGTCCGGGAGAAGACGGCCACAGTCCGTGCCGGAACGGTGAAGGTTCCCGTGTCCTTCGTGTACGCGGCGGACTTGACGACGGGGTCGGCGCCCGCCCGTTGCACCGGGTGAAGCGCGTAGCGCGTCCCGGACAGCGAGCCGATCCGCTGTTCCTGGCGCTGGGGCGTCGCGTTGAGGACGACGACGAGGTCGCCGAGCTTCATCGTGATCACCCCGGGCGTCTCGTCCTTGCCGGACAGCGGGAAGGAGAGCTTCGACTGCACCTGGCCGGCCGTGGCGAGCGAGAAGACGCTCTCGGTGGTTCGGATCCGCAGCAGGTCCTGGTACGCGGCCGAGCTGCCCTGGATCTGTCCGCACCCGACCTTGACGGTGCTCAACAGAGGTGTGGCGTAGGGCCACTTGGACTGGTTGTCGGCCGCCATCGGCAGACCGCGCCCGAATCCGTTGCCGTCCCGGCAGTCCCAGTGGACGGCGTTGAACCAGTCCCCGCTGTCGAAGGAGTTGCGGTCGAGGGACTTGGAGCGCAGCAGGTCGGAGCCGGCCTGGGAGAGGGACGGGCCCTGCGAGAGGGTGGCCGTCGCCATGGCGAGCACCTGCATGCGCGCCCGGTCGTCCGCGCTCGTGGTGGCCGGCAGTTTGTAGGCGAGCGCGTCGTACAGGGACTCGTTGTCGTGCGCGTCGGCGTACGCGAGGGCGTCACCGGGCGCGGCCGCGTAACCCGCGGGCTGGCCGTTGTAGTCGATCTCGGAGCCCTCGACCTCCTTGCCGTCGGTGCCGGTGAAGCGGTACGCCGCCAGGTCGCCGGTCAGGCCGACCTTGATCAGGTCCTGGTAGTGCAGCAGGCGGGCCTTCTGCTCGGCCGTGGTGCCGTTGGCGGTCGAGGAGTTGGGGTCGGTGTAGAGGCCCGAGGCGAAGCCCTGGACGCCGGGGTCGGAGTCGAAGGGGCTGCCGCCGCGGACGGCGTCACGGGCGCGGTCGGAGAAGGTCGCGATGCCCGTCCCCGCCATGTTCTTCTGGGTCGCCTGGACGAACCGGGCGTCGTCGGCGACCTCGCCGAAGTTCCAGCCCTCGCCGTACAGGATGATCTTCTTGCCGTCGACGCCGTCCTTCGCGGGGGTCAGCCCGTCGAGGGCCTTCCTGACCGCGAGGATGTTGGCCTTGGGCTGGTGTCCCATGAGGTCGAAGCGGAAGCCGTCGACCTTGTACTCCTTGGCCCAGGTGACGATGGAGTCGACGACCAGCTTGCCCATCATGGCGTTCTCGGTGGCCGTGTTGGCGCAGCAGGTGGAGTTGGCGACGCTGCCGTCGGCGAGGAGCCGCTGGTAGTAGCCGGGGACGACCTGGTCGAGGACGCTGGTGTCGGCCTGGCCGCTGGCGGCGGTGTGGTTGTAGACCACGTCCATGACGACGCGCAGGCCGTCCTCGTTCAGCGACTTGACCATCCTGCGGAACTCGACCGTGCGGCCGGTGCCGTCGGGGTCGGTGGCGTAGGAGCCCTCGGGGACCGTGTAGTGATAGGGGTCGTAGCCCCAGTTGTAGGCGTCCTTGGCGGCGGTCTTGGCCACGCACTCCTGCTGCTTGTCGGAGTCGGCGGCGTAGGAGGCGAGGTCGCAGTCGGTGCTCTGCTGGTCCGCCTTCTTCTCGGGGACGGTGGCGATGTCGAACGCGGGCAGCAGGTGCACGTACGACGTGCCGGACTTCGCCAGCTGCTTCAGGTGCTTGGAGCCGTCGCTGTTCTTGTCGGTGAAGGCGAGGTAGGTGCCCTGGTCCTTCGCGGGGACGGTCTTGTCGGCCACCGAGAAGTCACGGACGTGCAGTTCCTGGATCTGCGCGTCCCGCAGCGGTACGGCCCTGGGCTTCTTCAGCGAGGACCAGCCGGACGGGGCGAGGGACTTGGCGTCGAGGTCGACGACCAGGCTCCGCTCCGAGTTCGCGGTCAGGGCGACCGAGTAGGGGTCGGTCACCTTGTTGGTGACGATCTTCCGCACGCTCGGCGCCCACACCTTGACGACGTAGCGGTAGGGCTTGTTCGTCCAGGACTTCTTTCCGGTGACGGACCAGACGCCGGTGGCTCCGTCGCGCTTCATGGCGACGGTGGAGCCGTCGAGGTCGAGGCTCACCGCCTGCGCGGTCGGGGCCCACACCGAGAGGGTGGGGACACCGTCGTGGAAGACGGGCCCGAGGTGCGCCTTCGTGGCGTCGTACAGGTCGTCGAGGGCGCCGGCGATCTGCACGCCGGTGGCCGCGAGCACGGCGCCGTTGGCGGCCCGCTGCGAGGCGACGAGCTGGCCACCGAGCGCGGAGCGCGCCCGGGCGCGGTCGCGCGGGTCGACGGACCAGGCGGTGTACGCCTTCAGATAGGGGAACTTGGCCTTCTGGGCGTCGGTGAGGGTGGTCTTCCCCAGCCGCAGCCAGCGTTCGTCGTCGCTGGTCAGCCCGCCGTCCTTGACCGCGATCGAGCCGTCGTGGGAGGAGAGGAGCTGGGTGGAGACGGCGGCGTCGGAGCCGTTCCAGGCGACCGTGTTCCGGTCGATCCAGACGGCCTTGGAGGTGGTCAGGTCGAGCGCGGCCGCGCTGCCCTTGGGCTGCGGCAGCAGGTACTTCTCCTGGCCGTCCAGCAACCACACCTCGTGGCCGTTCGCCGTGAGGTCGAGCGACTGGTCGGTGGGCAGGTCCTTGGCGTCGCCCTTGTGGATGATGTAGCTAAGGCTGGTCGCGCCCTCGGCGAGCGGCACCTCGTAGACGGCTCCGTAGGCGTCGGTGCGCACCGGCTCCAGGGGCTTCGTCCAGTCCGTGGGCGTCGCGGCCCCGGTCCACACGTGCAGGCCCCAGCCGGTGTAGTCGCCGTCGGCGCGGTGGTAGTGGACGACCGCCTTGGTCTTGTCCTGGGCGGGCAGGTCGGGCTGCTCGGCGAGGACGGTGTCCTTGCCCTGTTCGACCCAGACCTCGCCGGTCCTGGTGACGTCGATCGTGCGGTCGCTCGCGACGTCCTTGTTGCCGTCCTTGTCGATGACCAGGAAGCCCACGCTGGAGGCGCCCGGCTTCAGCTTCACGTAGGCGAAGGCGCCGTAGGCGTCCCGGCCGACGAAGTCGTGCCCGGCAGGCCAGGTGGTGGCCTCGCCGTCGGCGATGTCGCCCCAGGCGTACAGGCGCCAGTCGGTGTAGTCGCCGTCGGTGCGCTTGTAGTGGACGACCGCGTAGTCGCGCGAGGAGGCCGTCGGGACCTCCGGGGCGGGCGCGGTGCCGGTGGTGGACTCGGCCGTCGCGCTCGCCGTGTGTCCGGCCGAGTCGACGACGACGGCCTTGTAGCGCAGCGCGGTACCGGCCGGTACGTCCTTGCCGATGACCTGGGTGACCTTGTACGGGGCGTGGTCGGCGGAGCCGAGGGTGTGCCAGGCGCCGTTGCCGGTCTGGGCGGCGAAGACGACCCGGTCGAGCTGACCGCCGGTGACGTCCGCCGACGGTTCGACGGTGCCGGTGGCGCCCGCGGCCGGAGCCTTCAGGGTCAGCGTCGGCCTGGTCGCGGGGGCGGCGAGCCGGCCCGCGGCCTTGAGGACGATCGCCGATCCGGCCGGAACCGTGACGGTGAGCTTCTTGTCCGCGTCGCTGGTCGCCGAGTCCGACGTCCCGTACAGGGCGCGGAAGGTCATGATCGCCGAACCGGTCGCGAACGTGGCCGACTTCGCCTCGTCGGCGTTGTTCACGGCGACGACGTACTCGGTGCCGGTCCTCGCGTCGGTGCGGGAGAAGGCGTACACGCCGGCGCCGTCCGCGGCGTAGCGCTCCGTCTGGACGCCGTCGGTCAGGGCCGGGTTGTCCTTGCGCAGCTTGGACAGGGCGCCGATCGTCTTGTAGAGCGGCGCCTTCGTGTCGTAGGCGTCGCTCGCGGCCGTACGGTCGGTGCCGATCTCGTCGTCGTCGAGGTAGTCGGCGATCTTGGAGGCGAACATCGGCTGGCGGGCGTCCTTGTCGCCGCCGGAGCCGGTGAAGCCCTGTTCGTCGCCGTAGTAGACGACGGGGTTGCCGCGGCTGAGGAACATCAGCTCGTTGGCGAGCCTGTCCTTCTTCAGCAGCTGGGCGTCGGTCGCCTTGGGGTTGTCCTGGTCCAGGAAGTACCCGATGCGGCCCATGTCGTGGTTGCCGAGGAAGGTGACCTGCTCGTAGGCGTTGGCCTTGTCGGTCGTGTACTTGTAGTCGTCCGCGAACAGGGACGAGAGCTTCCGCGCGCTGCCGCCCTGCGAGGCGTACGAGCGGGCCGCGTCCTGGAACGGGAAGTCGAGGGTGGCGTCGAGCCGGCCCTGGGTGACGTACGGCGAGGTGATCGACGTGTCGGCGGAGTAGACCTCGCCGAACATGAAGAAGTTCTTGCGCCCGTGCCGGGCCGCGTACGCGTCGAGGGCGGTGGCCCACTGCGTCCAGAACTCCATGTTCACGTGCTTCACGGTGTCGATCCGGAAGCCGTCGATGCCGAAGTCCCTGACCCACTTCTCGTAGATCTTCTCCATCCCGCTGACGACCTCGGGACGTTCGGTCCACAGGTCGTCGAGGCCGGAGAAGTCGCCGTAGGTGGCGGACTCGCCCGCGTAGGTGGAGTCACCGCGGTTGGAGTACATCGTGGTGTCGTTGAGCCACGAGGGGACCTTGACGCCCTTCTTCGCGGCGCGGACCGTCGGCGTCCGGGGGAAGGAGCCGTTGTCCACCGACGGGAAGCCCTTGGCGCCGTCCGCGTAGTCCGCGTCGTCGAACGGCTTGCCGTCCTTCGTCAGGTACGGGAAGGCGCCCTTGGAGAGGTAGTCGTAGGACTTCTCCTTGTAGTCGACGACATCGGCGGTGTGGTTGGTGATGACGTCGAAGAAGACCTTCATGCCCTTGGCGTGGGCCTTGGAGATCAGCGTCTCCAGGTCCTTGTCGGTGCCGAAGTGCGGGTCGACCTTGGTGAAGTCGGTGATCCAGTAGCCGTGGTAGCCGGCCGAGGCGTCCTTGCCGGTGCCCTGGACGGGCTGGTTCTTGAAGATCGGCGCCATCCAGATGGCGGTGGTGCCGAGCCCCTTGATGTAGTCGAGCCGCTTCGTCAGGCCCTTGAGGTCGCCGCCCTGGTAGAAGCCCTTGTCGGTGGGGTCATAACCGGTGGACAGCCTCGAACCGGTCAGTCCGCCCTCGTCGTTGGACGTGTCGCCGTTGGCGAAACGATCCGGCATCACGAAGTAGAACTGGTCACGGGTTGAGTCGTGCCGGGACGGCTCGGCGGCGAGCTTCGCGTCCGACGGCGGTGCGGGCGGGGTCTGGGCCCGCGCCACAAGGGGTTGCGCAAGCGATACGGCCAGTGCGGCGGCGAGGACGGCTGCGCGCAGCCTGGGGCGGCTGAAGCGACTCGCCGGCCCTCTCGGTATCAGGTCCACAGTCGTGAACTCCTAGCGATTACGGCGTACTCGGGTCCGACCCCGCGCAGCGTTTCGGCCACGATGCCGAACGCCCGCGTGACCGTATCGCTCACGCAAGGTTTGCAGCAAGAGTCTTGCAACATGCGGAAAGGGGTTTCAGCAGCTGGACTTGCCCGCGTAGAGCGCAAGTGCCGTGTTGGCGCCCAGCGTCGCCGTGAACTGACCCGAACTGTTCACCGTGATGCTCGTGTTGTTCTGGACGTTGCAGTACGTTCCCGCCGCGAGGGAGGTGCTGTAGGTCCGGCTCAGCGAGGAGGTCTCGTGGTTGATGGCCACGAAGCCCTTGCCGCCCCGGCCGAAAGCGATGGCGTCGTTGCCGTTGTCCCACCAGTTGGAAAGGGCTTGCCCCCGGGTGGCGTTGCGGAAGGCGACCATCGACTTGATCTCGGGCCAGGCGTGCTGGCACTTCCAGCCGTCCTGCCAGCAGGCGTTGACGGTACCCCCGTTGGGCGGACCGGCGTCCGCGTTCGACCACTCGTAGCCTGAGTTGATGTCCGGGGCGCCGTACGGGTAGGCGAGCATGAAGACGTTGGCGAGCGTGTAGTTCGCCCCGTCCTTGTAGTTGAGCGTCGAGCCGTTGCGTTCGGTGTCGTGGTTGTCGACGAAGACGGCCGCGACGGAGCTGCTCATGTAACCCCAGCCCTCGCCGTAGTTCTTCAGGTAGGCGAGGTTCTCGTTGTTGAAGACCCGCTTGAGGTCGTAGGCGTAGCGGAACTCCTGGACGTCGCCGTTGCCGGTGTACTCGGTGGGCTGGACCGCCTCGCCGGCGCCGTAGATGACCTCCTGCTTCCAGTACGCGGACGGGTTGCTCAGCCGGGACTTGATGTTCGCGAGGTCGGCCGCCGGAATGTGCTTGGCCGCGTCGATACGGAAGCCGTCGACGCCGTATCCGAGCAGCGTGTTCAGATAGCCGGCGATGGTCTTGCGGACGTACTCCTCACCGGTGTCCAGGTCGGCGAGACCGACGAGTTCGCAGTTCTGGACGTTGGCCCGGTTGGTGTAGTCGCTGATGCTGGCGGTGCAGTCGTCCATGTCGTACGAGGAGTACAGGCCGGGGTAGTCGTACTTCGTGTACGACGAACCGCCGGTGCCGGTGCCGGAACCGGCGGACATGTGGTTGATCACCGTGTCCGTCACGACCTTCACGCCGGCCGCGTGGCAGGTGGTGACCATGTTCTTGAAGGCGGTGGCGTCGCCGAGCCGGCCGGCGATCCGGTAGCTGACGGGCTGGTACGAGGTCCACCACTGCGAGCCCTGTATGTGCTCGGCGGGCGGGGACACCTGGACGTAGCCGTAGCCGGCCGGGCCCAGCGTGTTGGTGCACTCCTTGGCGACGGAGTCGAATTTCCACTCGAACAGGACGGCGGTGACGTCCTTGGTGCCGGGCGGGGAGGCCTGGGCGGTGCCGGTGGGCAGGACCACCGAGGCCGCCATGCCCGCGGCGAGCGCGAGCGCGGTGGCAAGAGTTCTCTTGGCCATGTCATCTCCTGCACGTCGTTGTGCGGTGGGGGTGTGCGGGTGCCCGGGGCTCCGGGGGGACAAGTGGGGGGGCCCTGGAAGGAAGTTGCCCAGTGAATCAGTCGGGCGTGTGCGGGAACGTATCTCTTGCCGCCAAGTTTCAGCAAGATGTCGTAAGGGATTTCAGCGCGTAAAAAAGCGGTGCCCCGGTCCAGGAGGACCGGGGCACCGCTCAGCCGTCGTGGCGGGAGGGTCAGGCTGCCCACCACACGGTCGTGTCGGCGGGCAGCGTCGCCTCGCCGTCCCGTGACAGGGTCACCTCGCCGCTCGCGACGAGCACCCTGCCGTACGCCGGGACGGTCACGGACTCGCTCCCGGTGTTCGCGGTGCAGACGAACGCGCCCCGGCGGAGGGCGAGCACGCCGTCGGGCGCGTCCAGCCAGTCGACGGTGTCGCCCGCCCCGAGGTCGGACCGCTCGCGCCGCACGGCGAGCGCGTCGCGGTACAGCTCCAGCGTGGAGCCCGCCACGCCGGTCTGCGCCTCGATGCTCAGCTCCGCCCACTCGGCGGGCTGCGGCAGCCAGCTGCCGCCGCTGCCGAAGCCGTAGCTGGAACCCGCCCGGGTCCACGGGATCGGCACCCGGCAGCCGTCGCGGAAGCCGTCCTGGCCGGCACCCCGGAAGTAGGCGGGGTCCTGGCGCACCTCGTCGGGCAGGTCGACGACGTCGGGCAGGCCGAGCTCCTCGCCCTGGTAGAGGTAGGCGGAGCCGGGCAGCGCCAGCATCAGCAGGGTCGCCGCGCGGGCCCGGCGCAGCCCGAGCTCCCGGTCGCCCGCGGTGCGGATCTGGGTGCCGAGACCGGGCTGGTTGGCGAACCGGGTGGCGTGCCGGGTCACGTCGTGGTTCGACAGCACCCAGGTCGAGGGGGCGCCGACCGGACGCATCGCGTCGAGGGTCCGGTCGATCACCGAACGCAGCTCCGCCGCGTCCCAGTGGGTGCCCAGGTACTGGAAGTTGAAGGCCTGGTGCAGCTCGTCGGGGCGGACGTAGTTCGCGGTGCGCTCGATCGTCGGGGTCCACGCCTCCGCGACGAAGATCCGCTCACCGGAGTACTCGTCGAGGATGGTGCGCCACTGCCGGTAGACCTCGTGCACGCCGTCCTGGTCGAAGAACGGCATGACATCGTTGCCCAGCAGCTTCAGCTGGTCGTGGTCGCCGAGGTCCGGCAGGCCCTCCGCCTTCACCAGTCCGTGCGCGACGTCGATCCGGAAGCCGTCGACGCCCATGTCGAGCCAGAACCGCAGGATCGAGCGGAACTCGTCGCCGACGGCCGGGTGTTCCCAGTTGAAGTCGGGCTGTTCGGGCGCGAAGAGGTGCAGGTACCACTCGCCGGGAGTGCCGTCCGGCTCGGTGACGCGGGTCCAGGCCGGGCCGCCGAAGATGGACTCCCAGTCGTTGGGCGGGAGTTCGCCGTCCGCGCCCTTGCCGGGGCGGAAGTGGTAGCGGTCCCGCAGGTCGGAGCCGGGGCCCTCGCGCAGCGCGCGCTTGAACCACTCGTGCTGGTCGGAGGAGTGGTTGGGCACCAGGTCGACGATGATCCGCAGGCCGAGACCGTGGGCGTCACGGATGAGGGCGTCGGCGTCGAGGAGACTGCCGAACATGGGGTCGACGGCCCGGTAGTCCGCCACGTCGTATCCGGCGTCGGCCTGCGGCGAGGCGTAGAAGGGGCTGAGCCACACGGCGTCCACACCGAGGTCGCGCAGGTAGGGCAGTCGGGAACGTACGCCCTCCAGGTCGCCCATGCCGTCGCCGTTGCTGTCGGCGAAGCTGCGCGGATAGACCTGGTAGATCACCGCGTCGCGCCACCAGTCGCGGCGGGTGGCGACGGTGGCGAGGGCGGAGTTCGGGGCCTGGTCGGCGGAGTGCTGGCTCATGGCGTCCTTGATGCGGTGGGGGTCCCCCGCTCGGGCGAGGCCGAGGGTGGGAGAGGAGTTCGAGGTGGGGTCTCCCCCGCGTCCGGGCGGGCCGGGGCTCGGGGAGGGAGGTGCGTCGTCGGGGTGGCGGAACGAGGCGGCCGCGGTGCCGGCGGGGTCGGATGGACACCGCGGCCGCCACCCGCGCGCGGCGAGCGCGCGGGAGCCTGGGGGCTTCCGGGCGGATCAGCCCTTCGTTCCGCCGGCGGTGAGACCGGTGACGAGGTTCTTCTGCACGAGGTAGAAGAACGCCGAGACGGGTATCGCGATCAGCACCGCCGTGGCGGCCATCAGGTTGCGCTGCGCGTCGTGCTCGCTGACGAAACTCTGCAGGCCCACCGCGAAGGTGTACTTCGAGTCGTCGAGCATGAACGTGGAGGCGAACGCGACCTCACCGAAGGCGGTGATGAAGTTGTAGAAGGCGGCGACCGCGAGGCCCGGCTTGGCGAGCGGCAGGATCAGCCGGAAGAAGGTGCCGAAGGGGCTCAGCCCGTCGACGCGTCCGGCCTCGTCGATCTCGAACGGGATGGTGTCGAAGTAGCCCTTGAGCAGCCAGGCGCTGTAGGGCACCGCCGTCGAGCAGTAGACGAGGACGAGACCGACGTAGCTGTCGATGAGCTGGAGGTCCGAGAGGATCTCGTACATCGGCACGATGAGTACGGCGATCGGGAACATCTGGGTGACCAGGAGGACCCACATGAACTTCCGGTAGCCGGGGAAGCGCATGCGGGACACCGCGTAGCCGGTGGTCGCCGCGACCAGCACACCGATGACCGTGGTCCCGAGCGAGACGATGAGCGAACTCTTCATCCACTCGAAGAAGTTCGTGTGCTGGAGCACGAAGGTGTAGTTGTCGAACGTCATCTTGTCCCAGATGCGTCCGGGGTGGAGGTAGTCGTCCTTGTCCGGGCCGAGGGACAGGAAGACCAGCCAGGCGATCGGGAACAGCGCGATCAGGCTCGCGACGATCAGGATGCCGTGCGAGGTGAGCGAGCCGAGGAGCCCGCGCCGGCCGCGTCCGCGGGGCCTGGCGGACGGCTTTGTGCCGGTGGGGACCTGGTCGGCCGGAGACGTCCGAAGGGTGGTGGTACTCATGGAGACTCCCGCCTCAGATCGCGAGCTGCTGGTCATTGCGGTTCAGCCAGCGGCGGTAGAAGGAGGTGAAGACGATCAGGATGGCCAGCAGCAGCATGCCGTAGGCCGCCGACTGCGCGAAGTCGCGCGGCTGTTGGCCGAAGCCGAGGTAGTAGGCCCAGGTGACGAGGATCTGCGCGTCCGGGGCGGTGTTGCCGAACAGCAGGAAGATCACGGCGAACTGGTTGAACGTCCAGATGATGCCGAGCAGGACGACGGTGGAGCTGACCGACCTGAGGCCCGGCAGGGTGACGAAGCGGAACCGCTGCCAGGCGTTCGCGCCGTCCATCTCCGCGGCCTCGTACAGCGTGGCGTCGATGGACTGCAGGCCGCCGAGGAGCGAGACCATCATGAAGGGCACACCGCACCAGGTGTTGACCATGATCGCCGCGAACCGCTGCCAGAAGGTGTCCTCCAGCCACAGCGGCGACGGCAGGTGCACCGCGTCGAGCATGGTGTTGATGACGCCGCCGTCCGCGAGCATGAAGCGCCAGCCGAAGACGGTGACGAACGTCGGCACGGCCCAGGGCAGCACCAGGAGCAGCCGGTAGAAGGTGCGGCCGCGCATCTTCTGGTTGAGCAGCAGGGCGAGGCCGAGGCCGATGCAGTAGTGGAGGGCGACACAGAGCGCCGTCCACACGATGGTCCAGATGAAGTGCGACCAGAAGCGGTCGTACGACGTCGGGCCCCACAGGATGTCCTTGTAGTTGTCGAAGCCGATGAACTTGTACGTGGCGTCGATGTGGTTGACGCCGATCGTGCGGGCGGAGTTGAGGCTGTTGGCGTCCGTGAGCGTCAGGTAGAGGCCCCGCACCAGCGGATACAGCACCAGTCCGCCGAGCACGACGACCACCGGGGCGATCATCGCGTACGCGTACCAGTACTTCTGGTACCCGCGCTTGAGACGCTGGAACGGACCGGGGCGTGACCCGCGGTCACCGACACGCTTTCCGGTCGCTCGGTCGATGGCGACTGTCATGGTTCGACACCTTCTGGAAGATCAGGGTTGGGGCCGTGCTCACGCCGGTGGCCGTCGGATCCCCTCCCGTCCCCCGTCGCCCGGGAGGGGATCCGACGGCCACACGGACTCACTTGCTGAAGTCCGGGACCAGCTTGGCGATCGCCAGTTCGACGTTGTTCAGGCCCTTGTCCAGGGACTCCTTGCCACCCGCGATCTTCGGCAGCTCGGTGTCGAGCGGGCCCCACAGCGAGCTGTACTCGGGCAGCGCGGGCCGCGGCTGGGCGGCGGCGAGCACCGTCTGGTAGCCGGCGATGCCCGGGTCGGCCTTGACCGCGCTGGTGTAGGCGTCGTCACGGGTGGGCAGCGTGGAGTTCTTGAGCGCGATCGTCGACTGCGAGGCGGCCGAGGTCATGAACTTCACGAACTTCAGCGACGCCGCCTGGTGGGCCTTGTCGGACCCGGCGTAGACGGAGAGGTTGTGGCCGCCGGTCGGGGCGCCCGCCTTGCCGGTGGAGCCGGCCGGGACGGTGGCGATCCCGAGGTTGGCCTTGTCGGTGAAGGCCGAGCCCTTGTAGAAGTTCGTGATCTCCCAGGGGCCCTGGACGATCGAGGCGACCTTGCCGTTGACGAACGCGTCCTGGATGTGGGCGTAGGCGTCGGCGGTGGTGTCGGCCTTGTGCAGTCCCTTGCCGGAGAACAGGCCCTGCCAGGTCCCGTACGCCTTCTGCGCGGCGGCCGAGTTCACGGTGATCTTCTTCGCGGAGGCGTCGACGGTGTCGGTGCCCTCGCCGTAGAGGAACGACTGCGCGTAGTAGGCCTGGGTCGAGCCCCAGTAGCCGTCGACGCCCGTCTTCTGCTTGATCGTGGCGGCGGCCTTCTTCAGGTCGTCCCAGGTCTTGGGGGCTTCGGTGATGCCCGCCTTCTTGTACAGCGCCTTGTTGTAGACGAGCGCGAGGGTGTCGGTCACCAGCGGGACACCGTACGTCTTGCCGTCGTACTTGGCCTGCTCGATCAGGCTCGGCTGGAACTTGGCCTGGTCCGCGAGGGCCTCGGTGCCGTCCAGCGGCAGGAAGTAGCCCTTCTTGGCGAAGGCCGGGGTCCAGCCGACCTCGGAGCGCAGGATGTCCGGGGCGCCGGAGGCGCCGGCGGCCGTGTCGAACTTGTTCTGCGCCTGGTCGAAGGGGACGTTGACGTACTTGACCTTGATGTCCGGATTGGCCTTCTCGAACTGCTGGGCCAGTGCCTTGTACGTCGGCGCCTCATTGGTGGCGTTGGAGGTGTCCCACCAGGTGATGGTGGTGGGGCCGTCCGACTTGTCGCTGCCGCTGTCACTGCCGCCGCAGGCCGTCGCCGCGAGGGCGAGGGACGCCACCAGCGCGGTGGCCGCTATGCCACGCCGCATGAGATCTCCTTGAGGGTGAAAGCCCGAGTGGGTGGGGAAGCGGTCCCGCCCGCTCCCCTTGCCGACTTGCCGACTGCGCCGTTGCGTCCGCCGGGCGACGTGAACGTAACAGCGTTGTAAGCGGCGCGAAAGACCTTGCAGCAAAAAAGTGCAAGGACTGCCGAGAGTTACCCGCCCGTGACCCGTAGGCGATGGTACGGAAACCCTTGTCCGAGGCCGCTCAGCGGGCAGCGGAGCCCCTGTGCAAGACTCTGCAAGCTCTTGCCATACCCGACCGGTACGGGGATCATCGGCCCGTCAGCGCCTTGCAGGAGCCACCCCTTCCCGCGGCGCACGCCCGCGACGCCGAGCCGACCAGAACACGAGGGAGCGCGATGACGCAGCAGCCCGGAGCGGGCCGATCAACCGCCCGCACACGGCGTCTGGTTGGTGGGCAGGGCGAGAACCGGCAGGTACAGTCCCATCCCGTGACCACACGGCTTGCCGACATCGCAGCCCAGGCGGGGGTCAGTGAGGCGACTGTCAGCCGCGTCCTGAACGGGAAGCCGGGCGTCGCCGCGACCACCCGCCAGTCCGTCCTGGCCGCGCTCGACGTACTGGGCTACGAGCGCCCCGTCCGGCTGCGGCAGCGCAGCGAGGGCCTGGTGGGCCTGATCACCCCCGAGCTGGAGAACCCGATATTCCCCGCGCTGGCGCAGGTCATCGGGCAGGCGCTGACCCGCCAGGGGTACACCCCGGTCCTCGCGACCCAGACACCGGGCGGCTCGACCGAGGACGAGCTGACGGAGATGCTCGTCGACCGGGGAGTCGCCGGCATCATCTTCGTCTCCGGGCTGCACGCGGACACCTCGGCGGACATGCAGCGCTACGAGCAGCTGCGCGCCCAGGGGGTCCCCTTCGTCCTGGTCGACGGGTTCTCGCCGAAGGTGCAGGCGCCGTTCATCTCGCCCGACGACCGCGCGGCGATGGACCTGGCGGTCACGCACCTCGTCTCGCTCGGGCACACCCACATCGGGCTCGCCCTGGGTCCGAAGCGGTTCGTGCCCGTGCAGCGCAAGATCGAGGGTTTCGTGCGCACGATGCAGGAACAGTTGGGGCTCGCTCCCGCCGACGTCGAGGAGCGACTGGTCCAGCACTCGCTGTACACCCTGGAGGGCGGGCAGGCCGCGGCCGCCGCGCTCATCGAACGGGACTGCACGGCGGTCGTCTGCGCCAGCGACATGATGGCCCTCGGGGCGATACGGGCGGCGCGCGGGCGCGGTCTGGACGTACCGAAGGACATATCCGTCGTGGGCTTCGACGACTCGCCGCTGATCGCCTTCACCGACCCGCCCCTGACGACGATCCGCAAGCCGGTGCCGGCCATGGGGCAGGCGGCGGTACGGACGCTGCTGGAGGAGATCGGGGGGACTCCGGCACCGCACAGCGAGTTCGTGTTCATGCCGGAACTGGTGGTGCGCGGGTCGACCGCTTCGGCCCCTGGGGACCGGAATCGTCCCTGAGGGCTGTCCCGTGATCCCCGACGGGCGCACGACGACAGCCACGGCACCTCGCCGCGTCGTCGGGGTCGCCCGGACACACCCGGTACGAGGACGACCCTCCGCCTCGCGACGCACGGCGTCCGACGCCGCGCGCTGATCCACCGGCGATCACGGGACAGCCCTCGGGGGGATTCCCTACGCCGCGCGTAGTGGTCCGCCCGGTGCAGAACGTGCGGCCAGGACCCGACCAGGGGATGATCGGTCGCGGAACGCTTTTCTGGCAGACTTTGTGCCTATGGGTGAGACGACCGTGACGACACTGGAAGGCCAGGACCGGGCCGCTCCACGCCCCGTCGCAAGGGACCGTGCGGGGAAGGGCTTCCTGCACCGTCTGCGGACTCCGCGTCGCCCCCGTTTCTGGTTCGAGATCCTGCTCATCGCGGCGAGTTACTGGACGTACTCGCTGATCCGCAACGCCGTGCCCGAGCAGAGGGGCAAGGCGCTGCGCAACGCCGACTGGATCTGGCGCATGGAGCACCACCTCGGAATCGCGGTCGAGCAGTCGGTCAACCATGCCGTCAACTCGGCGACATGGCTGATCATCGGCATGAACTACTACTACGCGACGCTGCACTTCGTGGTGACCCTGGGCGTCCTGGTGTGGCTCTACCACAGCCATCCCGGCCGCTACGCCGCCGCGCGCCTGGCCCTGTTCGCCACGACGGCGGTGGCCCTGGTCGGCTACTACTTCCTCCCGCTCGCCCCGCCGCGCCTGATGAACGGCGGCCATTTCGTGGACACGGTCGTCGTCCACCACACCTGGGGCTCGATGGCCTCCGGCGACCTCAAGCACATGTCGAACCAGTACGCCGCGATGCCGTCGATGCACATCGGCTGGTCCCTGTGGTGCGGCCTGACGATCTTCGCCCTGGCCTCGGCGCCGTGGGCCCGCATCCTGGGCCTCCTCTACCCGGCGGCCACCCTGCTGGTCATCGTCTCCACCGCCAACCACTTCTGGCTCGACGCGGTGGGCGGCATGCTCTGCCTGGCCTTCGGCTTCACGGTGGCCCGCCTCTGGTACGGCGCCCTGCCCCACACGCTGCCCCGCTGGGTACCCGGCACGCGAGGAGCACAGATGCTCCCCTTGAAGGCCTGACACACCCCGGTCCCACCACCCGCCCGCGGCAGCCCACACCCGCACCGGCGCCCCGCACCGCTGCCCGCACCCGGCGACGCACGGGAGGGGCCGTGCCGGTACGTCGCAGCCCGTCGCTCACGCCCGGATCGAGCAGCGGCTCCCGTGCCCGGCCCACGTCTGATCCAACGGCGCCGGGCTCGACGTACCGGCACGGCCCCGCCCCACCACAGCCCGCACCGCGCCCCGCACGGCACAGGCACAGGCACAGGCACAGGCGACGGGACTCGCACCAGCACAGGCAACGGGACCGGCACCGGAACTCGCACCGGCAACGGAACCCGCACCGGCACCGAGTCTCACGCCCCGTAGAACAACTCGTCCACGACGGCCCGCGCCCGCCGAGTGGTCCGCCGGTAGTCGTCGAGCATGTCGCCCACATGACCGGGCCCGTACCCCAAGTAACGCCCCACGGCAGCCAGCTCCCGCCCGTCGGACGGAAACGTGTCCCCGGCCCGCCCCCGCACCAGCATCACGGCGTTGCGCACCCGCGTAGCCAGCACCCACGCCTCGTCGAGGATCGCCGCGTCCTCCCCCGACACCAGCTCCGCCGCACACGCGGCCGCCAGCGCCTCCCGCGTCCGCGTGGTCCGCAGCCCCGGTTCGTCCCACCCGTGCCGCAGCTGGAACAACTGGACCGTCCACTCCACGTCGGACAGCCCGCCCCGCCCCAGTTTGCTGTGCAGCGTCGGATCCGCCCCGCGAGGCATCCGCTCCGACTCCATCCGCGCCTTCAGCCGCCGTATCTCCCGCACGGCGTCCTCGCCCAGCCCCTCCGCCGGATACCGCAGCGGATCGACGAGCTCGATGAACCGGCGCCCCAGGTCCTCGTCCCCGGCCACGAACTCGGCCCGCAGCAGCGCCTGCGACTCCCACACCAGCGACCACCGCCGGTAGTACGCCTCGTACGACTTCAGCGACCGTACGAGCGGCCCGGACTTCCCCTCGGGCCGCAGATCCGCGTCGATCAGCAGCGGCGGATCCGCGCTGGACACCTGGAGCAGCCGCCGCATCTCGGAGACCACGGCGTTGGCGGCCCGGGACGCCTCGTGCTCGTCCACGCCCTCCCGGGGCTCGTGCACGAACAGTACGTCCGCGTCGGACCCGTAGCCGAGCTCGTGCCCCCCGAACCGTCCCATCGCGATCACCGCGAACCGGGTGGGCAGGGTGTCCCCCCATCCGTCGCGCACCACGGCCCGCAGGGTCCCCGCGAGCGTCGCCGCGGTCAGGTCGGACACCGCGCCGCCGACCTGGTCGACGAGGGCGCCCTGGTCGGCGACGACGGGCGTCTCCTCGGTGCCGTAGGAGGCGACGATGTCGGCCGCGGCGGTGCGGAACAGCTCCCGCCGCCGCACCCCGCGCGCGGCGGTGACCGCCTGTTCGCCCCCCGCGGCCCGTCCCACCGCCGCGAGCACCTCCTGTTCCAGGTGCGCCCGGGCGCGCGGCTCCAGCCCGCCGCCGTCGCCGTCACCGAGCAGCGCGACCGCCTCCGGGGCGCGCATGAGCAGGTCGGGGGCGAGGCGCCCCGCGGACAGCACCCGCGCGAGGTTCTCGGCGGCCGCCCCTTCGTCCCTCAACAGCCGTAGGTACCAGGGGGTCTTGCCGAGCGCGTCCGACACCTTGCGGAAGTTGAGCAGGCCGGCGTCGGGTTCGGCGGAGTCCGCGAACCATCCCAACAGCACGGGCAGCAGGGTCCGTTGAATGGCGGCTTTGCGTGAGACGCCGGAGGCCAGCGCCTCCAGGTGGCGCAGCGCGGCGGCCGGGTCGGCGTATCCGAGCGCGACGAGCCGCTCCCGGGCCGCGTCCGCGCTCAGCCGGGCCTCGCCGGTGGCGAGTTGGGCGACGGCGTCGAGCAGCGGCCGGTAGAAGAGCTTCTCGTGCAGCCGTCGCACCACGGCCCGGTGCCGTTTCCATTCACGCTTCAGCTCGGCGACCGGGTCGACGCGCAGTCCCAACGACCGCCCGATGCGCCGCAGGTCGGCGCTGTCCTCCGGCACCAGGTGGGTCCGCCGCAGCCGGAACAGCTGTATGCGGTGCTCCATCAGTCTCAGGAACCGGTACGAGTCGTCGAGCTGGACGGCGTCGGCGCGCCCCACGTATCCGCCCGCGGCGAGTGCCTTCAGGGCGTCGAGCGTGGTGCCGCTGCGCAGCGAGGAGTCGGCCCGGCCGTGCACCAACTGCAGGAGCTGTACGGCGAATTCGACGTCCCTCAGCCCTCCGGGTCCGAGCTTCAGCTCCCGGTCGACCTCGGCCACGGGGATGTTCTCGACGACGCGGCGCCGCATCTTCTGCACGTCGGGGACGAAGTTCTCGCGCTCGGCGGCGTGCCAGACGAGCGGCGCGAGCGTGGCCACGTACTCCGCGCCGAGGTCCAGGTCCCCGGCCACCGGCCGTGCCTTGAGCAGCGCCTGGAACTCCCAGGTCTTGGCCCACCGCTGGTAGTAGGCGAGATGGCTGCTGAGCGTGCGGACCAGCGGCCCGTTGCGTCCCTCGGGCCGCAGGTTGGCGTCGACGGGCCAGATGCTGCCCTCGACGGTCGTCTCGGAGCAGATCCGCATCATGTGGGCGGCGAGCCGGGTGGCGGCCTGGATCGCCTTGCCCTCGTCGGCGCCGCCGACCGCCTCCGCCACGAAGATCACGTCGACGTCGGAGACGTAGTTGAGCTCGTGTCCGCCGCACTTGCCCATCGCGACGACGGCGAGCCGGCACAGCGCGGCGTCCGCGGGCGCGGCGTCGCACGCGATGGTGAGGGCCGCGCGCAGGGTGGCGGTGGCGAGGTCGGCGAGTTCGGCCGCGGTCTGGGCGAGGTCGGTGGTGCCGCACACGTCGCGCGCGGCGATGGACAGCAGACAGCGCCGGTAGGCGACGCGCAGCGAGACGGGGTCGTCCGCCTCCGCGAGGCCGCGCTCGAACTCCGTCACTCCGGGATGCAGGTCCTGCGGCTCGTAGGTGACGAGTTCCCGCCAGTCCCCCGGATGGCGGGCGAGGTGGTCGGCGAGGGCGGCGGAGGCGCCGAGGACGCCGAGGAGCCGGTCCCGCAGCGGCTTGGCGGCGACCAGTGTGTCGAGGAGTTCGCGCTCGGCCGTGTGGCCGCCCTGCGCCTCGACGAGCCGGACCAGTCCGAGCAGCGCGAGATCCGGGTCGGCGGTCGTCCCGAGCGCTTCGAGGAGTACCGGATCGGCTTTTATGGGGGCGAGCTGCTCGCTCTCCAGGAGCCTCTCGGCCGCCGATGGATCGGTGAAGCCGTGCCGCAGCAGCCGTGTGAAAGTACTGCTTCTGCGTCCCGGCGCCGTCATCCTCGGCCTCCCTCGGATCGAAGTCGCACCACCGGTCCGGTCAGCGTCGCACAGCCGGTCCCGATCAAGGTCGTACGAGGCCGAGCCTAACCGGAGAGGCGTGCGGAAGCGCCGGGGCGTGCGAGGACTCCTCCCGGGCGGGACCGTGTCGGCGCGGATGGGGAGCGTGTGGAGGAGAGCCCATGCCGGCCACACCGCCGAGGACCGATGCCGACGCCCGCCACGGCAGCGCGGGTGCGGTCACGACTCCGTGGCCGGCGGCCGTGGAAAGGGGACCGGCGAGCGCGCCGAGGGGGCGGCGGGACCCGAGGGAGCACGGAGGAGGGCCTGAAGAGGCGCTGAAGAGGCGCTCCAGGGTCACTGAAGGGGTACCGCGGGTGCGGGTGGCACTGAAGCGGGCAGTTCACCAGGTCTTCACCCCCCGGGCCGGGTGCCGTGAGACAGGCGAGTGATGGCGTGTACATGCTCTGTTCGCACTGTCATCGTCACCATCGCCTCTCCCCCACCGGAGGTCTGAAGTGTCCGGCACAACCGTGTACCGCCGCCGCCGTGCCGTCGTGGCGTCCGCCCTCGCCTTCACCGCGGCCGCCGTGGGGCTGTGGACCGGGCTCGGCGGTTCCACCACCGCCCATGCCGCGGCCGGGGTCCCGACCCCGGACCACGTGGTCGTCGTGGTCTTCGAGAACCACGCGTACAGCCAGGTGATCGGCTCCTCCAGCGCCCCGTACATCAACTCGCTCAGGACCGGGGGCGCCAACCTCTCCCAGTCCTACGCCGAGACGCACCCGAGCCAGCCCAACTACTACGCCCTGTTCTCCGGCTCCACCCAGGGCGTCACGGACGACAGCTGCGTCAGGCCCGGCTTCTCCTCCGCGCCGAACCTCGCCTCCGAGCTGATCGCCGCCGGCAGGACCTGGGCGAGCTACAACGAGACACTGCCCAGCCAGGGCTCCACGACGTGCAGCAGCGGCAAGTACGCGCAGAAGCACAACCCGTGGTTCGGCTTCGGCAACGTACCGACGTCGAGCGCGAAGACCTTCGCGCAGTTCCCGGCCGACTACACGACGCTGCCGCAGGTCTCCTTCGTCGTCCCGAACCTGTGCAGCGACATGCACGACTGCTCGGTGTCCTCCGGGGACACCTGGCTGAAGAACAACCTGGGCGCCTACGCCACCTGGGCCAAGACCCACAACAGCCTGCTCGTCGTCACCTTCGACGAGGACAACCGGCTCAGCGGGAACAAGATCCCCACGGTGCTCTACGGCCAGCAGGTGACGGCCGGTTCCTCGTCCACCACCACCTACAACCACTACGACCTGCTGCGCACCCTGGAGGACATGCACGGCCTGCCGCACGCCGGCAACGCCGCCTCCGGCAAGGACATCACCGGCATCTGGACCTCCTGAGATGTACGTGGCGGACAGCCGCGCCGGTACGCGTGCGGCGTCCGCGGAAGGCGCCGTCCGGCCCCGTGCCGGGCGGCGCCGCGCCGCGGTCGCGCCCACGGTGCTGGCGCTCGGCACGGTCAGTCTGATCACCGATGTCTCGTCCGAGATGGTCACCGCGGTGCTCCCGCTGTACCTGGTGGCGGGCCTCGGCCTGTCCCCGCTCGGTTTCGGCCTCCTGGACGGCGTCTACAACGGCTTCTCGGCGCTCGTCAGACTGCTCGGGGGCCACCTCGCCGACCGCGGCGGCGGCCGCCACAAGTGGGTCGCGGGCTTCGGCTACGGGCTCTCGGCGGCCTGCAAACCCCTGCTCCTGCTGGCGCACTCGCTCACCCCGATCGGCCTCGTCTTGGCCGCCGACCGCACCGGCAAGGGCCTGCGCACCGCCCCGCGCGACGCGCTGATCTCCCTGTCGAGCACCCCCGCGACGCGTGGGCGCGCCTTCGGCGTGCACCGGGCCATGGACACGGCGGGCGCGCTGCTCGGCCCACTGGTCGCCTTCCTGATCCTGCGGGCGACGGTGGACGGCTACGACGCGGTGTTCACGGTGAGCTTCTGCGTGGCGGTGGTGGGAGTACTGGTGCTGGTGCTGTTCGTGCCGGGGGACACCCGCACGAAGGCCGCCGCACAAACCACGGAGGCGACCTCCTCCACGGGGCCCGGGGGCTCCACGCGGTCCGGGCCGCCGCCGGCCGGGGAGAGGCCCGCGCGCACGACCCCGCCCCCCACCCTCCGCGCCGCCCTGTCCCTGCTCGCCACTCCGGCCGTACGCCGGATCACCCTGTGCGCCCTCCTGCTGGGCCTCGCGACGGTCAGCGACGCCTTCGTCTTCCTGCTCCTCCAGCGGCGCCTGGGCGTACCGGACCGCTGGTTCGCACTGCTCCCCCTCGGAACGGCGGCCGCGTTCCTCCTCCTCGCCGTGCCGCTGGGCCGCCTCGCCGACCGGATCGGCAGCCGGCGGCTGTTCCTCGCCGGCCACGGCGCCCTGCTGCTCGTGTACGCCCTGCTGCTCTCGGCGTGGCACGGGACGGCGCTGCCGTACGTGGTCCTGCTCCTGCACGGCGGCTTCTACGCGGCCACGGACGGCGTCCTGATGGCCGCGGCCTCGGAGAGCGTGCCGGAGGAGCTGCGCTCGTCCGGACTGGCCCTCGTCCAGACCGGTCAGGCACTGGCCCGTTTCGTCTGCTCGCTCGGCTTCGGCGCCGCCTGGACGGCCTGGGGCGACCGTACGGCGCTCACCGTGTCGGCCGTGCTGCTCACGGTCGGGGTCCTGGTCGCGCTCGCCCTGCGCCCCACCGCTTCGGAAGGCCCCGCATGACCCTCCGTACCCGTCTTTTGGTGCTGGTCTCTGCCCTTGTCGTGCTGGCGGGCGTCGGCACGGCGTCCGTCCTGCACGCCTCGGCCCGCGCCGATCGGCGTGACCACGCCGTACCGGGTGGCCCGCAGATCACCGCGGGACCGGTGGCACTCGGCACGCGGGGCCGCATGATCTTCCGCAACATGGCGTGGGGCCCGCACCGCGACGAGCTGACGTCGGTCCCGGCGTCGGACCCGTCGGGCCCGAGGACGGCCTCGAAGGTGAAGTGCCTGCGCTTCTACGCGGCCGGGGGTACGGGGGTCTGTCTGCAGTCGCTGCACGGACCGGTCCAGGACACCTACCGGGCCGTCGTCCTCGACTCCCGCCTCCACGCGACGGCCCGTTACGACGTCCCCGGCATCCCGTCCCGCGCCCGTGTCTCCCCCAGCGGCCGCTACGTCACCTGGACGGCGTTCGTGGGCGGCGACTCGTACGCGGGTACGAACTTCTCGACCCGGGCGGCGGTCGTCGACACCCGCACGGGACGGCTGACCCCGTCCCTGGAGGCGTTCCGCGTCGTGAAGGACGGCAGGACCCATCACGCGGCGGACGTCAACTTCTGGGGCGTCACCTTCGCCGCCGACGACCGCACGTTCTACGCGACGCTCGCCACCCACGGCACGACGTACCTGGTCCGGGGCGACCTGCGCGCCCGCACCCTGACCACCCTCCACCCGAACGTCGAGTGCCCGTCGCTCTCCCCCGACGGCACGCGCGTCGCCTACAAGAAGCGGGTGAAGGGCCTGCCGAAGGACGCGCCCTGGCACCTCTACGTCCTGGACCTCCGCACCTTGCGCGAAACCCCCGTCGCCGAGCCCCGCAGCGTCGACGACCAGGCCGTCTGGCGCGACGACCACACCCTGGTCTACGCCCTTCCCGGCGACTACGGAGCCGACCTCTACACGGTCCCGTCCGACGGCACGGGACAGCCGCGGCGCATCAGCACCGCGGCGGTGTCCCCCGCGTACGTCACCCCGTCACCGGCCCGAACGCGGAACCCCCCACCGACCACCGCCGGCCGCTCCCCGAGGTGACGCGCCTGTCGGCGCCGCGGGCTCCGCGGGCGGCGGGGGCGGGGGCGGGGAATCCTGGCAGGGACCTCGCCAGCCAGAGAGCGTCTCTCCCGCCTTCGCGCTTGCTGCTGCTCGCACACGGCGTTGGGGCCGTCGCAGGCGGAGGCAACGCGACGGCCTGCCTTGCCGTACCGCACATGCCCGCAGCGCGCTCCCCCACAACCGGCCGGCGGAGCGCATGGCCGTATCCCTCTACACGTGAACCAAGATGCCAGAAACGACACCGCCATCTGTGTACCTTCCGTAGGGTAACCGGCCGTGACGTCGTATGAGCGGTGGTCCCTGATTGCTTCGTTCGGCTCCCTGTTCGTCAGCGTCGTTGCCTTCGGCGCGGTGGCGTGGCAGCTCCTCATGCTGTCCCGCAGTACAGACCAGGACCACGACAGACGTCGCAAGCAAGCGACCATGGAGTACCTCACGGCCAACATGGATCGACGGAAGGCCCTGTTCGACGAGGGCATACCGCACGAGCGGGATCACGGGGCCATTACGACCCTGGTCGGTCTCTCGCTGTCCGGCGACGACCGAGCCACGAAGCTGGTCGCGTCCTACCTCACCACGTTCAACTTCCTTGCCGTCGGTGCGCAGACGGACGCCTTCGACCGACATGTCATCGACGAAGCATGGGGCGGCCTCATCATCTCCGTCTGGAACAACTACCGGCCCTGGGTCGAGGAGCAGCGGCGCCGGCACAGTGAGCCCCGCGTGTGGGAGAACCTGGAGTGGCTGGCCGGCAAGATGACGCCGCGTCGGAACATCGTTCCTGACGGCGACGCGGGAAATTTGCCCCCACAGGGACAGCCGGTGCAGTAGGGAGATTCCGAACCTGGGCACCGCTCGTCCTAGGCACCACCAAGACGTTCCGGCTCCGGAGTCTCGTCCACGAAGCCGTGTTCAGTCCTGTCCGTTGACCGCTGCGCGAGCCAACCCGACACCCGCGGGCCTCCGTTGATCGCTCCCCCGTCGAGGACCGTACGGACGTGCTCAAAGCCCTGGCGGAGGTAGTACGCCTGCAGGTCCGTGTTTGTCGTCCACGCATCGAGCCGGAGCCACTTGGCCCCGGCTCGATGGGCCCGGTCTGCGGCCCAATCGAGCAGTCGGCCACCGATGTTCTGCCCACCGTGCGTCCGTGCGACGGAGAGCTTGTTGATGAACACGGACGGCTCAGAGAGTTCTCGCTCTGTCCAGAGGCCCGCTTCGGCGTCAGGAGTCACGGTGATGGTCGCTGCCGTCACCGAACCGTCCAGGACCATGAAGACAGTGCCGTCCTCGATGGTCTCCAGCAGCTTGGCCGCCGGGTACGGGAGCTGCCACTGGTCAGTTCCAAGACCCGAGAGCCACGCCGCGGCCTCCGACCGGAAGGCCAGCAGCTTGGGCAGGTCGCTCGGTCGGGCGGGGACGATTCTCACCGGGGCTCGTTCTCACTTCGGGCGGACAGGTCGCCGATGTCATGGTTCATCCGGTTCAAGTCGCCCCGGAACGTCGTGCTGGCGCACCGAACGGTACTGGAAGCCCGCGCTCGTCGTCGCGGGCGTCATCGCCGACCCTGAACCAGGTGAGCGCTTCCAGGCAGCGCGAGAGAACGGCATGCACGCGCTGAGGCACTTCTACGCGTCGGTGCTCCTCGACGCCGGCGAGAACGTCAGAGCGTTGAGCACCTACCTGGGGCACACGGACCCTGGCTTCACGCTCCTGGTGTACACACACCTGCTGCCGAGCGGCGAGGGCCGCGCCCGGAGGGCCGTGGACAGCATGTACGAGGACCGCGTTTCCGGGGCGGACGGCCCACCGACGGCCCAGGGGTGGTGAGGACAGCCGCGGGGCCCGTGGTCATCGACCGCGAGCCCCGCGTACTGCTTCCCAAAAAGTGCCGCTGACCTGCCCTTACAGCACGGGCAGGTTCTTCCGCAGCTCGAACGCCGTGACCTCGCTGCGGTACTCCTCCCACTCCGCCTTCTTGTTGCGGAGGAAGAAGTCGAAGACGTGCTCGCCGAGGGTCTCGGCGACCAGTTCGCTGCGCTGCATGAGCGCGAGGGCCTCGCCGAGGTTCTGGGGCAGGGGCTCGATGCCCATCGCGCGGCGCTCGGCGTCGGAGAGGGCCCAGACGTCGTCGTCCGCGCCCGGCGGGAGCTCGTAGCCCTCCTCGATGCCCTTGAGACCGGCGGCGAGCAGGAGGGCGTAGGCCAGGTACGGATTGGCGCCCGAGTCGATGGAGCGGACCTCCACCCGCGCGGAGCCGGTCTTGCCGGGCTTGTACATCGGCACGCGGACGAGGGCGGAGCGGTTGTTGTGGCCCCAGCAGATGTACGAGGGGGCCTCACCGCCGGCGCCCGCGGTGCGCTCCGAGCCGCCCCAGATGCGCTTGTAGGAGTTGACCCACTGGTTGGTGACGGCCGAGATCTCCGCGGCGTGCTTGAGCAGGCCCGCGATGAAGGAGCGGCCGACCTTGGAGAGCTGGTATTCCGAGCCGGACTCGTAGAAGGCGTTGCGGTCGCCCTCGAAGAGCGAGAGGTGGGTGTGCATTCCGGAGCCGGGGTGCTCGGAGAAGGGCTTGGGCATGAACGTCGCCTGCACGCCCTGCTCCAGCGCCACCTGCTTCATGACCAGGCGGAAGGTCATGATGTTGTCCGCCGTCGAGAGGGCGTCGGCGTAGCGGAGGTCGATCTCCTGCTGGCCGGGCGCGCCCTCGTGGTGGGAGAACTCGACCGAGATGCCCATCGACTCCAGCATGGTGATCGCCTGGCGGCGGAAGTCCATGCCCACGTTCTGGGGGGTGTGGTCGAAGTAGCCGGAGTTGTCGGCGGGGGTGGGCCGGGAGCCGTCCAGCGGGCGGTCCTTCAGCAGGAAGAACTCGATCTCCGGGTGGGTGTAGAAGGTGAAGCCCAGGTCGGAGGTCTTCGCGAGGGCGCGCTTGAGGACGTAGCGCGGGTCGGCGAAGGACGGGGAGCCGTCCGGCATGAGGATGTCGCAGAACATGCGTGCCGTGCCGGGGGCCTCCGCGCGCCACGGCAGCACCTGGAACGTCGACGGGTCGGGCTTGGCGATCATGTCGGACTCGTAGACGCGGGCGAAGCCCTCGATCGCCGAGCCGTCGAAGCCGATGCCCTCGTCGAAGGCCTGTTCCAGTTCGGCCGGGGCGACGGCCACCGACTTGAGGAAGCCCAGCACGTCCGTGAACCACAGCCGTACGAACCGGATGTCCCGCTCCTCCAGTGTCCGGAGCACGAACTCCTGCTGCTTGTCCATCTTCCGCTTCCACCCATCCTTGCTGGTCAGGCCGCCTGCTCCCACGCCTCGAAGACGGTCGGGGCACCTGAGCATCCCACCACAACACCATTTCGTGCGCGTTGCCGACCATGATCGGCCCGCCGACCACGGCGTGAATGCCTCGCATACGGAAGGTGTCCCGCTCTGTTGCCCATACTGCCTGCTCACCCGCCTCCTTGTAACGCCCGGCGTCCACGCTCTCCGTAACGCCCGGCCTCGTGCTCCCCGCGTGCCATTTAAACTTGCATCTGAGATGCAAGTTTTATTACCGTGGCGAGCAGACGAGGGAGCCGCGACCGCGACCCTCCGCCTCCGTCCTGGCCCTTGAGGAGTTCCGATGCTGTCCGAGCAGTCCACCGCCACCGTGCGCGCCACCCTCCCCGCGGTCCGCGCGGCCATCGGCGAGATCGCCGCGCGTTTCTACGAGGGGCTGTTCGCCGCCCACCCGGAGCTGCTGCGCGATCTCTTCAACCGCGGCAACCAGGCCTCGGGCGTCCAGCGTCAGGCACTGGCGGGATCGATCGCCGCCTTCGCCGGCCACCTCGTCGAGCGGCCGGACGAGCGCCCCGACGTCATGCTGAGCCGCATCGCCCACAAGCACGCCTCGCTGGGGATCGCCCCCGAGCAGTACCCGATCGTGCACGAACACCTCTTCGCGGCCATCGCCGAGGTCCTCGGCGACGCGGTCACCCCCGAGGTCGCGGCCGCCTGGGACGAGGTCTACTGGCTGATGGCGAACGCGCTGATCGCCCTGGAGAAGCGGCTGTACGCCCAGCACGAGGCCGGTTCCTCGGGCTGGCGGACGTGGGAGGTCGTGGGCCGCGACGAGGAGACCGCCGACGTCGCCGCCTTCCGGATGCGCCCGGCCGACGGCGGGCCGCTGCCGGACTTCCGGGCGGGCCAGTACGTCTCGGTACGCGTGACGCTGCCGGACGGCGCCCGCCAGATACGCCAGTACAGCCTCGCCGGCGCCCCGGGCTCCCCGGAGCGCCGGATCGGCGTCAAACGGGTGCGTGACGAAGGAAGCCCCGACGGCGAGGTCTCGAACCACCTGCACACCCACGTGGGTGTCGGCGGCACCCTGGAGGTCTCGGCCCCGTACGGCGACCTGGTGCTCGACGACACCGACGCGCCCGTACTGCTGGCCTCCGCGGGCATCGGCGTCACCCCGATGATCGCCATGCTGGAACAGCTCGCGCTCACCGGACACCGTGCCCCGGTCACGGTCGTGCACGCCGACCGCTCCCCCGCCGACCATGCCCTGCGCGCCGACCACGAGGCCTACGCGGACAAGCTCGCCGACTCGGCGGTCCACTTCTGGTACGAGCGGGACGCCGAGGGGGCCGGCCGGTCCGGCCGCGCGGACCTCTCCTCGGTGCCGGTCGCGTCGGGCACCCGGGCCTACCTGTGCGGCCCGCTCCCCTTCATGCGGGCGGTCCGCGCCCAGCTCCTCGGCAAGGGCGTCGCCGCCGCCGACATCCACTACGAGGTGTTCGGACCCGACCTCTGGCTCGCACAGGACTGAGCACGGAACCCCGGGCACGGGACCGGGCGGGACGGAGCACACGGCCGGGCGGAGCGGAGCACACGGCCGGGGGGTGGAGAGGGCCGGGCACGGGACCGAACAGCGCGCCGGGAAACCCGCCGGTCACCGGTCCCGTACCGGGGGCCTCAGGGCCGGCTGGAGATTCCCAGCAGCAGAGGGCCGGTCGGTGCCGCGACCATGTCCCCCACCGTCAGCGGGTCCAGCGAGGCGAAGAAGGCCTCCTGGGCCCGCCGCAGCGCCCCCCGCAGCCGGCACGCGGAGTGCAGCGGGCAGGGCGAGGCGCCCTCGCAGTCGACCACGTCACCGTCGCCCTCGAAGGTCCGCACGAGGGCGCCGACCGAGGCCGTACGGCCCGCCTCGGTGAGCGTGAGGCCGCCGCCCCGGCCCCGGCGGGCCGCGAGCAGACCGAGGTGCTGGAGCTCGGCGACGACCTTCGCGGCATGCGTGTAGGGGACGTCCATGTCCGCCGCGACCTCCCGGGTCGTGGGCGTCGAGTCCCCCGCGACGGCGAGCCGCATCAGCACCCGCAGGGCCAGGTCGGTGGAGCGCAGCAGCCTCATGTCCACCAGCGTAAATAATGTGCATCCGAGGTTCAAATTATCTGCGCGGGGTGCGCCGAATCACCGGCGGCGCTGTCCGGGAGCGCGCAGCTTCGGACATTCCGCGCTCTGACGGCCTTCGGGGCACCCTCTCCCCACTACGATCAGCGGACCCGACCGTCCCATCCCCATAAGGACTCGCCATGGGTTCCGCCAAGAACACCACCTCCGCGCAGCGCAAGGCGCGCATAGAAGAGATGCGCAAGGCCGAGCGTTCCCGGGAGCGTCGTACCCGGATCCTCACGATCACGGCCAGTGCGGTCGTCGTCGTCGGTCTCGTGGTCGGCGGTGTCGTCCTGGTCAGGTCGCAGTCCGACAAGAGCGACACCTCGGCGAGCGACTCCAAGGGCGGCGGCTCGGGGCACTTCGTCGCGGGCAAGGACGGCGTGCGGACGTGGTCGGGGAAGCTGACCCGCAACCACGTCACCAAGACCGTGAAGTACCCGATGGAGCCCCCGGTCGGCGGTGACCACAACCAGGTGTGGATGAACTGCAACGGCGACGTGTACACCAAGCAGGTCAACAACATGAACGCCGTGCACTCGCTGGAGCACGGCGCGGTGTGGGTGACGTACAACAGCAAGGCCCCGGACGCCGACGTGAAGGCGCTCTCTGAGAAGGTCAAGAAGACCCCGTACACCCTGATGAGCCCCGTCGAGGACCAGAAGGACCCGATCATGCTCAGCGCCTGGGGCAAGCAGCGCACGGTGACGAGCGCGAGCGACCCGGCCGTCAACACGTTCTTCTCCGAGTTCGTCCAGGGCAAGCAGACGCCCGAGCCGGGCGCCGCCTGCACCAACGGCCTGTCGCAGTGAGTCAGATGCGGCAGGCGGGCTGGATCGCGGGCACCACGGCGGCGGTGCTGGTCGCCGCCGGCGCCATCACGTACGCGGTCGCGGAGAGCGACGGCCCGGGGAGCGGGACGCCCGCTGCGGACTCCGCGGACGCGGGGTTCGCGCGGGACATGGCGGTCCATCACCAGCAGGCCGTCGAGATGTCGTACCTCGTGCGCGACCGTACGGATGACGACGAGGTACGGCGCCTCGCGTACGACATCGCGCAGACGCAGGCCAACCAGCGCGGCATGCTGCTCGGCTGGCTCGACCTGTGGGACCTGCCGAAGGTGTCCGCGGACCCGCCCATGACCTGGATGGGCATGGGCGACATGGCATCCGGCAAGGACGGCGCGCTGATGCCGGGCATGGCGACCAACACCGAGCTGAAGAAGCTGGACACGCTGAAGGGCAAGCAGGCCGAGATCCTCTACCTGCAGTTGATGACCGACCATCACAAGGGCGGCATCCACATGGCCGAGGGCTGTGTCCGGAAGTGCACGGTCGGCGTGGAGAAGAAGCTCGCGCAGGGCATGGTCGACGCGCAGCAGTCCGAGATCAGGCTGATGGCCGACCTGTTGAAGGCGCGCGGCGCCAAGGCGCGCGACTGAGCGCTGTCCCGTAGGCGGGGAACCCCTTCACACGAAGTCGAGGGATATCCCTATGACTACGGAAGGGGCCCTCTCCAAAACGGCTCAAACGACCTTCAATCACGTCCACTTGGCGTTTCCTTGGCCTTCTCATTCCCCTGGCATGAACGGTTCATCGCGAGAGTGACCCCAGCGTGATCCATTCCGTGTGCCTTCTGTTCGGCGCACGGTCTCGCACATCACGGACGACCGCACATGCGACGAACCGCATCGCAGGGGGTTTTATGAGATCCAATCGCGCTGCAGTACGCGCCGGAGTGAGCATGGCAGCGGCGCTGCCGATGCTCGCCGGCGCGCTGGCGCTCGGCATACCCGCGGCCCACGCCGCGACCGGCCCGAGCCGGCACACCCTCGCGGGCACCAAGCCCGCGTGGGCCACGCCGAAGGCGGACAAGGGGGCCACGTCCGACGCCTCCCAGGTTTCCGCCCGGGTCTACTTCGCGGGCCGCGACGCCGCCGGCCTTGCCGCGTATGCCAAGGCCGTCGCCGACCCGGCGTCTGCCTCGTACGGGAAGTACCTCACCGCCGAGCAGACGCAGGCCCGCTTCGGCGCCACCAAGGCACAGGTCGCCGAGGTGACCTCGTGGCTGAAGTCGGCCGGCCTGAAGGTCACCGGCACCACGCAGCACTACGTCTCCGTCACCGGTGACGTCGCCGCCGCCGAGAAGGCGTTCGGCACCCAGCTGCACAACTACGCCAAGGGCAAGAAGACCTACCGGGCTCCGGCCGGGTCGGCCTCCGTCCCGGCCGCCCTGAACGGTGCCGTCCTGACCGTCACCGGCCTGGACAACGCCCCGCACAAGGCGACGCACAGCGACACCCTGCCGCCTCCGGACGCGGTGTTCCGCAACGCCGGGCCGTTCTCCTCGTACTACGGCTCGAACACCGCGAGCACGCTGCCGAACGCGTACGGCAAGAAGATCCCGTACGCGGTGCAGGGATACACCGGCAAGCAGCTGCGCGCCGCCTACGGTGCGGGCAAGCGCACCGGCAAGGGTGTCCGCGTCGCCATCACCGACGCGTACGCCTCGCCGACCATCGCGTACGACGCGGCGAAGTACGCCAAGAACCACGGTGACGCGAAGTACTCCACCAGTCAGCTGCGTCAGGTGCTGCCCGGCACCTACACGAAGACCGAGGAGTGCGGCGCGGCCGGCTGGTACGGCGAGGAGACCCTCGACGTCCAGGCCGTGCACGCCGTCGCGCCCGGGGCGAGCATCACGTACGTGGGTGCCGCCTCCTGCTACGACGACGACCTGCTGGACTCGCTCAGCAAGATCGTCGACGGGCACCTGGCCGACATCGTCTCCAACTCGTGGGGCGACATCGAGGCCAACCAGACCCCGGACCTCGCCGCGGCCTACGACCAGGTCTTCCAGTTCGGCGCGGTCGAGGGCATCGGCTTCTACTTCTCCTCCGGTGACAACGGCGACGAGGTCGCCAACACCGGTACGAAGCAGGTCGACACCCCGGCCAACTCGGCCTGGGTGACGGCGGTCGGCGGTACCTCGCTGGCGGTCGGCAAGGGTGACAAGTACCAGTTCGAGACCGGCTGGGGCACCGAGAAGGCCGCCCTCGCGGCCGACGGCAAGAGCTGGACCGGCTTCCCGGGCGCGTTCACCTCGGGCGCGGGCGGCGGCACCAGCAAGACCGTGGCGCAGCCCTTCTACCAGAAGGGTGTCGTGCCCGGCGCGCTCGCCAAGGCCAACGGCTCGACGGCCATGCGCACCGTGCCTGACATCGCGGCGGTCGCCGACCCCAACACCGGTTTCAAGGTCGGCCAGACGCAGACCTTCCCGGACGGGTCGCAGCAGTACAGCGAGTACCGGATCGGCGGCACCTCGCTCGCCGCGCCGGTGATCGCGGCCGTCCAGGCCCTGGCCCAGGAGGCGCGCGGCGGCAAGGCGATCGGTTTCGCCAACCCGTCGATCTACGCGAAGTACGGCTCCAAGGCGTACCACGACGTGACGGACACCCCCACGGGCTCCGAACTCGCCGTGGCGCGCGTGGACTTCGCCAACGCGTTCGACGCGTCGGAGGGTCTGCTGACCTCCGTGCGCAGCCTCGGCAAGGACAGCTCGCTGTCGGCCGTGAAGGGCTACGACGACGTGACCGGTGTGGGTTCCCCCGCCCCGGGCTACGTCAGCTCGTTCAGCCGTCACTGACCGGCGTTCACGGACGATGCGCCCGCCTCCCCAGTGGAGGCGGGCGCATCGTCGCGTCCGGCCGCGTCCGGTGCTCTCCGCATCCGGCGTCCGCCCGGCGTCCCCCGCGGAAGGTGGGCCGCCACACGCCCCGGGCCCCCATCGCGTCGCTCTGACGATTACACTGGGCGGGTGCCTTCTCTGAACTTCCGGTCGCTCTATCAGCACGGCTTCGCGCGCGTCGCCGCCTGCACGGGCCACACCGTCATCGCGGACCCGCTCGCCAACGCCGAGGCGGTCCTGCGCCAGGCGCGCAGGTGCGCCGGGGAGGGTGTCGCCGTCGCCGTCTTCCCGGAGATGGGACTGTGCGGCTACTCGATCGAGGACCTGCTGCTCCAGGACGCGCTGCTCGACCAGGTCGAGGAGGCGCTCCGGACCGTGGTGGCGGGGTCGGCGCAGCTCCTGCCGGTCCTGGTCGTGGGCGCCCCGCTGCGCCACCGCAACCGGGTCTACAACTGCGCGGTGATCGTGCACCGCGGCCGGGTCCTCGGTGTCGTACCCAAGTCGTACCCGCCCAACTACCGGGAGTTCTACGAGCGTCGGCAGATCGCCGCGGGCGACGACGAGCGCGGCGGCACGATCCGGGTCGACGGGGAGTCCGTGCCGTTCGGTGTGGACCTGCTGTTCGCCGCGGACGACGTCCCGGGCCTGGTGCTGCACGCGGAGATCTGCGAGGACATGTGGGTGCCGGTGCCCCCGAGCGCCGAGGCGGCCCTGGCGGGCGCCACCGTCCTCGCCAACCTCTCCGGCAGTCCGATCACCGTCGGCCGGGCGGAGGACCGCAAGCTGATGTGCCGCTCGGCGTCGTCCCGCTGCATCGCCGCGTACGTCTACGCGGCGGCCGGCCTGGGCGAGTCGACCACCGACCTGTCCTGGGACGGACAGACCATGATCTACGAGAACGGGACGCTGCTGGCCGAGTCCGACCGCTTCCCGCTCGACGACCAGTTCGCCGTCGCGGACGTCGACCTCGACCTGCTGCGGCAGGAGCGGCTGCGGACCGGCAGCTTCGACGACAACCGGCGCACCCACACCCCCCGCACCGCCGATTTCCGGACGGTGGCGTTCCGGCTCGACCCGCCGGCCGGTGACCTGGGCCTGCGGCGTCGCGTCGAGCGCTTCCCGTTCGTGCCCGCGGACCCCGACCGGCTGGCCCTGGACTGCTACGAGGCGTACAACATCCAGGTCGCGGGGCTCCAGCAGCGGCTCGCGGCGATCGGTGGCCCGAAGGTGGTCATCGGGGTGTCCGGCGGTCTCGACTCCACGCACGCGCTGATCGTCGCGGCCCGCGCGATGGACCGGGCGGGCCGCCCGCGCGGCGACATCCTCGCCTTCACCCTGCCCGGCTTCGCCACCAGCGACCACACCAAGGGCAACGCGCACGAGCTGATGCGCTCCCTCGGCGTCACCGCGGCCGAGCTGGACATCACGCCGACCGCCCGGCTGATGCTGAAGGAGATGGAGCATCCCTTCGCGTCCGGCGAGCCCCTGTACGACGTCACCTTCGAGAACGTGCAGGCCGGACTGCGCACCGACTACCTGTTCCGGCTCGCCAACCAGCGCGGCGGCATCGTGCTCGGGACCGGCGACCTGTCGGAGCTGGCGCTCGGCTGGTCCACGTACGGCGTGGGCGACCAGATGAGTCACTACAACGTCAACTCGGGTGTGCCGAAGACCCTGATCCAGCATCTGATCCGCTGGGTCATCGGAAGCCGTCAGTTCGGCGAGGACACCGACCGGACGCTCGCCGCGATCCTCGACACGGAGATCAGCCCGGAGCTGGTCCCGGGCGAGGAGATGCAGTCGACCGAGTCGAAGATCGGCCCGTACGCGCTGCACGACTTCACGCTCTTCCACGTGCTGCGCTACGGGTTCAGGCCGTCGAAGATCGCCTTCCTCGCCTGGCACGCGTGGCACGACCCGGACGCGGGCGCCTGGCCGCCCGGCTTCCCCGAGGCCGAGCGGGTCGCGTACGACCTGCCGGAGATCCGGCGCTGGCTGGAGGTGTTCTGCCGCCGCTTCTTCGGGTTCGCGCAGTTCAAGCGCTCGGCGATGCCGAACGGGCCGAAGGTGTCGGCGGGCGGTTCGCTCTCGCCGCGCGGCGACTGGCGCGCTCCGTCCGACAGTTCGGCCCGCACCTGGCTGCGTGACCTGGCCCGTTTCGACCCGCCTCGGACGGAGGGCTGACCGTTCAGCGGCGCAGTGCCTCCGGCCGGTCGGGGACGTGAGCGGCGACCAGACGGCCGGGGGTGACCGCCCGGACGGTCACGCGGCGCCGGTCGACCGTGTACGCCGTCCCGGCGACGGCCAGGCCGAGCACCGCGAGGGCGGCTCCGGCGAGCGCCGGGGAGGTGGCGCCGAAGCCCGCCGCCAGGGCGAGCCCGCCGATCCACGCGCCGCCCGCGTTGGCGAGGTTGAACGCGGCCTGGTTGGCGGACGAGGCCAGCGACGGGGCCGCGGACGCCTTCTCCATCACCATCAGCTGGAGCGGCGAACCGGTCACGAAGGCGGCCGTGCCGAGCAGGGTGACGGCGAGCGCGGCACTCCACTGCGCCGCCATCATGAGGGGGAAGAGCGCCAGCACCGCGACCAGGGACGTGAGACCGCCGAAGAGCGTGCCGCGCAGGGACTGGTCCGCCAGGCGTCCGCCCACCAGGTTGCCCACCGTCGCGCCGACCCCGAACAGCGCGAGCAGCAGCGTCACGCTGGACTCGGTGTACCCGGCGGACTCGGTGAGCATCGGCGTGACGTAGCTGTACGCGGAGAACAGCGCGCCGAAACCGGCGACCGTGGTCCCCAACGCCAGCCAGACGGGGAGGGACCGCAGGGCCGCGAGTTCGCCGCGCAGGCCTCCGGTGGTGGCGTGGGTGTGGTCGTGGGGGATGAGCAGCGCCAGCGAGGCGATGGCCGCCAGACCGATCACGCCGACCCCGAGGAAGGTGGCCCGCCAGCCGAAGTGCTGGCCGATGAGCGTGGCGACCGGCACGCCCGCGATGTTCGCGACGGTCAGCCCGAGGAACATCAGCGAGACGGACCGCGCCTTGCGCTCGGGCGCGACGAGGCCGGTGGCGACGACGGCGCCGACACCGAAGAAGGCGCCGTGCGGCAGACCGCTGAGGAAGCGGGCGGCGAGCAGCCAGTGCTGGTCGGGGGCGAGGGCCGAGAGCACGTTGCCCGCGACGAAGAGGACCATGAGGCCGATCAGGACCTTGCGGCGGGGCATCCGGGCGGTGGCCGCCGCCAGCAGCGGGGCGCCGATCACCACGCCGAGCGCGTACGCCGAGACCAGGTGTCCCGCGGCGGGGATGGATATGTGGAGGTCGTCCGCGACGTCGGGCAGCAGGCCCATCATCACGAACTCGGTGGTGCCGATGCCGAAGGCGCCCACGGCGAGGGCGAGCAGGGCCAGGGGCATGAAGGGGCCTTTCGAGGAGCGGAGGGGCGGTGCGGGGCGTGCCGGGGGACGGGACGGCGGGCGGGGCGGGCGGACGGGACGGGGCCGCCCGAGGCCGGGGGCCGTTCCGCACGCACGGAGGCGCCCGTGCACACCGATGTGCACGGGCTTCGTAAGTTCAGCTATGGAACAAACTCTCGCAGGCCCAGTATTCCAGGAGGTTAAGACCCGGTTGCCGCGACCTTCACGCGGGCGGCGATCGGAAGATGGTCACTGGTGGTCCCGGGCAGCGTCCAGGAGGTGACCGGCTCGACACCCTTGACCATGATCTGGTCGATCCGGGCCATCGGGAACGACGCCGGCCAGCTGAACCCGAAGCCGCTGCCCGCCGCGCCCTGCGTGGAGCGCATCTGCGAGGTGACGCCGTTCAGCGCGCGGTCGTTCATCGTGCCGTTGAGGTCGCCGAGCAGGACGACCCGCTTCAGCGGCTCGTCGGCGATCGCCTCGCCCAGCGCGTCGGCGCTGCGGTCGCGCTGGCGGGCGGTGAACCCGGCCTCCATCTTCACCCGTACCGAGGGCAGGTGGGCGACGTACACGGCGACGCTGCCCTCCGGTGTCGCCACCGTCGCCCGCATCGCCCGCGTCCAGCCCAGCTTGATGTCCACGGGCCGCGTCCTGGTCAGCGGGTACTTGCTCCACAACCCGACGGTGCCCTGCACCGAGTGGTACCTGTACGTGGCGGCCAGCGCCTTCTCGTACGTCGGGACCGCCGTGGCCGTCAGTTCCTCCAGGGCCACCACGTCGGCGCCGGAGGCGGCCACGTCGCGTGCGGTGCCGGACGGGTCGGGGTTCTCCGCGTTGACGTTGTGCGTGGCGACGGTGAGGTCGCCACCGCTGCCGGTCCTGTCGACGAGCAGTCCGCCGAAGAGGTTCAGCCAGACGACCGAGGGCACCAGCACGGCGATCAGGGCGCTCGCGGACTTCCGTACCAGCGCGAGGACCACCAGGACCGGGACGAACAGGCCCAGCCACGGCAGGAACGTCTCGGTGAGGCTGCCGAGGTTGCCGATCCGGTTCGGGATCTGCGCGTGCAGCACCATCACCAGCGCGAGGAGCAGCGCGAGCGCCGCGAGGATCAGGCCTCGGCGCCAGATGCCGCGGTCGGCGCGCCATCTGTCCAGCAGGCGCCGAAGCCGGGGTCCTCGGTGCTCGGACCCCGAGTCGCCGTTGCCCGTCTCCGTCACATACGCCTGCGCCATACCGTCGCCTCACAACCTGCCGTGCACACCGTCAGTCCCGCGGATACGACCCTAGGGGATGAACGGTGCCGTTCCTGCCGTCCCATGACGGCCGTACGGGCACGAGGACGAACAACTCGGGGTCCGGAGTTCCGGATCGGGGGCGGAGCGCGGCCTCTGTGACGAAACGCGCACATTCGGCCCACCCGTTCGACCGGATGAGCCAATGCCGAACGGGTGGACTAACGTCCGGGCGGACGGAGCCCCGCGAGTACCGTGTCGACGATCTGCGCCGCGAGGTCCTCGGGGAGTTCGGCGTCCGGACGCATCACGGCGCGCACCAGCATGGGTCCGACAAAGAGGTCGTTGATGACCTCTATGTCCACGTCGTCACGGAGTTCGCCGTCGCGCTGTCCTCGGCGCAGCACCTCGAAGGTGGTCCGGCGCCGCGGTTCGATGACGGTCGCCTGGTAGGCCGCCCAGATCTTCGGGCTGGTCTTGATCTGGGCGTAGACGTTGTGCAGGAGCGCGGAGGAGCGGCTGGCCAGACCCCGCCGGCGCAGCGGTTCCAGAAGGGCGATCAGATCGTCGCGCATCGAGGTGCCCGGGAGTTCGGCGTCCGGGGGTTCGGTGGCGCGCATGACGTCGACGAAGAGTTCCTCCTTGCCGCTCCAGCGGCGGTAGATGGTCGCCTTGCCGACGCCGGCGGTACGGGCCAGACGTTCGATGGAGATGTCCGCGAGCGGGACGCCGTCCTCCAGGAGTTTGATCGCGCCCTCGATGATGGAGCGTTCCACGGCCTCGCTGCGGGGTCGTCCCCGGGGGGAACCCTCGTGTCCGGCCCGGCTGTCGGCGAGGCTCACGTGTCGCTCCGTTCCTTCGTCGTGCCTGGGTGGTTCTTCCCGTGTACGGCGTGTACGGCGTGTAAGGCCTGTGGGGGCACCCGGTGCCGACGCCAGGTGCCGACGCAACGTGGTGCCCCCGCCGCGTACTTCCGTCAGTGCTCCGCGGTCACCAACTCCGTCCGGTCCTCGTCCTTTTGCGGGGCGGGCGGGCGGCCCGGCAGGAACACGGCCACGACGACGGCGCCCACGATCGCGACCCCCGCGCCGCACAGGGCGGTCACGTGCATGGCGTGCAGGAACGCGTCGTTGGCCGGGGTGACGAGGGCGTCGCCCCTGGGGCCGAGCTTGGCCGCGACGCCGAGGGTGGCCTCGATGGACTCGCCCGCGGTGTGGCGCAGGCCGGGCGGCAGGAGCGAGAGCTTGTCCTCGATGCCGTTGCGGTAGGCCGAGGAGAGGACCGAACCGAGGACCGCGATGCCGAGGGCGCCGCCGACCTGACGGAAGACGTTGCTGAGGGCGGAGGCGGAGCCGGCCTTCTCGCGCGGCAGGGCCTGCATTATGACGACGCTCGTCGGGGTCATGATGTGCGCCATACCGGTGCCCATCAGGAAGAAGATGACCTCGAGGAGCCAGATCGGGGTGTCCGCCTTCAGCGTCGCGAACGCGCCGAGCATCGCGGCGAGCAGCAGCAGGCCCCCCGTGCAGGTGGCCCGGTTGCCGATGCGGTCGACGACGAGGCGGGCGCGCGGCGCGAAGATGAGCTGGGCGGCGGCGAGCGGCAGCATCAGCACGCCGGTCTTCAGCGGTGAGTAGCCGCGCACGCTCTGGGTGTAGAAGACGGAGAAGAAGGTCACGCCCATCAGCGCGAAGAAGACCAGCGCGATGGCGGCGATGGCGGCCGAGAAGACCTTGTTCTTGAAGTAGGTGACGTCGATGGAGGGATGGTCGCTGCGCTTCTCGTAGACGACGAAGGCGACGAGGACGGCGACTCCGGCCCCGATGGTGGCGAGGACCGTCGCGTCGGTGAAGGAGGCCAGCTGGCCTCCCTTGATGATGCCGTAGACGAGCAGCACGAGCCCGATGACGGACAGGACGACACCGACCAGGTCGACGCGGCCGGGGTTCGGGTCGCGGGAGTCGGGGACCAGCCAGAACATCAGGCCGAGCGCGAGGACCACGATCGGCACGTTGATCAGGAAGACCGAGCCCCACCAGAAGTGGGCGAGCAGCACGCCGCCGGTGATCGGGCCGATGGCGATGGCGAGGCCGACGCCGCCGGCCCAGATGCCGATGGCCTTCGGCTGCTCCTCGCGCTCGAAGACGTTCATGAGGACGGCGAGGGTGGCGGGCATCACGAAGGCGGCGCCGAAACCCATGACGGCACGGAAGACGATGAGCTGGACGGGCGAGCCGGACTCCGCCGCCAGTGCCGAGCCCACTCCGAAGACGGCCAGGCCGGAGAGCAGGACCTTCTTGCGGCCGAGCCGGTCGCCGAGGAGGCCCGCGGTGAAGAGCAGCCCGGCGAAGACGAGCGTGTAGGCGTTGATGGCCCACTCCAGCTCGCTCTGCGTGGCGCCGAGTCCGGTGGGTGCCGGGGTGGAGATCGTCTTGATCGCGACGTTGAGGATCGAGTTGTCCAGGACCACGATCAACAGGCTGAGCATGAGCACGCCGAGAATGGCCCAGCGGCGCCGGTGCACCGCTTCGGGCACACGCCGTTCGGCGGGGGCAGCGGGAGTTGTCATGGGCAGGAGCCTAACGAAATTCGATACGGAACCGTATCGTATCGTAAATCCTTTGCAGAGACCTTACGAAGTGACCGGCGTGGTCCGCCGGACGGGGTGCGCGGTTCACCCCGACGGGTGAACCGACGGACCGTCCGGCGGGCGGGCCACCGGCGGCCGGCCCGAGTCCGCCCGGGGACCCCGACCCCTGGAAAGCCGCCCGCGAACACCGGTCCACGGAGGACGAATCAGCGGAAAGACGGATACCCGGGGCGGAGGATGAGACGCGTGTCGCTCGACCCGGTCTGGCCCCCGATGGCACGAGGTGCCACCATGGAGGGGATCCGGGGACGCCGTCAGGGCGCCTCGAGATGACAGAAGGAGCCGTTGCGATGACGCAGCTCTCGGCTGCCCCGAAGCAGCCCGCGGACGGTGCGCGGGCCACCACCGACAGCGGCAGGGCGCTGTACGGAGGCAAGAGCACCCGCCGCATCACGGTCCGCGACATCACCGCGGCCAAGGAGCGCGGCGAGAAGTGGCCCATGCTCACCGCCTACGACGCGATGACCGCGTCCGTCTTCGACGAGTCCGGCATCCCGGTGATGCTCGTCGGCGACTCGGCCGGCAACTGCCACCTCGGGTACGAGACGACCGTGCCCGTCACCCTCGACGAGATGACGATGCTGTCCGCCGCGGTCGTCCGTGGCACCAGCCGCGCCCTGATCGTCGGCGACCTGCCCTTCGGCTCGTACCAGGAAGGTCCGGTCCAGGCCCTGCGCTCGGCCACCCGGCTGGTCAAGGAGGCCGGGGTCGGCGCCGTGAAGCTGGAGGGCGGCGAGCGCTCGCACCGCCAGATCGAGCTGCTCGTGGAGTCCGGCATCCCCGTCATGGCGCACATCGGCCTGACCCCGCAGTCCGTGAACGCCATGGGCTACCGCGTCCAGGGCCGCGGCGAGGAAGCCGCCCAGCAGCTGCTGCGTGACGCCAAGGCGGTCCAGGACGCGGGCGCGTTCGCCGTCGTCCTGGAGCTGGTCCCGGCGGAACTCGCCGCCGAGGTGACCCGCACCCTGCACATCCCGACCGTCGGCATCGGCGCGGGCCCGGAGACCGACGCGCAGGTCCTGGTGTGGACCGACATGCTCGGCCTCACCGGGGGCAAGGTGCCGAAGTTCGTGAAGCAGTACGCCGATCTGCGCGCGGTCATGGGCGACGCCGCCCGCGCGTTCGCCGACGACGTCGTCGGCGGGACGTTCCCCCTCGACGAGCACTCCGTCCACTAGCGTCACGCGCTCCCACCGAGCCATCGCGGCACGAAGACAGCCCGCCGAACTTCCCCCGTCGGCGGGCTGTCGCCGTTCCCGGACCGCGGTGCGCGCGGGCCCGCCGGCACCCGCTGTCGGCGGCCTGTCGGTGACCGCGGAACGCTGTAGGCACCCTGTAGGCGGTTTGTCGGTGGGCACTGACATCTTGTGGCCATGACGCGAATCGACAAGAACCCCGGCAGCGGCGCCCGCAGCGCCGTCACCGTGCGGGGACTGGTCAAGCACTACGGCGAGACCAAGGCACTGGACGGCGTGGACCTGGACGTCCACGAAGGCACCGTCCTCGGCGTGCTCGGTCCCAACGGCGCCGGCAAGACCACCCTCGTCCGCATCCTGTCCACCCTGGTCACCCCGGACGCCGGCCGGGCGACCGTGGCCGGCTACGACGTACTCAGCCAGCCCCGCCAGCTCCGCCGCGTGATAGGACTCACCGGCCAGTACGCCTCGGTCGACGAGAAGCTCCCCGGCTGGGAGAACCTCTACATGATCGGGCGGCTGCTCGACCTGCCCCGCAAGGAGGCCCGCCGGCGCGCCGACGAGCTCCTGGAGCGCTTCTCCCTCACCGACGCCGCCAAGCGCCCCGCGTCGACGTACTCCGGCGGTATGCGCCGCCGTCTCGACCTCGCCGCCTCCATGATCGGCGCCCCGTCCGTCCTCTATCTGGACGAGCCGACCACCGGGCTCGACCCGCGCACCCGCAACGAGGTGTGGAAGGAGGTCAAGCGGATGGTGGCGGACGGCGCCACCGTGCTGCTCACCACCCAGTACATGGAGGAGGCCGAGCAACTGGCCTCCGAACTCACGGTCATCGACCGCGGCAAGGTCATCGCGAACGGCCGGATCGACGAGCTCAAGGCGCGGGTCGGCGGCCGTACGCTGCGCATCCGCCCGCTGGACCCGCTGGAGCTGCGTCCGCTGGCCGCCCTCTTCGACGAGCTGGGCCTCACCGGGCTCGCCTCCTCGGCCGTGGACATCGAGACCGGCACCGTGGTGGTGCCCATCCTCAGCGACGAACAGCTCACCGCCGTGGTCGGCGCGGTCAGCGCCCGCGGCATCACGATCGCCTCCATCTCCACCGAACTGCCCAGTCTGGACGAGGTCTTCCTGTCCCTCACCGGCCACAAGGCCAGCGCACCGCAGGACCCGGCCCCCACCCGCGCCTACGAGGAGGTCTCCGCATGACCACCGCCGTCGCCGAAGCCCCCCTCGCCACCGAGGGCGACCCGCGCATCTCACCCCGGGCGCACGCGCGCCACATCGGCGCGCTCGTCCGCCGCAACCTGCTGTGGATCCGCCAGGACCCGGAGTCGATGTTCGACGCCGTCCTGATGCCGATCGTCTTCACCCTGCTGTTCGTGTACGTCTTCGGCGGCTCCATCGGGCAGTCGCTGGGCGGCGGCCAGGACGCGTACGTGCAGTACGTGGTGCCCGGCCTGATGGCGATGACGGCCATGAACATCGCGACGGCCGTCGGCACCGGCTTCAACCAGGACTTCCAGACCGGTGTGATGGACCGCTTCCGCACCCTGCCGATCGGCCAGGGTTCCGTGCTCTTCGCCAAGATCGTGGTGGAGCTGATGCGGATGCTCGTCGCCACCACGATCCTGCTGGTCGTCGGCGTACTGGTCGGCTTCGACATCACCAACTGGTCGGGACTGTTCGCCTCCGTGGGACTGTCCGTGCTCTTCGGCTCGTCCCTGATGTGGATCTTCCTGGTCCTCGGTGTGACGATGAAGAACGCGCAGTCCGTGCAGGCGATGGGCTTCCTGGTCCTGATGCCCCTGCAGTTCGGTTCGTCGATCTTCTCGCCGACCGGGACCATGCCGGGCTGGCTGCGCGCCTTCACCGACTACAACCCGCTGTCCGCGCTCGCGGACACCGCGCGCGGCCTCATGGTGGGCGGCCCGGTGACGCACGACCTGTGGGTCACCCTCGCCTGGACGGCGGGACTCACCGTGACCATGGCACCGATCGCGATCCACAAGTTCCGTACCAAGACCTGACGTCCGCCCGGTCCAGGACCGGGACCCCGGCTCGCGTCACACGAGGGCGGCGGCCTCCTCCAGGGAGAGCGCGCCGCCCTCGGCGTACGCGGTCTCGTACGCCGCGTGGTCCAGCAGCGCCCGTACACCGGCCTCGGCCCGGAGCCGCACCTCGTCCTCCATCGGGCCGACGAAATGCCCCGGCGGCAGCAGCCGGTCCGCCACGCCGAGCAGCACGGCCGCGTCACGCACCCTGCGTCCGCCGTCCAGGCCGGTGAGGGCGACGGCGGCGGTGGTCAGATGCGCGGAGGTCATGTGCGGCGCGATGACCTGCGACAGCGGATCGCCCGCCCGTTCCAGCGCTCTGCGCACCTTCACCAGAGCGGCCTCGTGCATCCCCTCCAGCGCGTCCAGCCAGGCCTCGATGCCCAGCACGAAGCCGTCGAAGACCACGAAGGTGACGGCCTCGAAGTCCGCGCGCAGCAGCCGCATCTGCTCCCGCGCCTCAGGGACCCGGTCGCTGCGGGCCAGCCACATCGACAGGAAGAGCCGCGAGGCGGGCATGGCCTCGTTCAGCGTGCCCTCGCCCCGGGCCAGCACGTCCCTCAGCATCCGTTCGCCGCGCTCGCTCTCGCCCGACTCGATGAGGACGCCGCCGAGCCGGGTGCTGAGCACCGCCGTCTGCGCGTGCGCGCCGAGTCCTTCGGCGTACGTCATCGCCTCGGCGTAGTCGTCGGCCGCGAGCCGGTAAGCGCCCCGGCGTTCGTGGGCCTCGCCGCGCGCCGAGAGCGCCTCGGCGGCCCCCCAGGCGTCTCCGATCCCGGTGAAGATCTCCAGCGCCTCCTCCGCGTCACGCACCGCGTCGCCCGCCCAGGTGGCCCGGTTGGCGAGGACGTTGGCACGCATCTGGAGCGCGACGCCGAGCTCCCACGCGTCGCCGAGCTCGCGGCAGGTGCGGACGGTCTCGTCGATGACGGAGCGCATCCGGTCCATGTCACCCGTCATGATCACGGCGTAGAACCAGAGGTTGCCCGGGCTGCGGCAGGTCTGCGGCAGCCCCGGACTGTAGGCCCGGCTGATGGAGCGCAGCTTCTCCTGGGCCTCCGGGGTCTCCCAGGCCCCCATGTCCATGTCCATACAGGCGAGGTGGACGAGATGCAGGCCGCGACGGGCCTCGTCGAGGATCTCGGGGCGCATCGGCGGCGGGGCGTCCGTGCAGCTCTCGGTCAGCGGGGGGACCGGCCGCAGGGGCTCGGCGAAGGGGTCCGGGCCGAGCGCCATGACCTCACTCGACCAGTGCCGGGCCATCAGCCGCAGGTCGCGCATCTGCCAGTACCAGGCCAGCGAGAGGACGAGGCACAGCGCCTCCTGCTCGTCGCCGACGGCGACGGCACGCTGCAGGGCCGCCCTGAGGTTCTCCGACTCCCGTTCCATCCGCTCGATCGCGGCGCGCTGGCCGGCGCCGCGCAACTGCGGGTCGGTGGTGCGGGCGAGCTCCCGGTAGTACGTGAGGTGGTCGCGCTCGGCGGCGGCGCGCCGCCCGGACTCGTCGAGCCGTTCACCGGCGTACTCGGCGACGGTCTCCAGGAGCCGGTAGCGCATCGCGCCGTCGCCGGCGGGCGCCGCGACGACCAGGGACTTGTCGACGAGCGAGCCGAGCGCCTCCAGGGCCACCGGGCCGCAGACGGCCTCGGCGGCGGCCAGGTCGCAGCCGCCCGCGAACACCGACAGCCGCCGCAGGACGTCCCGCTCGTCCCCGTCGAGCAGGTCCCAGGACCAGTCGACGACGGCGCGCAGGGTCTGCTGGCGCGGCAGCACCGTACGGCTGCCGGAGGTCAGCAGCCGGAACCGGTCGTCGAGCCGGTCGGCGATCTGCCGGGGGGTGAGCATCCGCAGCCGGGCCGCGGCGAGTTCGATGGCGAGCGGCAGGCCGTCCAGCCGGCGGCAGATCTCCGCCGCGGCCTCGGCGGTCCCGGCGTCGGCGTCGATCCGGAAGCCCGGCCGGGCGGAGGCCCCGCGGTCCGCGAACAGCCTGAGCGCGAACGGCTCCGGCAGCGGCTCCACGGGCCGCAGCAACTCCCCCGGTACGCCGAGGGGTTCACGGCTGGTGGCCAGTACGGTCAGCCCCGGGCACCGCTCCAGAAGCTCCTCGGCCAGCTGCGCCGCGGCGTCCACGACGTGCTCGCAGTTGTCGAGGATGAGCAGCATGCTGCGCTTGGAGCAGTACTCGGCGAGCCGGTGCAGGGGGTCGTCGTGCCGCTCGGAGGCGGCCCGCATCTCCTCGGCGCCGGCGCCTCGCAGCACCGTCTCGCGGGCCCCGACGGCGGTGAGAACGGCGTCGGGCACGGCCTGCGGGTCGTCGACCGGCGCGAGCTCGGCCAGCCACACCCCGTCGCGGGCCCCGGACGCGACGGCCTCCGCCGCCTCCTGCGACAGCCGGGTCTTCCCGGCGCCGCCGGGGCCGAGCAGTGTCACCAGCCGTGCCGAGGCGAGATCGCCCCGGATGGTGTCGATGTCGGCCTCCCGCCCGACGAACGAGGTGAGCCGGGCGCGGAGGTTGCCGAGGGGCGCGGACGCGGCGGGGACACCGGGGCCGCCCCGGGCCCCGTGGCCGTGCGACGCGGACGCGGACGCGGGAGTGTGCCCGGCCGCCGGGGTGTGGTGTGCGGACGCCGGGGTGTGGTGTGCGGGCGCGGTACGGATCTCGGTGCCGCCCTCGTGCGCCGGGCGCTGTACGGACGGTGCCGGGCCGGCCGGTCGGAGCAGCTCGCCGTGCAGCGCGCGGAGTTCCGGGCCGGGATCGGAGCCCAGCCGGTCGGCCAGCAGCGCGCGTACCGACTCGTAGGCGGCCAGGGCCTCGGCGGGGCGGCCCGCGTCGCGCAGGGCGCGCAGCCGCAGGGCGTGCAGGGGTTCGTCGAGGGGGTGGAGGTCGCACAGGGCGGTGAGCTCGGGCAGGGACTGTTCGGCGTGGCCGAGGGCCAGGGCCGCGCCGAGACGGGCGCGGCGCACGTCGAGGTGCCGGGTCTCCCAGCGGGCCGACTCGGCGGCGCGGTCCGGGAGGTCGGCCAGGGCCGGCCCGTGCCACAGCGCGAGGGCGTCGTCGAGGATCACGGCCGCCTTCGCCGGGTCGCCGTCGGCGAGCGCGCGTGCGCCCTCCCCCGCGAGCCGCCCGAAACGGTGCAGGTCGATGTCGTCGACGCCCGCGACGAGCCGGTAGCCCCCGTCCGCCGAGTCCACCGCGCCCGCGCCGAGTGCCCGGCGCAGCCTTCCGACCAGCGCCTGCAGTGCCGCGGGCGCGTCGGCGGGCGGGTCGTCGCCCCACACCTCGTCGACCAGGACGGCGGCGGGCACGGTCCGGGCCGGCCGCAGCGCGAGCACGGTCAGCAGGGCACGCAGGCGCGCCCCGCCGACCGGGACGGGCGTGCCGTCGGTACGAAGTGCCTGAGTGGTTCCGAGGATGCGGTAGCGCACGGGGTCCATTGTCTCCGGTGACATCGGGTACGGACGCCGGGTGGGGCAAGCCGGCCCGGACTCGGGATCCTGGGTCCGGCCCGAGGGGGGACCTGGGTCCGGTCCCGGCGGGACCCGGGCAGGCCCGAGGGAGGACCTGCGTCCGTCCCGACAGGGCCTGGGCGCGGAAACCGGGGCCGGACACCGGTCCCGGCCGGGCAGGGTCACGGGCCGGGTCCCGTCTCCGGCCCGGTCGGGGGTCAGGGCGACGCCCTCCCCGTACCGACATGGCCCTACCCTCTCCGGAACCGACACCGGTCGCGAGACGTTTTCCGTCCGAGCCCGGTACGGTCGGGCAGGCCCAGCACACGCGTACCAGTCCAGCCAGTCCAGGGAGTCCCATGACCACCGCCGCGTTCCGCCGCAGCGACCGGAGGATCAGCCCCGTCTTCGTCGGGATCGTGGCCGTGATGGCGGTGACCGGGTGGGCGACCTGGACCGGGTTCGCCGAGCAGCCCGGTCTGGCCGTGTTCCTGTTCGTGACGGCCGCCTGGATCGTCTCGCTCTGCCTGCACGAGTACGCGCACGCGCGCACCGCCCTGCACAGCGGCGACATCTCGATCGGCGCGAAGGGCTATCTGACGCTCAACCCGCTGAAGTACACGCACGCGCTGCTGAGCATCGTGCTGCCGGTGATCTTCGTGATCATGGGCGGGATCGGTCTGCCGGGCGGCGCGGTCTTCATCGAGCGGGGCCGCATCCAGGGCCGCTGGAAGCACAGCCTGATCTCGGCGGCGGGACCGCTGACGAACGTGCTGTTCGCGGTGGTGTGCACGGCGCCGTTCTGGCTGCACGCGCTGGACGGCGTGCCGCTCGCCTTCCAGTACGCGCTGGCGTTCCTCGCGCTGCTCCAGGTCACGGCCGCGATCCTCAACTTCCTGCCGGTCCCGGGCCTGGACGGCTACGGCGTGATCGAGCCCTGGCTGTCGTACGGCGTCCGCCGCCAGGTGGAGCCCTTCGCGCCCTTCGGCCTGCTCGCCGTGTTCGCGGTGCTGTGGATCCCGTCGGTGAACACCGTGTTCTTCGACCTGATCGACTCCGTCCTCGGCGGACTGGGCATCGACGATTTGCAGCGCTACTGCGGTCAGAACCTCTACCGCTTCTGGCAGAGCACCGACCAGTTCTGCACCGTCAGCCGGTGACGGACCCGGCGCGGTCGCGTACCCGGCCGCGCCGCGCGTAGTACCAGGTCATGTTGGACGACAGACCGGCCAGCAGCACCCAGACGACCCCCAGCCAGCTGCCCTGGACGAAGGAGACCACGGCAGCGGCGACGGACAGGACGCAGACCGCGAGGGCGTAGAGGGCGAGGCGCCGGGTCGGGCCGGACGAGGGCGAGGCGGACATGAGGGACGGCTCCTGACAGACGGACGGATCGCTGGTGCTGCGGCGTCCAGTGTCCCTCATGTCCGTGTCCCCCAGGTCCGCTCCCCTGTGCCCGTGCCCGTGCCCCTGCCCACCCGCGTCAGGCCCGTACGACCGCTATACGTCCGTGACCCGCAGGCCCGCGTGGGCCTTGTAGCGCCGGTTCACCGAGATCAGGTTGGCCACCAGCGACTCGACCTGGTGGGCGTTGCGCAGCCGGCCCGCGAAGACCCCGCGCATGCCGGGGATGCGCCCGGCGAGCGCCTGCACGAGTTCGACGTCCGCGCGCTCCTCGCCGAGGACCATCACGTCGGTGTCGATCTCCTCGATCTCCGGGTCCTGGAGGAGCACCGCGGAGAGGTGGTGGAAGGCGGCCGTGACCCGCGAGTCGGGCAGCAGGGCCGCGGCCTGCTCGGCGGCGCTGCCCTCCTCCGGCTTCAGGGCGTACGCGCCCTTCTTGTCGAAGCCGAGCGGGTTGACGCAGTCGACGACGAGCTTGCCCGTCAGTTCCTCGCGCAGGGCTTCCAGGGTCTTGCCGTGCCCGTCCCACGGCACGGCGACGATCACGAGGTCGCTGCGCCGGGCGCACTCGGCGTTGTCGGCACCCTCGACACCGTGCCCCAGCTCCCCGGCGGCGGCCTCGGCCCGCTCCGCGGCACGCGAACCGATGATCACCTTCTGGCCGGCCCTGGCGAGCCGGTAGGCCAGGCCCTTGCCCTGCGGACCGGTGCCGCCGAGCACGCCCACGACGAGCCCGGACACGTCGGGCAGGTCCCAGGGGTCCTTGGCGGGGGCCTTCTGTGCACTGTCAGTAGAGGTCATGGGCCGACCTTACGTGCGCGGATCCCGCCCCGGGCGCTTCGGGGGTTCAGGTGAGGGCGGTCACCGGGACGCGCCGGAAGGTGATCGTCTCGTACGGGCCGAAGTCGCCGGTCTCGTACAGGATTCCCACGGTCTCGGGGTCGACGCGGACCAGATCGCAGTAGGCGGCGGGCAGTCCGTCGACCGTGTGCACGGGCCGCCAGGTGGTGCCGTCGTCGGCGGAGGCGCGGACCGTCATCAGGGCGCGGGCGGCGGGGTCGGCGGGGCCCGCGTACAGGAGCAGGTCGGGATCGCGGAGTTGGAGGACGCTGCCCTGGACCACGGGGGTGACGAGCCCCGCCTGCGGGCGGAAGGGCTTCAGGAGGGTGCGCCCGCCGTCCGCCGAGTGGGCGTCGGCCCGGCAGCCCGGTGACGGGGAGTCGTTGCGGGTGTTGAAGTAGACGCGCCCGTCGGGGAGTTCGGCGGCCGTCGTCTCGTTCGCGTTGACGTATCCGTCGGTGTTCTCGTCGAGGTAGCCGAGGTACCAGGTCGCGCCGCGGTCGTCGCTGAGGAGGCAGTGACCGCTGTTGTACCTGGCCTCCGTGCCGTTGTCGGTGCCGACGGGCGGCAGGGTGTGGTTGCCGGGCACGACCACGCGGCCGGTGGTCAGCTGGATCGCGTGCCCCGGCGTGGTCGCGTACCACCGCCACTCCGTCCTCTTCACCTGCGGGGTGATCTCGCGCGGCGCGGACCAGGTGAGGCCGTCGTCGTCGCTGTGCTGCACCCACACACGACGGCCGTCGGCGGCGCTCACCCCGCCCCGCAGGATGGCGTCCTCGGTGGCGGTGGCCGCGGCGCGGACGTGCACGAGCAGGACGCGGCCGGTGTCGAGGACGACGGGGGCGGGATTGCCCGCGAGGTCGTGCCCGTTCTCGGCCACGGCCTGCAGCGCGCCCCAGGTGCGGCCGCCGTCCGTCGAGCGTTTCAGGACGATGGCGATGCGGCCGTGGTCCTGGGCGGAGTCGGCCCTGCCCTCGCAGAAGGCGAGCAGGGTGCCCGCGCGGGTGACGACGAGGGCGGGGATCCGGAAACTCGCCCGGCCCTCACCCCCCGCGCGGAAGGGGACGCTGGTCGCTGCGTTCGGTCCGGTCATGGGCGGGCTCTGCCCCACTTGGGCGAATTCATGGTGAACTCCGCCTGACGAGTCGTCGGTTGCGGCAGGATGCGTGCGCATGGATGCCGTACGGGTCGCGTTGCTGCGCGAGGTCCTGGCCGGGACGGAGTGGCCGGGAGCCACCCGGCGGTTCGCGGGGACCCTGCGCGGGTCCGTGGTGTCGTACGGGGGTGGGCTGCTGCTCGTGGGCACGGCGGAGTACGAGCCGTGGCACCTGGCCGCGCACCTGGTGGACGAGGCCGCCTGGTCAGGCACGCCCGAGCTGTCACCGACGCTGGTGCGGCACGGGGCGCGGGCCTCGGACCCGGCCCACCTCGCCGTGGGCCTCGGCCGCGTCGAGGCCGCGCGCCGCGGGGAGACGCTGCTCGTGGTGGCGCCGTCCGCTCCCGGGGCGCCGCTCCTGGAGCGGGTCCACGACGCCCGGCGGGCCGGCGCGACCGTGCTCGCGCTCGACTCCGGCGACCGTGAACTGGGGGCGATGGCCCACGAGGCCCTGACCGTGCCGCCCGAGCACGAGCTCGACCTCGACACCGTCCAGCACCTCGTCAGCGCGGCGGCCGGGGAGAACACCCTGCCCGCGCAGCGGGGGCGCCGCCGGCTGCGCGACCGCCTCTCCCGGCTCGCCGACCAGCTGACGGCCCCGCCCGCGGCACGGTGGTAGGGGCTCTACCTGTGCCCCGATGGCGGGTGATGAGGGGTGAGGGGTGGGTGGAGGACGGTGGCGGAGAGCGGTGGTGCAGGGCGGGTGACGGTTGGGCGGGGGTGGCAGGCGGTCGGGGCTGATCGGCTCGGGCCGGTACCGGGCGCCGGACACGGCGGAACATCGCGGGCCGGTACGCGGTCGGGGCGCGGCGGATCGGCGCGGGCGCGGAAAAGCGGTTGCCGCTCGGGGAGGGCGCCGTTCAGCATGAGCCCACGTGACCGAAGAAGCCCCCGTGCCCCCGGCCCCGCCGACCCGGGTCGAACCACCCCCGGACGACACCCCCCTCGACTCCCTCTACTCCCCCGACACGCGCGACGCGCGGGACACGCACGTCCCACCCGACGCGCGGACCTCGCGTACGCGGTCGCTGCTCCCCGATCTCGCGCCCTGGCGGGCCTCCGCCGACTTCCGGCGGCTGTGGCTGTCCGGGCTGATCACCCACTTCGGCAGCTCGCTGACCTTCGTCGCGCTGCCGGTGCAGATGAAGGCGCTGACCGGTTCCGTGGTCGCCGTGGGGGCGATTGGTGCCGTGGAACTCGTCCCGCTGATCGTGTTCGGGCTGTACGGCGGGGCGCTGGCCGACGCCCTGGACAAGCGGAAGCTGATCGTCCGCACGGAGGCCGGGCAGGGGCTGCTGTGCGCGGCACTGCTGGTCAACGCGCTGGTGCCGACTCCCGCGGTGTGGCCGCTGTACGCGGTCGCCGCGCTCTCCTCGGCTCTCGCGGCGGTACAGCGGCCCGCGCTCGACTCGCTCGTGCCGCGGATCGTCGCGCACGAGCACCTGCCGGCGGCGGCCTCGCTCAACTCGCTGCGCTGGTCGGTCGGCGGAGTCGCGGGCCCCGCGCTCGCGGGGGTCGTGGTGGCGTACGCCGGACTCGGCTGGGCGTACGCCGTGGACCTGACGACCTTCGTGGTCTCGGTGGCCCTGGTCCTCGGGCTCGGGGCGTCACCGGCCGCGCACGAGGCCGCGAAGCCTTCGCTGAAGTCGATCGCGGAGGGCGCGCGGTACGCGTGGAGCCGCAAGGAACTCCTGGGCACGTACGCGATCGACCTGGCGGCGATGTTCTTCGCGATGCCGCTCGCCGTGCTGCCGTTCCTGGCGGACGAGCTCGACGCCGAGTGGTCGCTGGGACTGATGTACGCGGCGCTGCCCGCCGGGGCGCTGCTGGTGACGCTGACCAGCGGGTGGACCTCCCGTGTCCACCGGCACGGGAGGATGGTGGCCCTCGCGGCGGCCTGCTGGGGGCTGGCCATGGTGGGGGCCGGCGCCGTCCACGACGTGGGGCCGGTGCTGTTGTTCCTCGTCCTGGCCGGGAGCTTCGACATGGTCAGCGGGATCTTCAGGGGCGCGATGTGGGACCAGACGATCCCGGACGAGCTGCGCGGCCGGCTGGCCGGGATCGAGCTGCTGTCGTACTCCGTCGGACCGCAGCTCGGCCAGGTCCGGGCCGGCGGGATGGCCGCGTGGACGAGTGTGCGCACGTCGATCTGGGCGGGGGGCGTGATCTGCGTGGGAGCGGTGGGGCTGCTGGGGCTGTGCCTGCCGGGGCTGATGCGCTACGACGTACGGACGAACGAGCACGCCGTACGGATGCGCTCCGCTCGGGCTCGCGCGGTGCCCTCTCTCCCGCACCCCTGACGGCCGCCCGCCCCGGTTCGGCCCCCGCGCGGGCCGCTCACCCCCGGCGGGCCGCCGCCCGCGGCCTCCGACACCGCGGCACGGCCCGCCCCGGGACGGCACCCCGGGCGGTCACCCCGCCAAGGCGCCACGCCCGGCGACGAGGCCGGGCCGGGGTCGGGCCGAGGCCGGGCCGAGGCCGGGTCGGGGTCGGGCCGAGGCCGGGCCAGGGGGTCAGTCGCCGTCCGGGTTCTGGGCCTGGGCGTCGTGCCACTTGGGGTCCGTCTCCCACTCCAGGTTGCGTTCCTGGGCGGTCTCCATGGCGTGTTCGGCCTCCGCACGGGTGGTGTAGGGGCCGAAACGGTCCTTGGCGGGGCAGTCCGGCCCCTCCTCGACCTTCTGATGGACGAGGCAGTAGTACCACTCGCCGGGCTTCCCGACGGTCCGCTTCTTGAAGAGGGCCATGACCTGCTCCTTTCGCCACGGACATAGTGCCCCCATGCCCGCTGGTTAGACTCGCTGGCATGTCTGGCCAGTCGCTGCTCGTACCAGGAGAGCTCTCTCCCACCCGTCCCGTCCCGGGAAACATCAGGCGTCCCGAGTATGTGGGCAAGCCCGCCCCGACGCCGTACAACGGTCCGGAGGTGCAGAACGCCGAGACGATCGAGGCGATGCGGATCGCCGGCCGGATCGCCGCGCAGGCGATGGCCGAGGCCGCCAAGCTGATCGCTCCCGGCGTCACCACGGACGAGCTGGACCGCGTCGCGCACGCCTACATGTGCGATCACGGCGCCTACCCCTCCACCCTCGGCTACCGCGGTTTCCCCAAGTCGCTGTGCACCTCCCTCAACGAGGTCATCTGTCACGGCATCCCCGACTCCACGGTCCTGCGGGACGGCGACATCATCAACCTCGACGTGACGGCGTACATCGGCGGCGTGCACGGCGACAACAACGCGACGTACCTGGTCGGCGACGTGGACGAGGAGTCGCGGCTGCTGGTCGAGCGGACCCGGGAGTCCCTCGACCGCGCGATCAGGGCGGTCAGGCCCGGCCGCCAGATCAATGTCATCGGCCGTGTCATCGAGTCGTACGCCAAGCGCTTCGGGTACGGGGTCGTGCGGGACTTCACGGGGCACGGGATCAACTCCTCGTTCCACTCCGGACTGATCGTCCCGCACTACGACAGCCCGCACGCCACGACCGTCATCCAGCCCGGGATGACCTTCACGATCGAGCCGATGCTCACGCTCGGCACCCATGAGTACGACCTGTGGGACGACGGCTGGACGGTCGTGACGAAGGACCGCAGGCGGACGGCCCAGTTCGAGCACACCCTGGTGGTGACGGAGACCGGCGCGGAGATCCTCACGCTGCCGTAGCCCCCGCGCGCCCACCTCACGTCCCGCCGAAAGCCCGCCCCGTCCGCCGGACGGGGCGGGCTTTCGTGCGCGCACGGGCCCCAGGGGCCTCACCGGTGGCCCCGGCCAGGATCCGGGGTACGGTTTTACCGACAGCCTGTCGGAAACTTTACCGACAGGGAGTCGACAACCCTTTGACTTAGGTAAGCCTAACCATACAAAATCTGAGTGGCTCTCGTTCCCCCGGCCCCGGAGATCCCATGGACCCTTTCTCGACGCTCATCCGCACCGCCTCGCACGAGCAGCACATGGAGGCGGAGACCTCGACGTTCATGAGTGACCTGCTCGGCGGCAGGCTCGGCGTCGACGCGTACGCGCGCTACACCGAGCAGCTGTGGTTCGTGTACGAGGCCCTGGAGGCGGACGCCGGGACCCTGGCCGCCGATCCGGTCGCCGGGCCCTTCATCCAGCCGGGGCTGCTGCGCCGCGCCGCGCTGGAGCGGGACCTGACGCATCTGCGGGGCGCCTGGTGGCGCTCGACGCTCACGGCGCTCCCGGCCACCGAGGAGTACGCGGCCCGTGTGGCGCGGTGCGCCCGCGAGTGGCCGGGCGGCTACGTCGCCCACCACTACACCCGTTACCTCGGCGACCTCTCCGGCGGCCAGATCATCCGCGACAAGGCCGAGCGCACCTGGGGCTTCGCCCGGAAGGGCGACGGGGTCCGCTTCTACGTCTTCGAGGACATCGCCAACCCGGCCGCGTTCAAGCGTGGTTACCGCGAGCTCCTGGACGCGGTCCCGGTGGACGACCTGGAGCGGCAGCGGATCATCGCGGAGTGCAAGCGGGCGTTCGCGCTGAACACGGCGGTGTTCGGTGCACTGGACGAGGAGTTCCGGCTGAGCGCCTGACGCGTGCGCGCGGCCCGCCCGCCGGGTCAGCGGGCGGGTCCGCAGCGGGTCTCCCCGGGTCACCGGGCGGGTCCGCCGAGCGGTCCCCCCGGGTCGCCCGGGGCCGTTTCAGTGTTCCAGGAACACCCGGCCGCCGACCTCCACCCATCCCTCCGGCTGCGGCGCCGTGAGGATCTGGGAGCCCCTGCCCTGGACGATGTTGAGCGCGCGGCCGAGCCGGGCCGTCAGCAGGAGGGCCGCCGCCCCGGTCGCCTCGTCCTCCTGGATGCCGTCGTCGCGGCCGGGGAAGGCGCGGGCGCGTACCCGTCCCGCGGATTCGTCCTCCCACGCCCAGGCGTAGATCCAGTCGCCCCGCGGCGGGACGGGAAGGGCGTCCACCTCGGCCGCCGACGCGTACTGACGCAGGGTGCGGGGCGGGGCCCACTCGGGCCGTGCCTCGATCCAGCTGAACTCGCCGTCCAGCCGGACCCCCACCACTCCGGCGGGCGTGACCAGTTCGGGCACGTCGAGCAGCCATCCCGCCCCGACGCACGGATGCCCGGCGAAGGGCAGACGCAGGGTCGGGGTGTAGATGTCGATGACACCGCGTTCGGGGTCGTCGACGAAGACGGTCTCGCTGAAACCGAGTTTGGCCGCGAGGGCCTGACGGTCGTCGGGGTCCGGCAGTACCGAGCCCTCACGCACGACACCGAGTTCGTTGCCGTATCCACCATCGGGTCCGCAGAACACTCGCAGCACGTCGTAATCAGTCACGCGGGCATTGAACATCATACGAACGACGATCGCCCGCGGACCGGACCGCGAGGCCGGTCGAGACCCAGGCGTGCAGTGGACGACGGTCCCGTAGTCCACCGCGCGCCTCGGTCCAGGCTTCGGCTTCGGTCTCGGCTCCCGCTCCGGCGGGAGCCGTCAGCCCAGCGCGCGCCGCCTGCGCACCGCGACGACGACTCCCGCGCCCGCCGCCGCCGACACCGCCGGTCGTGGGGCCGGTGGTCCCCGCGCCGCCGGTGGTGCCCGTGCTGCCCGACCCGCCCGCGGAACCCGAGCCGCCGGAGCCGCCCGTGCCCGACCCGCCGTTCCCGCCCGGCAGTTGGCGGTCCTCGCTCACCGCGACCGACAGGTCCACCGGGTCCAGCTCCGTGCCGGCCGTGTAGAACCCGCCGAACGCCTCCGCGCCCGCCTCGGTCAGGGTCGCCGTGACATCGTCGAGCGTGATCACGTCGTCCTTCACGCTCAGCACGCCGGACGCGGCCTTGAGCTCGGCGAGGACCACGTCGTCGGACTTCTCGCCGAGAGTGTCGACGTCGGCGGTCAGTTCACCGGAGCCGTCGTCCAGCTTCGCCCTGAGGTCGCTGAGGGTGAGGTCGAGACCGTAGGTGCCGTCGCTCTCGTGGCCCTTGAAGTTCACCGCGCCCTCGAAGGCGGCGGAGAGGGCCCCGGCGTCGGAGTCGTACGTACCGGTGCCGTCCGCGAACGTGAACGCGCCGTTGCCGTCCGCCTGTGTCGCGCCGTCCGTGGGCGTGAAGCTGCCCGCGGTGCTGAGCGCCGGCCGTGTCGCGGCCGGCGGGCCGCCGGCCGCGGTGTTCACCGGCGAGTCGCTGAGTGACGTCTACCGCCGGCCGGTCGAGGTGCTCGCGCACCCGCGGACCGGCGCCGTCCTGGTGACCCCCGGCCGACCCTTGACCGTCCGTTGACCCAGCCGTGGCGTCCACTTTGAGCCACCGTGATCAGGCCGAGTCCGTGTACCGACCGTGAGAGCTGAATCACTGGACGGGCGGGTATCACTCAGGTATGCCTCAGGTAAGTTAGGCCAGCCTCACCTATACGGGCACGGTCCCTTCGCCGTGCCGTTCCTCCATCGTTCTCCTGGAGCCTGAATGCGAGCCGTCCGACTCTCAGTTGTCACCGCCGCCGCCACCGCGGCGGCCCTGGCCGCCGTCACGGGCTGCACCGAGAAGAGTGAAGCCGGGGCCGGCGACGCGATCCAGGTGACCGCCGCCGACTCGAAGTGCACCACGTCGACGAAGTCGGTCCCGGCGGGCCAGGTCACGCTGAAGATAGAGAACAAGGGCTCGCAGGCCACCGAGGTCGAGATCCTCTTCCCGGACGACCGGATCGTCTCCGAGAAGGAGAACATCGGCCCGGGCACCAAGTACACGCTGACCGCCGAGGTCAAGGCCGGTTCGTACGAGATCGCCTGCCGCCCCGGCATGAAGGGCCTCGGCGTCCGTCAGAAGCTCGCGGTCACCGGCGGCAACGTCGCCAAGCGCGACCCGCGCCTGGACAAGGCCGTCGCCGCCTACCGCGAGTACGCGCAGGAGCAGGCCGACGCGACCATCCCGAAGGTGCAGACGTTCGCCGACGCCGTCAAGGCCGGCGACATCGAGGCCGCCAAGCAGGCCTTCGCCCCCTCGCGCGTGGGCTGGGAGAGCACCGAGCCGATCGCCGAGTCCTTCGGTGACATCGACCCCAAGACCGACACGCGCGCCGACGGCCTGGAGAAGGGCCAGAAGTGGACCGGTTGGCACGCGCTGGAGAAGTCCCTCTGGGCGGACAAGAAGATCGGCGCCGAGCAGAAGACCCTCGCCGACCAGCTGGTCACCGACCTGAAGGACTGGCAGAAGCGGGTCGGCAAGGCCGAGATCACCCCGACCTCCATGGCCAACGGCGCGAAGGAACTCCTCGACGAGGTCGCCACCGGCAAGGTCACCGGTGAGGAGGACCGCTACTCGCACACCGACCTCAGTGACTTCAAGGGCAACGTGGACGGCGCGCAGAAGTCGTACGAACTGCTCAAGCCGGTCGCGCAGGAGAACGACAAGGCGCTGACCACCGAGCTCGACAAGCAGTTCGCGGCGCTGAACACGGTGCTCGACAAGTACCGCTCGACCGACGCGCAGGACAAGGCGATGAACGGCTTCGTGTCGTACGACAAGGTCACCAAGGGCCAGCGCAAGGAGCTCTCGGACGCGGTCAACGCGCTCGCCGAGCCCCTCTCCAAGCTCGCCGCGGCCGTAGTCAAGTAAGCGAGGCGATCGTGACCACAGACAGCATCGAATCCCACGACGGGCCCACACCTTCGCGGCGTTCGCTGATCGGCTGGGGCGGTGCCGGGCTCGCGCTCGGGGCCGCCGCGGCCGGTGGGGCGGTGGCGATGACCCGTACCGGAAACGACGTGGACCCGGCGGGCGCCGAGACCGGCGCCGCGGTCACCTTCCACGGCACGCACCAGTCGGGCATCGCCACGCCGGTGCAGGACCGGCTGCACTTCGCCGCGTTCGACGTGAAGACCGAGAACCGTGCCGAGTTCGTCCAGATGCTGAAGGAGTGGACGGCTGCCGCCCGGCGCATGACCGGCGGCCACACGGTCGGCGAGGGCGCCTACGGCGGGCTGGCCGAGGCACCGCCGGACGACACCGGTGAGGCGCTGGGCCTCAAGCCGTCCCGGCTCACACTGACCATCGGCTTCGGGCCGTCGCTCTTCGAGAAGTTCGGCCTGGCGCAGCAGCGCCCGGAGGCACTCGTCGACCTGCCGAAGTTCCCGGGCGACAACCTGGAGCCGGCGCGCAGCAACGGCGACCTCTGCATCCAGGCGTGCGCGGACGACCCGCAGGTCGCGGTGCACGCGATCCGCAACCTGGCCCGGATCGGATTCGGCAAGGTCGCGATCCGCTGGTCGCAGCTCGGCTTCGGCAAGACCTCGTCGACGACGCCCGACGCGCAGACCCCCCGCAACCTGATGGGCTTCAAGGACGGCACCCGCAACATCGCGGGCACCGAGCCGGAGCGCCTGAAGAAGTTCGTGTGGGTGGGCGACGGCGACGGGCCGGCCTGGATCACCGGTGGCTCGTACCTCGTGGCGCGCCGTATCCGGATGAACGTCGAGACCTGGGACCGCACTTCGCTGCAGGAGCAGGAGGACGTGTTCGGCCGGGACAAGGGCGAGGGCGCGCCGGCCGGCAAGGCCAAGGAGCGCGACGAGCCGTTCCTCAAGGCGATGAAGCCGGACGCGCACGTCCGGCTCGCGCATCCCGAGTCCAACGACGGGATCACGCTGCTGCGCCGCGGCTACTCCTTCACGGACGGCACCGACGGTCTGGGCCGGCTGGAGGCGGGGCTGTTCTTCCTCGCCTACCAGCGTGACGTGCGCAAGGGGTTCATCCCCGTGCAGCGCAGCCTCTCGCGCTCCGACGCGCTCAACGAGTACATCCAGCACGTGAGTTCGGCGGTCTTCGCCGTCCCGCCCGGCGTCCGCGACAAGGACGACTGGTGGGGGCGCACGCTGTTCTCCAAGGAGGCCTAGCCCGTGTTCGGCAACTATCTGATCGGCCTGCGCGAGGGGCTGGAGGCCAGCCTCGTCGTCTGCATCCTCATCGCCTACCTGGTGAAGACGGGCCGCAGGGACGCCCTGCGGCCCATCTGGACCGGGATCGCCGTCGCGATCCTGCTGGCGCTCGGCTTCGGCTGCGCGCTCGAATTCGGTTCCCAGGAGATGACGTTCGAGGCCCAGGAGGCGCTCGGCGGTTCGCTGTCGATCGTCGCGGTCGGTCTGGTGACCTGGATGGTCTTCTGGATGCGGCGCACCGCCCGGCATCTGAAGTCCGAACTGCACGGCAAGCTGGACGCCGCGCTGGCGATGGGGACCGGCGCGCTGGTCGCGACCGCGTTCCTGGCGGTCGGCCGGGAGGGCCTGGAGACCGCGCTGTTCGTGTGGGCGTCGGTGCACGCCGCGAGTGACGGCACGCCACGCCCGCTGATCGGTGTCGCCCTGGGTCTCCTGACCGCGGTGCTCCTCGGCTGGCTCTTCTACCGGGGCGCCCTGCGGATCAACCTCGCCAAGTTCTTCACCTGGACCGGCGGCATGCTGGTCGTGGTCGCCGCCGGCGTGATCGCGTACGGCGTGCACGACCTGCAGGAAGCCGACTGGATCCCCGGGCTGCGGAACCTGGCCTTCGACATCAGCGGCACGATCCCGCCGGACAGCTGGTACGGCACCCTCCTCAAGGGCGTCTTCAACTTCCAGCCCGATCCGACCGTCGTTCAGATCACGGTGTGGGCGCTCTACTTGGTACCGACACTCGCGATCTTCCTCGCCCCGGTAGGGTTCGCCTCCGGGAAGGGGAAGGTGAAGGTACCTGATGAGCAGGGATCGCGCGGGTCACAGCCCTCGAAGACTTCTTAGCCTCGCACGAACGGCTCTGCGCCGTCTCGGACCTGGTGGTCACCACCGTTTCGCCCTGGCGACGGGCGCGGTGACCGTCCTGTCCGTGGCGGCGAGCGGCTGTGTGGTGGTGCACGGGGAGCGGGAGGTCGTCCCGGCGGCCACGCGGGGCGAGGCCGCCCGCGCCCTCGACGACTTCACCACCGCGTACAACAAGGCGGACCGGGCCAACGACCGTTCACTGGACGCGGACCGTGTCACCGGCGCCCTCGGCGCCATCGACGGCGCGAAGCTGAGAGCGGGCCGGCGGAACAATCCGGGGGGCAACCCGGGGTATTCGCCGCTGGAGCTGGGCGACGCGAGGTTCGCCATCCCCGCGAAGGCGGGCTGGCCGCGCTGGTTCGTGGCGGACACCTCGGCCAACAAGGGCCTGGCGGGGAGCCGTTGGCTGCTCGTCTTCACGCGCGGCAGTGCGAACGACGTGTGGCGGGTCTCTTACCTGACCGTGCTGGCGGGCGCCGACGTCCCGAAGTTCCAGCAGGACAAGGACGGTTGGGCGCTGCCCGTCACGGCGGACGACGCGGCCCTCGCCGTCGGCCCGGCGAAGCTGAGCCAGGCCTACGCGACGTATCTGAAGAGCGGCGGCGAGGGCTTCGCCCCAGGCATCCACACCTCGCAATGGCGGGCCCTGCGCGGCAAGAACGCCAGCAAGCCCGGTCTGGCCCGGCAGTACGTCGACGAACCGCTGACTTCCGGCGACTACGCCCCGGTGGGGCTGCGCACCGCGGACGGCGGGGCGCTGGTCTTCTTCGCCACGCAGCGCTACGAGAAGCAGACCGCCGCGCAGGGCACCGGTCTTCCCGCGCAGAGCGCGGACGTCAAGGCGCTGACGACCGGTGACGTCAAGCAGTCCCTCACCCTCGGGTTCGTCTCCAACCAGGCGGCCCTGGACCCGGCGAAGGGTGGTCAGGACCAGCGGGTGACGGTGCTGGGCCGGGTCGAAGGGCTGACGGCGGCGAAGGGCGGCTGACCGCCCGCACGGTGACGCCCACCGGGACGGGCCCGGTGGGACCCGCCACCCGCCGTACTGGATCCGGGTGCGAGGGGTCCGGCTGTGCCGGCGGCTCTCCCGGGTCCCGCCTCGGCGGGTCCGGTCCCGGTGTCTAGCCCCGGTGGGGCCAGGCGGCCAGCTGGTCGGACTCGTTCTCCCCCGCGTAGCGGGCGCAGGCGTCCGTCAGGGCCTCGAGCAGGCTCAGGGGGTCGGGGAGCGGGTGCTCGGGACCGCGCAGCCAGTCGACGCTGAGATCACCGGGGAGCTGGGCGGGCGGGACGAGGACGTAGGAACCGCGGCAGTGCCAGCGCAGGCCGGGGTGTTCGTCCGTCGTCTCGGGGTGCGAGTCGAGCTCGCAGGGCCACCACTCGTCCTCGTCCTCGGGCGTACCGCGGGTGAGTGTGAAGAAGAACATGCGTCCGTCGCCGCTCTCGGCGACGGGTCCGACCTCGACGCCGGAGGCCAGCAGCCGCTCCAGGGCCTCGCGGCCCGCGTCGACGGGCACGTCGAGCACGTCGTGCACCATGCCGGTGGCGGTGATGAAGTTGGCCTGCGGCTGGTGGCGTACCCAGCGCTCGATCTGGGCGCGGTCGGTCGTGGACTGGGTCTGCCAGGCGAAGGACACGGGATGGCGCGCGGGGGTGGGACAACCGACGCGGTCACAGGAACACCGGTAGCCGGAGGGATACGCGGCCTGCGCGAGCGGCAGCCCGGCGGCGGCAGCGGCGAGCAGCAGGCCCTCACGCCCGCCGTCGTCGGCGATCTCCTTGGGACGGCGACCACGCAGCCACTGGGAGATCCTGCCCTGCGCGCCGGAGCGGCGGCCGAACTCTGCGCTCATCAATCTCCTCGCCTAGCAGTGGTGCCGACAGCGGTCGTGTCGATGCGGTCGTACCGGTGGAGGCCTTCGCGACCGGCATCCGACAAGCCCTATGGTCCCACCATCCTGCGCCCCGGGTGGACAGAGCTCGCATCCGGGGTGGGTGGGACCAGGACGGCGCGGGCCGGAATCAGGCGTGATCTCCCCCTCTGACACGGTTCATCCCCGGGGAGCGAGCCCGTACAGGGCGTAGTCGACCAAGGTGTCCGTGTACGCGTACGAGATCGGGCCGGTGCGCTGGAGCCAGCGCTGGGCCAGCGGGGAGACGAAGAGCTCCAGAGCGATCCGCGGGTCGAGGTCGGGCCGCAGTTCGCCCCCGTCCTGGGCGGACCTGAGCCGCTTCACGTACAGCTGGAGCTGGGGTTCGAGGAGTTTCGTGACGAATTCGGCGCCGAGCGGTTCGTTCACCAGGCCCTCGGCGGCCAGGGCGCGCGAGGGGATCTCGAACGCGGGGTTCAGCAGTTCGTCGACGGTGGCGCGCAGGACCTGTTTGAGGTCGGCGGCCAGGTCGCCGGTGTCCGGGATCTCGTACGACTCCTGTCCCGCCTCCCGGGCGGCCCGTTCCGCGAGGTCCATGAAGGCGTCCAGGAGGACCGCGGCCTTCGAGGGCCACCACCGGTAGATCGTCTGCTTGCCGACCCCGGCGCGGGCGGCGACACCCTCGATCGTGGTCCGGGGGTAGCCGACCTCGCCGACGAGGGCGAGGGCCGCGTCGAAGATCGCGCGCCGGGACTTCTCGCTGCGGCGGGAGGAGTCGGGGGCGGACTTGGCGGCGGGCGGGGCGGCTTGTGGGGCGGGCGGAGGGGACGGTCGGGGGGAGGGCCGGGAAGGCTCGGGAGGCGGGGGCGACGTCGGGGCCATGGGGCGAACCTAACAGGTCGGCAAGACGGGGCGTCTCGCCGCCGTTCGGCCTGATGGGTGGGGTACGGAGGGGCGCGGAGGGGTGCCGGGGCGGATGCTGACGCCGGGTGCGGGGGTGCTCTTTTCGTCGGGGAGGTGGCGGCTCGTGGGCACGGCCCGCGGGCGCCTCGCGGGCGCCTTTTGAATGCCTCGTCGGTGCCTCGCGGGTGCCTCGTCGGTGCCTCGCGGGCGCCTTTCGGGTGCCTCGTGGGTGCCTCGGTGGCGGGGCTCGTGGGAGGACCACCCGTTCGCCGCCGAGCCGGACGGAGCCTCTCGGCGCACCATGGGCATCATCTGCCCCGCGGCACGTGAGGAGCCCTCCTTGCACCCTCTGCGCAGCGCCACACCCCGGCGCTATCTGATGTGCCCGCCCGAGCACTTCGGTGTCACCTACACCATCAACCCCTGGATGGACCCGGCCAAACCGGTCGACGTGGCGCTCGCCGTCGCCCAGTGGGAGGATCTGCGGGACCGCTACCGCTCGCTGGGCCACACGGTCGAGGTGCTCGTCCCGCGCCCCGGCCTGCCGGACATGGTGTTCGCCGCGAACGGGGCGACGGTCGTGGACGGTCGCGTGCTCGGCGCGCGGTTCGCGCACCGGGAGCGCGAGGCGGAGGCGGCGGTCCACCTGGAGTGGTTCCGCGCCCACGGGTTCCCCTACGTCCGCGAGCCGGTGCACATCAACGAGGGCGAGGGCGACTTCGCGGTCACCGCCTCGTACCTGCTCGCCGGGCGCGGTTTCCGGGCGAGCCCGCTCTCGCACGGCGAGGCCCAGGAGTACTTCGGCCGCCCGGTGCTCGGGCTCGACCTGGTCGATCCCCGCTACTACCACCTGGACACGGCCCTCACCGTCCTCGACGACACGACGGACGAGATCATGTACTACCCGCCCGCGTTCTCCCCCGGCAGCCGCGAGGTGCTGCGCCGGCTGTTCCCCGACGCGTTGACCGCCACCGGCGAGGCCGCCGCCGCGTTCGGCCTGAACGGGGTCTCGGACGGCCTGCACGTGCTGCTGCCGCAGGCCGCGGCCGGGCTCTTCGAGCCGCTCCGCGACCGGGGGTTCGAGCCCATCGGCATCGATCTGAGCGAACTGCTCAAGGGCGGCGGCAGCGTGAAGTGCTGCACGCAGGAACTGAGGTGCTGAACGGGGACCCGGAAGACGGCCGCCCGGTCGGCCTTCGTCGGCCGGGCGGCGGGTCGGTACTCCTGGGAGGTGGGCGTCCCATCAGCCTTCCCCGGCCGGGGGCAGGGGGCAGGCTTCCTCCGCCGGGGGCGGGAGGCAGCCTTCCTCGGCCGGGGCGGGGGCAGCCTTCCTCCGCCGGGGCGGGGGGTCAGTCCTCCTCGGCCGGGGCGGGGGGTCAGTCCTCCTCGGCCGGAGGCGGCCAGGCGTCGCCCCAGTCCGCGTCGCGGGCCGCCCGGTAGAGCGGTCCGTGGCGCTTGGTCACGGTCTCGCGGTGCAGGGACTCGTCCGGACCGCACAGGTCGAGCAGTACCTGTCCCTTGCGGATCTGCGGTCTGCGCACCACGCGGGAGGCGGCCGGGTCCGCCGGGAGGCGGGTGGCGGCGACGTAGCTGAACTTCTCGTCCTCGTACGCCAGGGAGCCGCCCTTGACCTGCCGGTGGAGGGAGGAGCGGCTGACCCGGGCGGAGAAGTGGCACCAGTCCTCGCCGGGCACGATGGGGCAGGCCGCGCTGTGCGGACAGGGCGCGGCGACGTGGAACCCGGCGCCGACCAGACGGTCGCGGGCCTCGATCACCCGGGCGTACCCGTCGGGCGTGCCCGGCTCGATGATCACTACGGCCTGCGCGGCGACGGCCGCGGCCGACACGACCCAGGCGCGGTCGGCGGCGGTGAGTTCGCCGAGGACGTAGGACACGGTCACGAGATCGGTGCTCTCCAGGGTGAGCGCCGCTCCGATGCGTGCGCGCTGCCACTCCGCGGGCGTCAGCTCCGGGTTCGTGGCGGCGATCTCGCGGCCGAGGGCGAGCGCGGGTTCGGCCCAGTCGAGCACGGTCACGGGGCGGGCGCCCGGCCAGGTCGCGTTCACCGCCCAGGTCGCGGCGCCCGTGCCACCGCCGACGTCCACATGGCTCGCCGGCGTCCACTCCGGCACCGCGTCGGCGAACGCCTCCAGCGCGCCGCGCACCGCCTCGAACGTCGCCGGCATCCGGTAGGCGGCGTACGCGACGACGTCCGAGCGGTCGCGGAGGATCGGTGCGTGGGTCGGGGTGGTGCCCCGGTAGTTCGCGATCAGCCGCTCGACGGCCTGGGCGGCTGTCTTCGGGGGCAGCCCGTCGAGCAGGCCCGCGAGGGCGGTGCGCAGGGTGTCGGCGGGGGGTGCGGGGGCGTTCACGCGGTGATTCTACGGGGGTGGGGTGACCCGCCCGGGTTCTCGCCCCCGCCGCCCCTACCCGACGCATCTGTTCCTGGGGGCTCCGCGCCCAGACCCCCGTATCGGCCTGAACGGCCTCGTCCTCAAGCGCCGGACGGGCTGGTGGTGCGGGCCCGCGCTGCGAGACCGGCGGCGGGGTCGTTTTCAGCCCGTCCGGCGTTTGAGGACGAGCCCTTCGGGCGACGGCGGGGGTCCAGGGGGCGGCAGCCCCTTGGCGGGGGTCCGGGGGCGGAGCCCCGGGGGATGGGACGGGTAGGGGCGGCGGGGGCGAGAGGAACCCGCGTCAAGCGTCCCGTACCGCCCGAGCCATCCGCGTAGCCACCTCCACCCGCGGCGCGTTCCGCACCGGCCGCCGCCGAGGATGCACCGTGTTCCCCAGCAGCACGACAAACGTGTCCGTCGCCGGATCCAGCACCAGCGACGTCCCCGTGAAACCCGTGTGTCCCGCCGCGCCGGCCTCCGCCAGGGTTCCCATGAACCACGACTGGCCGATGGCGAAGCCGAGACCGGGCGGGGTGAGCATCAGTTCGACGAAGTCGGGACCCAGGATGCGCGCGGGCCCGTAGGAACCGCCCGCGAGAAGCGTGCGGCAGAAGACGGCGAGGTCGCGGGCGGTGGAGAAGAGACCCGCGTGCCCCGCCACCCCGCCGAGCGCCCACGCGTTCTCGTCGTGCACCACGCCCCGCAGCATCCCGCGGTCCGCCTTGGCCCACGGCCGCCGCTGGTCCTCGGTCGCCGCCGCGTCCGGGCACGGCCCGAAGCGGGTGGCCGTCATCCCCAGCGGCCGGGTGATCCCGTCCCGGACGAGGACGTCGAGGGAGCGGCCGGTGATGCGTTCCAGGACGTGCTGGAGGAGGAGCAGGTTCAGGTCCGAGTACAGGTACTCCCCCGGCTCGGACGAGGGCTCCTCCGCCCTGAGCAGCGCGAGCCGCGCCTCGTCGTCCGGGCATGCGTACAGCGGGAGTTCGGGCCGCAGTCCGGAGGTGTGCGTGAGCAGTTGCCGCACGGTGATGTCGTGCGCGCCGGCCGCGCGGAACTCCGGAAGATACGCCCCCACGCGCGCGTCGATGCCGAGCGTGCCGCGCTCCAGCTGCTGCACCGCGGCGACCGCCGTGAACAGTTTGGTGAGGGAGGCCAGATCGAAGGGGGTGCGCACGGTCATCGGAAGCCGCTGGGTGGGCGGCAGTTCGACCCCGGTGTCGGTCTTCTCGTCGTACGACGCGTAGCGCACCGCCCAGCCCGCCGCCTCCTCGACGGCGATGACCGGGCCGCGCCCGGCGACCACGACGACGCCGGCCGCCCAGGGGTGCGGTCCGCGGGTGAGGGCGCGGACGTCGCGGACGAGGTGGCGCAGTTCGGCCGGATCGAGCCCGGCCCGCTCCGGTGTGTCGACGCGCAGTCTCGGTGCGCTCAGCTCTCCGCCGCCTTTCCGTCCGCGGTGCGTCCCGCCCGCCAGGGACGGCACAGTGCCATGAAGCAGGCGACGGCCACCAGTACCGCCGCCAGTTGGACGACGGCCATCGGAACGGCGGTGTGCTCCCCCGCCATGCCGACCAGCGGCGAGGCGATCGCCCCGATGAGGAAGGAGGAGGTGCCCAGCAGCGCGGAGGCGGAGCCGGCCGCGTGCCGTACGCGCATCAGGGCGAGCGCCTGGGTGTTGGGCAGCGCGAGGCCCATCGCGGACATCAGGACGAACAGGGCGGCGGCCACCGGCGCCAGCCCGACCTCGCCGAGGGCGCCGGAGGACATCAGGAGCAGCGCGCCGGCGCCGAGGGCGATGAGGGTGAGGCCCAGGGCGAGGACCTTGTCGAGGCTGACCCGCCCGACGAGGAGCTTCCCGTTGATCTGGCCGACGACCACCAGGCCGACCGAGTTGACGCCGAAGAGCAGGCTGAACGTCTGCGGGGACGCGCCGTAGATCTCCTGGATCACGAACGGCGAGGCCGAGATGTACGCGAAGAGCGCGGCGAAGGCGAAGCCGCCCGCCAGCATGTAGCCGGTGAAGATCCGGTCGGCGAGCAAGGCGCGCATGGAGCGGAGGGCTTCGCCGACGCCGCCGGCGTGCCGGTCGGCGGGCGCGAGGGTCTCGGGGAGCCTCGTCCAGACGAGCGCGGTGAGTCCGATGCCGACGGCGGTGAGGACGACGAAGACGCCGCGCCAGTCGGTGGCGCGCAGGATCTGCCCGCCGATGAGGGGTGCGACGACCGGGGCGACGCCGGAGACCAGCATCAGGGTGGAGAAGAAGCGGGCCATCGCCACGCCGTCGTACAGATCACGGACAACAGCTCTGGCGATCACGATGCCGGCCGCTCCCGCGAGGCCCTGCGCCAGCCGGAAGGCGACGAGGAGTTCGACGTCGGGCGCGACGGCGCACAGGGCGGTGGCGAGGACGTAGACGAGCAGTCCGGCGAGCAGCGGCCTTCGCCGCCCCCACTTGTCGCTCATCGGTCCCACGACGAGCTGGCCGAACGCCATTCCCGCGAGGCACGCGGTCAGCGTGAGCTGGACGGTCGCGGCCGGGGCGTGCAGGGAGCGGGTGACCTCCGGCAGCGACGGGAGGTACATGTCCATCGCCAGCGGGGGTGTCGCGGTGAGCCCGCCGAGGATCAGGGTGACGAGCACTCCCGTACGGCGGAGCGCTCCGGTGTCGCGCGGTTCGGCGTCCTTCGGACCGGCGTCCCGGGGGCCGGGGTTCTCCGCCGCGGGCGTGGCCCTGGGGTGTACGACGGCGGGCGCCGGTTCGGCGAAGGCCGCCGAGGTGCCGGCGACGACGGTGTTCGGTATCCGCCCCTGCGGACCTTCCTCGTCCCTCGTGGTGCGCCCGCGCTCGGGCATGTGCCCCTCCCTCTCCGAGTGATCCGCCACCTATGCTCTCAGTTCGAACGGAGTGTTCGGGGTCACAGCGCATCAGGGTGACAGAGCGAAGGGCCGGGAATGACGGGCGAGCACGAGCGGGTGCGGTGGGGGATTCTGGCGACCGGTGGGATCGCCGCGGCGTTCACGGCGGATCTGGTGGACATGCCGGACGCGGAGGTGGTGGCCGTGGCCTCGCGGACCGACGCCTCGGCGAAGGCGTTCGCCGAGCGGTTCGGGATCCCCCGGGCCTACGGGGACTGGGCGTCGCTCGCCGCCGACGAGGACGTCGACGTCGTGTACGTGGCGACTCCGCACTCGGCGCACCGGCAGGCGGCCGGGATGTGTCTGGAGGCCGGGCGTCATGTGCTGTGCGAGAAGGCGCTGACGCTGAACGTGCGGGAGGCAGAGGAACTGGTCGAGCTCGCCCGCCGGCACGACCGCTTCCTGATGGAAGCCATGTGGATGTACTGCAACCCGCTGATCCGCCGGCTCAAGGGGCTCGTGGACGACGGTGTGATCGGTGAGATCCGCAGCGTGCAGGCCGACTTCGGGATCAACGGCCCGTTCCCGCCCTCGCACCGGCTGCGCGACCCCGCGCAGGGCGGCGGCGCGCTGCTCGACCTCGGTGTCTACCCGGTGTCGTTCGCGCATCTGCTGCTCGGGGAGCCCGCGGGCATCACGGCGAGAGCGGTGCTCTCCGACGAGGGCGTCGATCTCCAGACCGGAGCGGTGCTCACCTGGGAGAGCGGTGCTCTCGCTTCGGTGCACTGCTCCATCAACGGCAGCACCCCCGTCATGGCCTCCGTCACCGGCTCACAGGGCCGCATCGAGATCCCCGGCGGTTTCTTCTTCCCGGAACGGTTCGTGCTGCACCGCGACGGGCGCGACGCGGAGGAGTTCCCGGCCGACCCGGCGCACGGCCCGCGCAACAGCCTCAAGCACGAGGCCGCCGAGGTGATGCGCGCGCTGCGGGCCGGCGAGAAGGAGTCCCCGCTCGTCCCCCTCGACGGCAGCCTCGCCGTGATGCGCACGCTCGACGCGGTACGCGAGCAGATCGGCGTCCGCTACCCCGACGAGACGGACTGACCGGCCCGGCAACCGACCGGGCTGACGGCTGACGGCTGACGGCTGACGGCTGACGGCTGACGGCTGACGGCTGAGCGTTGCGGAACGGGGGCGTGGGACGCGAGGCGCCCCGCGTCCCCGCCTCGCCGTCGATACGCTGCGGCCCCATGAATGCCAAGCAGACGAAGATCGCGGTAGTGACCGGGGCGGGCTCCGGCATCGGCCGCGCGGTGGCCGTCGAACTGCTGCGCGCCGGCTGGTCGGTGGCGCTGGCCGGACGCCGGACCGGGCCCCTGGAGGAGACGGCGGCCCTCGTCCCCCGGGCACCTTCCGCGGCCGTACGGGCGGACGTCGCCCGCCCCGAGGACGTGACCGCCCTCTTCGCCTCCGTGCGCGAGCGCTTCGGACGGCTCGACCTGCTCTTCAACAACGCCGGAACGTTCGGCCCGGGGGGCGTACCCGTCGAGGAACTTCCCTACGAGGCGTGGCGGCACGTCGTGGACACCAACCTCAACGGGGCGTTCCTGTGCGCGCAGGCCGCGTTCCGGCAGATGAAGGAACAGGACCCGCAGGGCGGCCGGATCATCAACAACGGCTCGATCTCGGCGCACGCGCCGCGTCCGCGGTCGATCGCGTACACCGCGACCAAGCACGCGGTGACGGGCCTGACCAAGTCGCTGTCCCTGGACGGGCGCGCGTACCGGATCGCGTGCGGCCAGATCGACATCGGCAACGCGGAGACCGACATGACCTCCGGAATGCGCACGGGAACGCCGCAGGCGAACGGGGACCTCGCGGTCGAGCCGGTGATGGACGCGGCGGACGTGGCCCGCACCGTGCGGCACATGGCGGAGCTGCCGCTGGAGGCGAACGTGCAGTTCGCGACGGTGATGGCCACCGCGATGCCCTACGTGGGGCGCGGTTAGGGCACTCCCGCCCTCTTCGTCAACGTCTCAACTTGCACAAACGGAAGCTGAACCTCCGCACTATAAGACCCGGTAGCGGGCTTATGCTCGTGTCGCCTCCACGAGAGCTTCACACTCGGAGTGGAGGACTTCGGTACGACCACGGTCCACACCGAGGGGGGAGGCGGCAGCCGTTCCGCGGCCCGGCCGGGGGGCGGACCTCGCGCGGGACGCGAGGTGGGTTCCGGGCCGAGGGACGGCTGCCTCCGCATATCCGACGGCTGTCCGCCGCACCGTCACCGCCGGTGACGCGCCTCCGGGTCTCCCGGCTCCGAAGCCTCCGGGTCCGAAACCCCCGGATCGACGGTTCCCGGGCCGGACGCCCCCGGGCCGGACGTCGCGGCCTCGCCCGCCGCGACCACGCGCCGTCGCCGTCGCCTGCGCCACGCGACCGCACCGCCCGCGAGCAGCGCGACCGCTCCCCCGGCCCCGCCGACCAGCCCCCACGACGAATCGCTCGTCTCCGCCCGTGCGGGTGCGCCGGCGGCGGCCCTCGGCGGCTTCCTGCCGGGTGCCGCCTTGGCGCCGCCCTCGCTGAGCGGGGCGACCAGCGTGCCCACCGGACGCGCGCCGGCGCCCTGCCGGAACCCCCAGTCGAGCAGCGCCGCCGTCTCCTCGTAGACGCCGCTGCCACCGCTCTTCGGATGCATCACCGTGACCAGGAGGGTCCGCCCGCCGCGGGTCGCGGCGCCGGTGAAGGTGTTGCCGGCGTTGCTGGTGTAGCCGTTCTTGACGCCGATGAGACCGTTGTACGTCGGTACGCCCCACGCGCCGGTCAGCAGGCGGTCGGTGTTCTGGATCTGGAAGGTCTTCTTGCCGCCCGCCGGGAAGTCCGCGGTCCGCGTCGAGCAGTAGGCGCGGAAGTCGGCGTCGGCGAGGCCGTGCCGGGCGAAGAGCGTCAGGTCGTACGCGGAGGAGACCTGGCCCTTGTGGTCGAACCCGTCGGGGCTGACCACATGTGTGTCCAGGGCCTGCAGGTCCTGGGCCTTGGCCTGCATCTGCGCGACCGTGCTGTCCACGCCGCCGTTCATGTGGCTGAGCACGTGCACCGCGTCGTTCCCGGAGCGCAGGAAGACGCCGAGCCACAACTGCTCGACGGTGTAGGTGATTCCGGGTTTGACACCGACGAGGCTGGAGCCCGCGGGAATCCCGGCGAGGTCGGCGTCGGTCACCCGGTGCCGCTCGGTGCGTTCGAACTTCTTCAGCACGGTGTCCGCGAAGAGCATCTTCAGCGTGGAGGCGGGCGCCAGCAGCCGGTGCGCGTTGTACGAGGCGAGCACCTCGCCGCTGACGTGGTCGGCGACCATCCAGGACCGGGCGGTGAGGTGCTTGGGCAGTCCCGAGGCTCCGCGCACCTGGACGCCCCCGCGGCCCAGCATTTCACCGCCGATCGCCGCGGCGCGGGCCGTCGACGGAGCGGCGGAGGGGGTGGCGGCGGCCGCCGGGGACGCGGCGGCCAGCGGGACGGCCGCGGCGAGGCCGAGCGCCGCACGGCGGGACAGCACGGCGGCACGCGGGGGAAGCGGAGAGGAATCGCGCATCTCGGGACCGTACAAAGCCGGTCCGCGCCGCCGTACGGCGGGGTGGCGAAAGAGCCGCCGTGCGCCGGTGCCACAGAGGAAGGGCACAGCGCTGCCACAGACACGGCACAGCGGCGGGCCGCACGCCGCACCCGGCCGTCGCGCGCCAACGGGACCCCACCCAACAGGGGTTTCCTGGCAATGGCCCCTCCGGACCCTGGGAATCAGCTGTCTTACCCGATATTGATGTCCGGCCCGGCTTTCTCAGCTCTCGCACACCTCGCACTCAGCCCCGCTCAAAGGTTTCTCCATAGCTTGTGGCCGCGCCCACAGCGGGCGCCGAGAACCTTTGGGGAACGGGATGTTTGGCATCTATCTCAAGCGTGAGCTGAGCCGGCGCAAGAAGGCGACCCTGGTGATCGCCATGGGTCTGGCCCTCGGAATCGCGCTGGTCATCACCGTCAACTCGGTGTCGGCCGGCATGCAGCAGGCCCAGGGCAAGGTCCTGAAGTCGCTGTACGGGCTCGGCACCGACATGACCGTCACGAAGGCCCGTCCGGCATCCACGGGCAGTTCGTCCGGGCGTCCGAAGTTCGATTTCGACGCCAAGTCCGACAGCGGCACGACCCAGAGCTCGGACCGGGTGATGACGCAGGGCGGGCAGTCCCTGAAGTCCTCGCTCGTCACCCGGGTCGCCGCGCAGAAGGGCGTGTCGGGCGCGGTGGGCGCGCTCAGCCTGAACGTCACCAAGGTCGACGGCTCCTTCACCCGGGGCACGGCGAAGTCCTCCACCTCCTCGGGATCGGGGTCCTCCGGTGCCCAGCAGGGCGGTCCGGGCGGCGGGTCCGGGCAGCCGCAGGTGCAGGGCGGCGGCGCGTCCTTCGACGTGAACTCGTACTCCGTCGCGGGCGTCGACGTCACCCACCAGGATCTCGGCCCGCTCGCCACCTCGAAGATCACCACGGGCCGGACGTTCACCGCGGCCCAGACGGACGCGAAGGTCGCGGTCCTCAGCGCGTCGTACGCCAAGGAGAACAAGAAGACGGTCGGCGGGACCCTCACGATCTCCGGCACCAAGTACACGGTCATCGGGATCGCGACACCGGACAGCAGCGAGTCGACGACCGACGTCTACCTGCCGCTGAAGCAGGCGCAGACGTTGGGCGACGCGAAGGACGAGGTCACCACGATCTACGTCGAGGCGGCCGACTCGAAGCGGATCGACACCGTCAAGGCGGCCATCCAGAAGAACATCTCGGGGACCACGGTCACCACCTCCGCGGACCTCGCGGACACCGTCTCCGGTTCCCTGTCGACCGCCTCCGACCTGGCGGCCAGCGTCGGCAAGTGGCTGTCCGTCGCGGTGCTCGTGGCCGCGTTCCTGGTGGCGGCGCTGCTGACCTCCTCGGCCGTGTCCCGCCGGGTGCGTGAGTTCGGCACCCTCAAGGCGCTCGGCTGGCCGTCCCGCAGGGTCACCCGCCAGGTCGTCGGCGAGTCCGTCGTGAACGGTCTGCTCGGCGGCGCGCTCGGGATCGCCCTGGGCCTCGGCGCGGCGTACGCGGTGACGGCGATCAGCCCGAAGCTGACCGCGGAGCTCGGCTCCACCGGCGGGGGCGGCATGGGCGGGGGGCCCGGTGGCGGCGGGCCCGGCCGGCAGGCGGTCAAGAACACCATGGAGATCGCGCTCTCCGCGCCGGTCTCGGTGACCACCATCGCGCTCGCGGCGGGTCTGGCCATCGCGGGCGGTCTCGTCGCCGGCGCGATGGGCGGCTGGCGAGCCTCCCGGATGCGCCCCGCGGACGCGCTGCGCAGCGTGGCGTAACGCCCCTCCCCGGGCGAAGAACACCCCGAGCCGGGGCGCCGCGTCCCCTTCGCCCCCGACCGCGGCGCCCCACCCCTTCCCCTTCATCTTCGGAGAACCTCATGTACAAGCTCACCGGCGTCACCAAGCGCTACTCGCGGGGCAAGGAGACGGTGGAGGCGCTGCGCGGCGTCGACCTCACCATCGAGGACGGCGACCAGCTCGTCATCCAGGGTCCCACCGGCGGCGGCAAGTCGACCCTGCTCCAGATGATCGGCGGTCTGGACCGCCCGTCCTCCGGCAGCGTCGAGCTGGACGGCGTCGACCTCGCCTCCGTCGGCGAGGCCCGGCTGACCCGGCTGCGCGCCGAGAAGATCGGCATCATCTTCCAGTCGTTCAACCTCATCCCGACGCTGACCGCGCAGGAGAACGTCGAGACCGCGCTCGTACCGCTCGGCGTCAAGCCCGCGGAGCGACGCGAACGCGCCGCCGAGGCACTGCGCTCGGTCGGTCTGGGCGAGCGCCTCACGCACGCGCCGTCCGAACTCTCCGGCGGCCAGCAGCAGCGGGTCGCCATCGCGCGTGCCCTGGTCAAGAAGCCGAAGGTGCTCCTCGCGGACGAGCCGACCGGCAACCTGGACGAGGGCACCCGGGACGACATCATGCGGCTGCTGGAGGGGCTGTGGCACGAGTACGGGCTGACCTTCGTCCTGGTCACCCACGACTCGTCGATCGCCCGCCGCGCGCCGCGTCTCGCCACCATCAGGGCGGGGCGGATCACGCTGACCGAGCAGGGCGGCGGTGCCCGGCACACAGAGCCCCGCCACGCCGTCCAGCGGTGAGCGGGGCGGACCGGGCCTAGGCCTGGCCGGTCTCGAAGCGGGTGACCTTGCCGCCGTCGACGGTGAAGCTCCACCTCGTCTTCATCTCGCCCCAGGTGTCGTTGCTGTAGCGGACGACGAGGGCGTGGCCGCCCCGGGACTCGTTGTCGACGTCCATGTGGCCGTGGGAGGAGAAGATCTCCCGCTCGGTCCAGTCGGCGAGGTCATGGTCGGAGCCGTCGTCGGCCATGGTCGCACCGGGCGCGAGGACGGCCTCGAACGCCTCGCGGTCGTGCGCGTTCACAGCGGTGACGAAGGCCCGCACGGCCGGGTCGCTGAGTCTGGCTACCTGAATCGTCATGGCAGTCAGCGTCACACCCCTCCCGCCGGCCCGCCACCCGTCCCACGCGTCGACCGGCCCCGGTCGACCACCCGGACAGCCACCGGGCCGGCACCCGAACAGCCGCGCGCGCCGGGTGCGGGGCGGTGGCGCGGGCGACGGTGGGGGAAGGCCGGCGGAGGACGGCCGTCGAAGGACGCATGCCGTCATCCCTCGAGCCCGGTTGGGAGCCACCGTGACCTGTTTCGACCGCAGAGACCTCGGACTGCTGCTGCTCCGTCTGGGCACGGGCGGCGTGCTGGCCGCGCACGGGGCGCAGAAGCTGTTCGGCTGGTTCGGCGGGGGCGGGATCTCCGGGACGGCGATGGCCATGGCCGCGATGGGGTACGTGCCCGGGAAGCAGAGCGCGCTCGCGGCGGGCCTCGCCGAGGCCGGCGGCGGCACACTGCTGGCGCTGGGCCTCGCGACACCCGCGGCCGGCGCCTCCGCGGCGGGGGCGATGGCGGGCGCGACCGCGGTGAACCTCCCGCACGGGTTCTTCGCCCAGGAGGGCGGGTTCGAGTACGCGGCGTCGCTGGGCCTGACCGCCGCGGGGCTCGCCGTGACGGGCCCCGGCCGGATCTCGCTGGACCATCTGCTCGGTCACACCGTGAACCGGGGCTGGATGGTCCCCGCCGCGCTGGGTGTGACGGCGGCGGCGACACTGGCCGTGCTGGGCGCGCGCAACAACCGGATGCGCCGGGCCACCGAGGGCGAACAGGCGACGCTGTTCGACGAGTAGGAGCGGCGCCGGGCGCCGGCGGGGCCGGGCGCTCCGGTGTACGGGCGTCACCCGTGCAAGGACACCAGCGGGTGTACGGACACCACCGACGTGCGGGCGTCACCGACGTGCGGGCGTCACCGACGTGCGGGCGTCACCGACGTGCGGGCGTCACCGACGTGCGGGCGTCACCGATGTACGGGCGTCACCGACGAACGGGTCCATGGGCGGGCGTCGGGTGGCTCGCCCCTGGGGAGGCTGGTGCCATGGCTGATGAAGACGTCTGGGACTCGATCGACCGCCTGCACGACTGGCTCGACGCCGACCGGACACGAGAGGGCGGCGCGCACGACGGCCGTGAGGAACTGCTCCTGCGCATCCTGAAGTTGTCGGAGGAGGTCGGCGAGGTCGCCCAGGCGGTGATCGGCGCGACCGGGCAGAACCCGCGCAAGGGCACCACGCACACCTGGGACGACGTACGGTCCGAGCTCTGCGACGTCGTGATCACGGGCCTGGTCGCGCTGCGCACCCTGGCGCCGGACGCGCGCGAGGTGTTCACGGCCCACCTGGCGGGCGTCACGGAGCGGTCCCTCGGGACGGGCCGGGGCTGAGCCGTACCGCGCGGGGTGGGCCCCGTACCGCGGGGTGGGCCCCGTACCGCCGTACCGCCGTCTGAGAGGGTGACCGTATGCGCCTGATTCTCGTCCGCCACGGACAGACACCGTCCAATGTGGAGTTCCTGCTGGACACCGCCGCGCCGGGACCGGGGCTCACGGCCCTCGGGGAGAAACAGGCCGCCGCGCTGCCCCAGGCGCTGGCGGACGAGGAGATCGACGCGCTGTACGCCTCCACGCTGACCCGTGCCCGGCTGACCGCCGCCCCACTGGCGGCCGCGCGCGGCCTGGACGTACGGGTCCGGGAGGGCATCCGCGAACTGTCCGCCGGGGACCTGGAGATGCTGCGCGGTGACACCGAGGAGGCGCGGGCGTATCTCACGACGGCGTTCGCCTGGGCGGCCGGGGAGACCGCGCTGCGGATGCCTGGCGGGGAGAGCGGCGCGGAGGCGCTGAGCCGGTTCGACGCGGTGGTCGCGGAGGCCGCGGCGAGCGGGGCCGGCTCCGTCGCGATGGTCAGTCACGGCGCCGCGATCCGGGTGTGGACCGCGGCACGCGCGCGCAACGTGGCGGTGTCCTTCGCCACCGGCCACCGGCTGGACAACACCGACGTGGTGGTCCTGGAGGGTTCCCCGGCGGACGGCTGGACGGCCGTGTCCTGGGCGGGCACACCGCTGGACGACGCGGCTTCCGGCCGGGAGAGCGGGCCCACGGGACAGCCGCTGGGTCCCGCCGGGGAACCGCCCGTACCGAACGAGTAGACCGCCGTACCGAACGAGTAGACCGCAGGCCCGAACGGGTGGGCCGCCGGCGCCCGCGTACGGCCGCGGCGCGGAGGCGGTGCCGGCCCCGGCGGGGCACTCCGGCGCCGGCGAGGGGCCCGCGAGGCAACGGCGCCGCGCAGGCATGTCCCTCGCGCCCGCCCCGGCGGGGCCCCGCCCCTAGCCCGTTCGGCCCCCGCCCGAATCCTTCGGGCCCCAGCGGAAACCGTCCGGTCCCGACCCCCTCGGCCCCCGTTCCCGCGGACACCTCACGTCGGCGGCATGTTGTACGGCGTGACCACCTGGATCGCCGACGGGAGGAACGGGCCCTCGTCCGGGAGGGCCCGGTGGGCCCGCATGATGGTCTGGCAGGCGCGGCGCATGTCCTGGCGCAGGTCGTGATGGAGCACCGCGGACAGCCTCCGCTCCCCGAGGAGCCGGGTGTTGTCGTGGTCCAGGTCGTGGGCGACGAAGGCCAGCAGGTCCCGGCCGAGCGCGTCGAAGGCCTCGATGGTCGCGGTGTTCCCGCCGCCGATGGAGTAGACGGCGTTGATCTCCGGGTCCCGCTCCAGGGCCGCGCGGACGAGCTCCCGCTGGGTGGAGTCGAGCCCGTCGCTGTCGGTGACCTCGACCAGCCGGCGTTCCGGCCGCGCGGCGCGCATCTCGCTGCGGAAGCCCATCTCGCGCTCCTCCTCGTTGCGGAAGGAGCCCCGGCTGATGGTGACGAGCACATGGCCGGGGCCGTCGCCGAGCCACTGCCGGATCAGGTAGGCGGCCGTCGCTCCGGCTGCCCGGTTGTCGATACCGACGTACGCCTTGCGCGGGCTGCTGGGCAGATCCGTCACGAGCGTGACCACGGGGATGCCGGCCGCCACCAGCCGTCCGACCGCGGTGGTGACCTCGGGCACGTCGGGCGCCTTGAGGATCACGCCCTGCGAGCCGCGCGCGGCGATCCGGTCCAGGTCCCTCACCAGCTCCGCCGCGGGGTCCGTCTCACGGAAGTGGAAGCGCGAGCGCACGATCGCCGGGTGCAGCGACGGCAGTTCGGCCTCCAGGGCGTCGCGCACCGCGGAGGAGAACCGCTCCGGTGTCTGCATCACGATGTCGATCATGAAGGTACGTCCGCCGATACGGACCTGGGTGCGCTGGCGGTCCAGGTCGTCGATGGCCCGCCGTACCTCCCGGGCCGTGCTCTCGCGGACGCCGCCCCGGTGGTTGAGGACCCGGTCGACCGTCGCCTCGCTCAGCCCGGCCTGACGGGCGATCTCACGGATCGTATAGGGGTGTCCCATGCCTCTTCCTGGAGGTCGGTGATGGGTTTTTGATGGGTTTCTGCTCATTGAATGATGGGCTCGGGTTCATAAGACTGACGGAAACGGCCGCGCGGCGAAAGGACCCTGCATGGCTTCCCAGGACGCGGGACCACACGTGTGGCTGAGCGGGGAGGCGGACTGCGACCTCGACGCCTTCCGCGCGCTGGTCGCCGAGCGCACCGATCCCCGCGACTACCCGTACGCCGCGGAGGTCGCGCACGACGTCCCGCTCTACGACAGCGACCGCGTCCGGGCGGCGGCCGACCCGACCGCGGTGCGCACCGAATGGGTCCGCGCGCTGCTGGACGGCCCCGGAATCGTCGTACTGAGAGGCGCGTTCGCCGACCCGGACGTGGTGGACCGGGCCTCCGGCGTCTTCGGCGCGCTGATCGAGCGGGAGCGGGCGGAGGGCACCGCCCGCGGTGACCACTTCGCGAAGCCCGGCGCCAACGACCGGCTGTGGAGCGCCCTGGACAAAACGGCCCTGCACGCCCCCGAGGTCTTCGCCGACTACTACGCCAACGACATGCTGGCCCTGGTCTGCGAGGCCTGGCTCGGCCCCGGCTACCAGGTCACCTCCCAGATCAACGTCGTCAACCCGGGCGGCGCGGCGCAGAGCGTGCACCGGGACTACCACCTCGGTTTCCTCTCCGACGAGCGGGCGGCCCGCTATCCGGCGCACGTCCACCGGCTCTCCCCCGTTCTCACCCTGCAGGGCGCGGTGGCGCACTGCGACATGCCCGTGGAGTCCGGACCGACGCTGTACCTGCCGCACTCGCAGAAGTACGAGCCGGGCTATCTCGCCTGGCGACGCCCGGAGTTCGCCGCCTACTTCGAGGAGCATCACGTACAGCTCCCGCTGGCCAAGGGGGACGCGGTCTTCTTCAACCCCGCGCTCTTCCACGCGGCGGGCCACAACCGCACGACGGACGTCCGGCGGATGGCGAACCTGCTGCAGATCTCCTCGGCCTTCGGCCGCGCGATGGAGACGGTGGACCGGGAGGCGATGGTGAACGCGCTGTTCCCGGTGCTGCTGCGGCGCCGGAGCGAGGGCGTCGGCGAGGCGTGGCTGCGCCGGGTGGTGGCGGCCTGCGCGGAGGGCTACCCGTTCCCCACCGATCTCGATCTGGACCCGCCCCTGGCGGGGCTCGCCCCGCCGTCGCAGGCCGACACCGTGTGGCGGGCCCTGACGGAGGAGTGGAGCCCTGGGCGGCTGCGCCGGGAACTGCGGGCCGGCGCCGAACGCCGCCGCGCTTGAGCCCTCGGGTCACGCATGATCACTCAGGTCAGGGGAGAACCGATGGGACCACTTCTCGGGGACAGGGTCGTCCTCGTCAACGGCGGCAGTCAGGGCGTCGGCGCGGGCGTCGTGCGGGCCGCCGTCCGGGAGGGCGCGACGGTCGCGTTCACCGGGCGCCGCGCCGAACTCGGCGAGCGGTTCGCCGCGGAGACCGGCGCCACCTACGTACGGGCCGATCTGGCCGATCCCGCGCAGGCGCGCGCCGGCGTCGAGCGGGTCGTGGCCGCGCACGGACGGCTCGACTGTCTGGTGAACGCGGCCGGACTGACCTCGCGCGGCACCCTCCTCGACACCACGCCCGAACTCTTCGACGCGCACATCGCGGTCAACCTGCGGGGGCCGTTCTTCGCGATGCAGGCGGCGGTCCGGCACCTGGTGGACCGCGGGGCGCCAGGCACCGTCGTCAACATCATCACCTCCTCCGCGCACGGCGGACAGCCCTTCCTCGCCCCGTACGTGGCCGCCAAGGCCGGCCTCACGGGTCTCACCCGCAACGCCGCGCACGCCCATCGCTGGGACCGGATCCGGATCAACGGCCTGAACATCGGCTGGACGGACACCGAGGGCGAGGAGGAGATCCAGCGCACCTTCCACGGGGCGGGCGACGACTGGCGGGAGAAGGCGGCCGGGAGCCTCCCGATGGGCAGGCTCGGCCAGGTCGACGAGATCGCCGACTTCGTCGTCTTCCTGCTCTCCGACCGCAGCGGTGTGGTGACGGGCTCGGTCGTCGACTGGGACCAGACCGTCTTCGGCGGACTCGACTGAACACGCCCCGGCTTCGGCCCCGCGGGGCCGTACGAAGGGCTGAGGACATTGGCAACTAGGAGCAACTTCTCATGCGTATAGGCATCTTGGGACTGGGCCGGATCGGCGCCTTCCACACCGCGACGCTCGCCGGACTCGACGCGGTGGAATCACTGGTGGTCACCGACCCGGTGGCCGCGGCGGCCGACGCCGCGGTCGAGCGCTTCGGCGCGACGGCGGTGGACTCCCCCGAGGCGGTGCTCGCCGCCGGGGTCGACGGCATCGTGGTGGCCGCCGCCACCGACGCGCACCCCGCGCTCATCCTGGCCGCGGTCGAGGCGGGCATCCCCGTCTTCTGCGAGAAGCCGGTGGCCCGGACGGTCGAGGAGAGCGTCGCCGTGCTCCGCGCGGTCCAGGACAGCGGAGTCGAGGTGCACATCGGCTACAACCGGCGCTTCGACGCGGGCTGCATGGCCGCGCGCAAGGCCGTGGTGAGCGGCGAACTCGGCAAGCTGCACACCGTACGCTCCACGACCCTGGACCCGGCGCCGCCACCGGCCGCCTACGTGGCGGTGTCCGGCGGCATCTTCCGCGACTGCGCCGTGCACGACTTCGACATCGTGCGCTGGGTCACCGGCCGCGAGGTGACCGAGGTGTACGCGGCGGGCGGCAACCGGGGTGCCGAGTACATCGCCGAGGCGGGCGACGTCGACACCGCGTCCGCGATCCTCACCCTCGACGACGGCACCCTCGCCCTGGTCTCCAACTCGCGCCACAACGCACGTGGTTACGACGTCCGCCTGGAACTGCACGGCATGCGCGACAGCATCGCCGTGGGCCTGGAGGACAAGCTCCCCCTGCGCTCCGTGGAACCCGGCGCGACGTTCCCGGCCGGCACCCCGCACGACTTCTTCATGGACCGCTTCGCCCCCGCCTACCGAGCCGAACTCACCGCCTTCACCGAGGTCGTCGCGGGCCGCGCCACGTCCCCCTGCACGGTCGCCGACGCGATCGAGGCGAGCTGGATCGCGGAGGCGTGCGCGCTGTCGCTGGCGGAGCGGCGGGTGGTTCGGGTGGAGGAGGTGCGGCGGGGGTGAGGCTGCAGGTCCTTCGTGACCTGCTTGCCGAACTTCCGCGCCCGATGTCCTTGACCGGGCCGTACCGCACCACCAGGTCGTACGTCCCGGTCACGGAGGTGTTCAGGAGCAGGTGAGTTCCGAGTGCAGAGGCACGCCGGGACGGGGGCGCCTTTCCTGTCGAGGAACGTGAGGGCATACGGAGCGCTGTCAGCCTCGTCCCGGCAATCGCAAGCTTTACCGCTTCACTTGTTCGCCTTGTGATCGACCACGACTCCTCCGAGTTCCTGGGCCGCTTGCTGTCCGGTGGCAGCGTCGCAGAACTGGACGGTCCAGTTCCCGGCCGTGGCGATGTGGTACGGAACGTGACCATCGCTGAGGAGCAGTCGGATGTAGTCGTTCCGGGCGGCGGTACTGTCATGCAACCTGAGGTGGGCATCGCGCCCGTCGCGGGACTCGGCGCAGGGGTGCGCCTTCGCCGGCCGCGTCTCGCAGAGCACCTGGCCGGCCGACGGCGTCTTCCGCCGCCCGCAGCCGACGGACTTGCCCACCGCGTCGGCGAGGGCGTCGACGCTCTTGTACCGGGGGCCCCCGGGAATGGCGGGCAGGTGATAAAGGGGAGGAAGGGCGACGGCGTCCACGGCTTCGGCGATCGTCGTGGAGTAGCTCGGGGAACTGTTGGGCAGGACGCGGATGAACCAGTTGCCGGCGGCCACGATGGTGTTGCCGCTCCTGCGCCAGTCCGCGATGGAGTCCCCGATCTCGTTCCGGCTGTTCTTCTCGGGATTCAGCACCTGGATCTGATTTTCCACCTCCGTCCCGTCGATCGCGGTCGTGCAGTCGAGGCCGCCGGCCTTGCGCCGGAGCACGTCACAGGTGAAGCCTCCTCGCTTGAGCGCAGCTACCACGTCATCCGCCGTCCGGTACCGCGGTGTCGTCGGGACGTTACTGGGCATGGGGACGAGCTGATCGGAACTGGGGGCCTCGAAGGCGTCACATGCAGTGAGCAGTACCGCCAGGAGACATGCGATCAGCGCCGGTGGGGTCCTCTTCATGGGGTCAGTGCGCTCCTGGCGGTGTGGGGCTCGGGCCGGGGCTCGGCGACGGTGTTCCCGGCTCGGGCTCGCCTGATCCGGTGCCCGTGGTCTGTCCGGTGCTGTAGAGCGGGTCGAGGGAAATGTGGTGTCCCGCGGGAGTCTGCGACTCCAACTGTGCGACAGCCCTGGCGCGTTCATCGTCACTGAGGCCGTTCCAGGCCATCGCGTCGTCCAGGTGCGGTTCCACCTTGTCCCAGTTCCTGCCCCGGACCTTGATGTCGGCGCCGCGGTGGTCCGAGTCGTCACCGTACTGCTCGTTCTTCTCCCGCACGTCCGGGGTGTCGGCGGCGTAGAGGGTGAACAACTGCTTGTCCGTGTCGGAGCCGTAGGGGTCGTCGCGCAGACCCGAAAGGTGGTACGCGCTGAGCCGGACGTCCAGGTCGGGGTGTCCCTCGATGTTCGCGGCGAGTTCGGCGTCGCTCAGGTCGCTGAGGTATCTGCCGTCTTCGAGCTGGAAGGCCTCGCGGTGTTGATCGACTACCGATCGGGCCGTCTCCAGTTTCATGTGCGTGATGCCCAGCGACTTGTCGGGCTTCGCTCCAAGGGTGAGGCTCCAGTCGAAGAACCGGCCGAACTCGGTCAGCGGGCCGCTCAGGGTCGGGTTGGAGTTCTGGTACCACTGTTGCTCCTGCCACAAGACGGCCAGCAGCAGTTTCTGGCTGACCCCGGTCTCGGCGGAGGCCAGTCTCACCTCATTGAGGACGTTCGGCGGGACGTTTATGGGGTGGAGGCCGTTCAGGCCGCCGGACAGACGGAGCGCGATGGCCAGCGGGCTGTCGCCGGCCAGGGCCTCTCTGGCCAGCTCGGGATCGCCGATCTCGGTCAGTCCCTCGATGGTGCGCAGCGTGCGGGCCGCCTCGGCGTCTGCCTTGCCTGCCTTCGTCAAGGCTTCCACGATGACCTGGCGGGCGTGAGTGACCTTCTGATGTTCATCGTCGTCCGGTGACGTGGCGACCGGGCGGGCGAAGTCGACACGACCGCTGTCGTCGACCTTCAGGTCGTGTCGCGCGGCGTAGTCGAGGCCGCTGTGCAGGTCGCGTTGGGCGTCGGCGATGTCGTCGGCGAGATCGTCGTACACCCGGGCCAGCGCGCGAAGGGAGACTGACGCTGCTTCGTAGTCGTCGGCGTGCTTGACGAACCTCTCCCGTGCCGCGCGTCCGGCGTCACCCACCCAGCACTGCCGCAAGGTGGCGGCCATCTCGTCGCGGGCGATGGAGGCGATGCCGTCGCACTGCTTGGCGGCCTGGACCGCGTCACTCGCCGCGTCCCGCCACTGCTGGGGCTTCGCTGTGCCGAGGTCGCTCACCGAGACCATCAGGCGTCCTCCAGCCAGTCGGCCGACTTCCTGAGCCGTGCCGCGATCGACCCGTCGTCGCTGATCTGCCGGTCCATCGCCTCGGTGAGGGCGTCGGTGGCGTCCTCGACCAGATCGCTGAGCTCGCGGAGACGTTTCTGCCAAGCCGTCGCGCAGTCGTTGCTGGCGGCTCCCGCGTCCCAGCCGGCGTGCGTCCTTCCCACGGCCCCGGCGTCGTCGAGCTTCGACTTCCTCCGCGCATCGCCGTGCGCGGTCCGCAGGTTCGACGCCTTGGCCCGGATCGGCGCGTCGGTAAGCCCGAGGTCCACACCCTGCGCTCCCGGCGCGGTCACGGCAACGCCTGCGGAGATTTCCGTACGCGCGTTGCCCTTGCGAAGGGCATCAGCCTTGAGTCGGCCCCACTCTTCCTCGAACGACATGCTTCCCCCATTGCACATGCATCTTGGATAACACCGCTTTGAACACTACCTGTTGGGCACGGAGACCCCTCTGGAGGCCCCGAAGCGCGCCGCCCTGCGAGCGGATCGCGGTCGTAGGGCCGACGCGGGTTCGTGAAACCCCGCCACACGTAGGGCTTGCTCTCGTCCACCTGGACGCCGCTCGTCATGCGGCGAAAGCCGCTGAACAGGAGCGCCTGACACGTGCGCGCGCGAACGCCAGGTGAGCAGAACCGCCGTACCGACGATCGACGGGACGTCGAGTTCGGCCAGGACTTCTGCTCGTCGCCGCAGTCGTGGGCGTCCTCTGTGGCCCTGTGCCGCGAATGGACAGACCAGAAGGCGGCGTGGGCGGGCATTCGTGTCACGAGTCGCCGGCCGCAGCCGCCGTGCACCGGCTCGTCCCGGACGCGGCGGGCGTCAGCCGGACCTGGGATGCCCGGAGCTTGAGCGGCTCGCGGGTCGTCCGGTCCCACAGCATCGCGGTTCCGTCGACCACCCCGAAGGACAGGTAAGGACGTTCGGGTGAGAGGTGCGGCCCCTCGCCGGACAAGCGGGCCATGCGTACGGCGGGCTCGACACACGTCCACTCCGGTCCGATACCGAAGTAGGACGGCGGATCGTCACCGCGCTCGGTGGCCTGGGTCGTCCTGTCCACCGCCGTCCGGGCCGAATCGAGCGCCTGCAAAGTGACCACACCGAGCATCAACAGGAAGAAACACGCGTTCAGGGCGACATTCAACCGCTCGCCGGGCGCCGCGTAGAGGTGGTGCCGGTGCCGCGCGAATCCCCACCACGCTGGAACCACGAGCACGGGACTGAGAAGTGAGAGCACCTTCACCGCGGCCAGCACCCGCCAGACCGCCGGGACCTCGATGTCTTCGGGCGAGAAGGACAAACCATCCGCGTACAGGGCGTGGAGCACCGATCCTGCCGCCAGAAACGAAGACAGTGCCAGGGTCACCACCAATGGCACGACCCAGGCGGCCCACTCGCCCCAGCTCCACTGCCGTACGAGAAGCCACAGTCCCGCCAGCACACCGATCACGAGTGCCGTCATGAGGATCTGGCGTCGCGTCCAGCCCCGCTCATCACCGCCGAACGGCTCGAACACGGAAGCGACGAAAAACACCATCAACAGCACAACAGCCAGCGCACCGAACCTTCGGCCCCCACGGGAGAGCCGTGTTCCGGCACGCAAGCCACCGGCCATGCCTAGGCCTGCCACTGTCACCCAGAACCACCAGGCGAAACCGGATCGGCCGACTGCGAAGAGCAGCGCCGCAGCGGTCAGCAGCGACCAGGACACCGCATGGAAAAGACGGCGTTCGGTCTCCTCCTCCGGCCAGTACCTCACCGGGCCTCGCCAGCGACCGTCGAGAGGCCGGACTCCCACCCCGGCGATCTGAAGGGTGTGTGTCCGTGCCAGCCGAAGGGCCTGCCGCGGCTTTCCCGATACGATGCCGCCCACGTCGTACCGCCCGCAGAGCAGGGCCACGCGCGCGACAGCACGACGCCAGGAGTGCGGTGGATGGGCGCGACGCCACGCGCTGTCGACGACCCTCCATTGGGAGAGCATCTCGCGGTCGCGTCGGATGGGCTCTGCGAAGCGCACGTACGCTTCGAGTCCGGCGCTGCGCATGACTTTCCGCAACCGGTTCGCCGCCCCTCGGTCGCATGCCTTGGCGGCACCGAACAAGCGAACCTCGATCTCGAACACCCGGGCTGCGGGATCAGGATCCAGCGCCGATCCTCGGGGCTGTTCCCCGCCCGGTGAAGAGCCCCTCACCGGCCACCCCTGGTCATCGAAACGCCGCTGCGCTTCGTCCCAGTCGTCCGGGCCGCCCCGGATTTCGACGAGAGCACGGACCCTTTGGTCATAACGCGCCTGCGGCATGCGGGGCGGACTCCTCCTGTGCGGCCTGGTTCTGCGCGTCGGCCCGTGCCACGGGAAGGACAGGATGGCCATGCGTTTTTAAGTGCGCGGGTCGAGACCGCCCACGCGTGCTCCCCTCGCACCAAGGCTGTCGCGGACGGCCCGATTCCCGTCCGGTGGAGCCTACGTCAGCGTTTCGACTCCTGGACTCATTCTCGCCACAGGACCAAGTGCGTTGGCCAGAAGAACAGTTGGCTAACGATCGGCAGCCGGACTGATGCTCCGTGCCACGTAAGTCATGTGCTGCACCTGTGACTTCTCGTCCCAGACTGCATGGTTGCCCACGGTCCCCTCTCCTTCGGCTCGGAGGCACAACCAGCGCTCGCCGGCGCTCGCGTCCCGCCCCCGAAAGTCCGAAAGCGTGGTGAGAAGTCGGGCCGCGGCGCGGTTGGCGGTGTCGTGCCTCTTACCGAAGGGGATCTTCACCAAGTGGTACGAGCGCTCCGTCGTGTATCGCAGGAGCCCCCAGGGGGCGGCGCCTCCGGTCACGGGAACGGACACGTAGGCGGCCGGATGGGTCCCGTAGTCGCCGTATCCCAGCCGCGGCAGGTAGGGGCGTTCACCGTGGTGGATCTCGTGCCAGACGTCCCAGTCCGATCGTGGTTCCTCGCGCACCCTCCCCTGCCAGAGGTCGGTGTCCGGCGGCGGAAAACCACCGGCCAGGATCGAGATCGTGCGCCACGAGGTGAGAACGACCAGCGCGTCCAGGGCTCGTAGCGCCTCCTTCGCGGCGTCCGTCCGATCGGGCAGCACGGTCGCGAGGTCCAGGAACAAGTGGACCGGCACATGAGTGGGGAGGCGGTCCAGCAGTGCCGCGACGTCGGCAGCGGCCGGGTCATGCCATTCGCCGGGAAGCGGGACGCGAACTCCCAGACCCGCTTCTGATTGGCGGGCCACGGCGAGGGCGAGCGATTGCTGTGCTTCGGGCCGCCCCGGACCTGTGACCGGGCGCACATTGCGGCAGTCCCACCACTCGGGAGGCAGAGCCGTGGCAAGGACCTCGGCCTCCTCACGGTCCACGTAGGGCGCGTCCAGCCAGCCCGAGCCGTGTCCTTGCACGGCCGTGACGTATCTCGTATCGCGATCGATCCGGTCGGCCAGCGGTTTTGGCAGCATTCCGGGATGCGGATGCAGCGTCCACAGCGGTGCGACCCGGGTACGCAGTTCAGGATGCAGCGTGCGGTAGGCCGCCGCTGCGTGCTGTCTCGCCGGCAGGACGGGAACGTACAGCGGTACGGACATGGCGGCCCCCTCAGCACTGCCCCACTCATTGCCCTCCTTTCAGGGTGAAAGCCATCAAGGCCGCCGCAAAGGGCGCCAATCAGCCAACGCTCGTGCGCAGAAGATCCGTAGAGCGGCAGACCAGTCTGGCTGTACGCGGGAGAACGCCACCACAGCGCTATGACCTGCGCAAACTTTTTCGAGAAAGCTCTCGTGTGGCTACCTTGTTGGCTACGTAGGAAGACGTCCCGCCCTCGAACTGTCCGGGCGGCCTTCGTCCCTATTGGGGCCAGGCCGTCTACTCAATGCGCTCGAAGACCTCCGAGTGTCTCCATTCGACTGCCGGCGCATACTGCAGGCAGCCCCGACGGTGATCGCGTAGACCGCGAGCCCATCGAGAGCTGAGCGGCGCGGTACCTGTGCGATGTCGGCAGTCGGACACGATCCGATCCCGACTCGCCCCACGGCTTCGAGGCCACCACAGCGGAAACCGCCAACTGCTCCCAGGGCCGCGGATTCGATGCAACCCTCGCTTGACGCTCCTTCTCCGGCCACCAGCACACCTCCGCCTGGGTGACGCGCTCATCGAGTGGATACCCGGCAGTCGAGGCGCACGCAACAACTGGGATCCGTCCCAAACGGTCTTGGCTGTCTTTCCGAATCAGCCGTCGTACTGAAAGCGCGCCGACTCACCCAGCACCGAGCGGGCACTCTCGAAGTCGGCCAACCGCGCCGCCATCGTGGCCACGGCGAGGCGTTCCGGGAGGGCGGCGGAGAACTTCAGGCCGCGTACGGCCCGGCGGTCCACGTCGGGCAGCACGAGGTTCTCGCCGACGTTCTCACGAGCCACACGCCAGTCGGCCGGTGTGAGGTTCTCTCGCAGCCGCAGCCAGCTGTCCGTGGGCCGTTGGAGGGGATCGGTGACCGACTGGAGGGTGGCCGCCAGAGTGGCGTTGGCGCGGTAACCGGCCCAGGTCCACCAACGGGTGTCGGAGCCGACGCGCGTGATCAACGTGCCGCCCGGGTGGACGGTGTCAGGTGCGTCGGTTTCACGCTGTTCGTCCAGGCATGCCTCCGCACGCCGAGTGAGGAAGACAGCCGGGGTCGTGCCCAGCAGCACCTCGCGCATGGCACGCGTCAGGGCATACGAGAGTCCGGCGACGCCACCATTCATCCACTTGGCGATTCCGCCGCCGTCGGCCGGCTCGACGAAGACACGTTTACGCAGCCAGTCGATATATGTGACCTGCCAACTGCGCCCGCCGAGCAGCAACCGCCTAGGGCCGGGGCGCTCCTCCGTGAGCACGCTCGGGTCGGTACGGCCGATCTCCGTGCGTCCGGACAGGACGGTGAACTGCGGAGGCGCGGTAAAGGAGGCGGTGAGTTCGATGAAGTGCCTTTTGCCGAAGCGGCGTTCCGCTTCGGGGCCGACGAACAGCATCCCACCGTCACTGTCGAGGAAGCCCTCCTCTGCGAGGAAGCGCAGGATGGGCGCGGCCGACTTGTCGAAGGGTGCGAGGCCGTTCCACTGTCGGTCCCACAACTGGTCGCCGAGCTTGTGCTGTTGAAGGGTGACGGCGAGCAGTTGCTGGGCCACCAGGTGGCGTGGCTCCGGCGGAGGGACAACCGGCTCCACCCAGCCTCGCGATGAAGCCGTGCTCGTTCTCGGCGGCGTTCCTGGCGAAGCCGGGGAAGAGGTTGGTGCCGGCGTCGTTGACCAGCTTGGCCCGCAGCTCGGCCGGGGTGGAGGGATTGCGGAGGTTGAGCGGGGTGCCCCCCTCGTGGTTCTCCTCTGCGGCGAGCGCGGTGTCGAGGAGCTGCGGGGTCCAGGCGAAGCCCTCACCCCACGCGTCCGTCTCACCGTCGCCCGCGTCGCTGCCGCCCAGGCCGCGAATGACTGCCTCGTCACCGTAGGCAGCACGGTTGGCCCGGATGTCCGCGAAGAGGGAGTCGGTCCGGTACACCTGCGGGGTCGGGGCGTCCGGGTGCAGCTTCTTGACGTGCGTGACGTACCCGCCGAGCACCCGTTGTTCGAGGGCCTTCGCACCGAGCATGTGGTAGGGCACGAGCAGGAACCTCTTGCCGTCCGTGGTCAGCCACTCATGCTTGGCCAGCACCGGATCGAACTCGGTACGGGCACGGGCGGCCGGGTCGCCGCTGAGCAGCGCGTACAGCACGGCCACGAGGTGCGACTTTCCGGAACCGAACGAGCCGTGGAGGTAGGCGGCCTTGGAGCGGTGCCCGTCGAGCGAGGACTTGATGAGGGCCAACGCCTCGTCGAAGTTCTCCAGCAGTCGCTCGGTGACGACGTAGTCCTTGAGCGCGTTCTGGGCACCCTCGGGTGTCGTCGCCTCGGCGAGAGACAGCACGAAGTCCGAGGTGGAGATCTTCTCCTTGATGTCGATGACATCGCGGAGGAGGGGCGGCTGCTGGGCCATTACCGGTCACGCTCTCCATCTGGTGGTCGCCGCCACCGCTCGTCCTCGATCGTGCGGGATGTCCGCTGCCTGTTCGGCCGACCAACGGGGACAGCGAAGGCGACCGACCACAGCGAAGGCGGGCCGCTGCCCACCCACACCGGAAGCGTCCGGCCGCCAGGCAGGCGCTTGCTCCCCCTTGCGCCGTATACCCGCCTTCATACCGATCGATCAACCGGCAGCCCTCTCACCACTGGCCACGGGAATCAGATCGGGACTACTGAAGACATCTCGCTCCGCAACTCGTACCAGATCGTCGTACCATTCCAGTACCATTTTCCAGTACCACTAGAAGAGGATGCCGCAGATGACCATAAGCGCCAGCGAGGCCCGCAAGGATCTCTTCCCGCTCATCAAACGCGTCAACGATGACCACACTCCCGTCCGCATCAGCTCCAAGAGCGGCGACGCCGTGCTGATGTCCGCCGAGGACTACGACTCCTGGCAGGAGACCGTCTACCTGCTGCGCTCGCCCGCCAACGCGCGCAGCCTCATGGAAGCCGTCGCACGGGACAGGGCCGGCGAGGCCGTGGTCACCAAGACCATGGCCGAGCTGGAAGAGCTGGCGGGTGACGGGTGAGGAGCGTCCACTTCGACCCGGCCGGTTGGGAGGACTTCCTTTTCTGGCTCGGCTCGGACCGCGCCATGGCCCGCAGGATCACCCGGCTGATCGCCGAGATCCAGCGCACCCCCTTCACCGGCATCGGAAAGCCGGAACCCCTGAAGGGCGACCTGTCCGGCTACTGGTCACGCCGGATCGACGACGAGCACCGGCTCGTCTACCGGGTGGACGAGAAGGAGGTCAAGATCCTCAAGGCCCGCTACCACTACTGAGTCCGCCGTTCCCCGTAGCGGCACACGCAGGCCGTCACGTCATCGGCTCGACCGGTACGTGTCCAGAAGCTGCCGGCCCGCGACCGTGAAGGGGTGCTCGGGTCCCAGGCCGCGTTCCCGTCGTGCGACGACCTCGGTCATCAGCTCGATCGCCTCGTCGACCTGGCCGAGGGCGGCCCGGGTCCGGGAGAACAACTGCCGGGCCGCGAGCACGATCGGGTACTCCGGCCCGAAGCGCCGCACATACGCTTCGGTGACCCCTCGGATCTCGCTGTCGGCCTCGGCGAACCGGTTCAGGAGGTACAGCGCCCAAGCGTGGTTGTGCCGGGCGCCCAGAGTCACGGTGTGGTCGGGGCCGAGGCTCCGATCGCATTCCGACGGCAGCGTGAGCAGGGTGCCGCCCTCCTCGGTCACCACGTCGGCGGCCGGCAGCATCTCCAGCAGGCTGGCGCGGGCCCGCAGGGTCAGCGGATGCGTGGGGCCCAGCGTCGAGCGCCGCCCGGCGACGGTGGCGCGCAGCAGCGCGACAGACTCCTCGCGTCTGCCGAGGTTCGCCAGCACGAGCTGGAGGCCGTAGCCGCTGTCCGTGGTGTCGGGGTCGTCGGCGCCGAACAGTCGCTCCTGTGCGTCCCGGACCGCGCGGAGCGCCGCTTCCGCCTCGGCGTACCTGCCCAGCCGGAAGAGTGACCGCCCTGCCCTGGAGCGGGCCGCGAGGACCGTACGGTGGTCCGCGCCGAGGAGGCGCTGTGCGAGGTCCGCCGCGCTTCGGGCGGTCTCCCAGGCGGAGAGGTAGTCACCGGTCCGGTGCAGGGCGACGGACAGCCGCGTCGCGACGGCCAGGGCGTCGGCGGCGGACGGCCCACCGATGTGCCGCAGCAGGGCCAGCGCGTGAGGTACCAGCAGGCGCAGCGGCGGATCGTACGGACCCGCGTCGGGTACGCCGGGCACGGCCGCGTCGAGCAGCCGGACGGCTGTCGTGTCGAGGGCGGGCGCCAGGTCCACGGGGGTCGCGGCCGAGACGCTGTCGAGCAGGATGCCGTGACTCTGTACGCAGCGCACGCCGGCGGCGTCAACCAGTTCGGACAGCGACTGGTCGAGGAGCGCTCTGAGGGCCGTCTCCGTTCGGGCACGAGGCAGTACGGCGCCGATGTCGGCGTGGTTGAGCAGAGCCAGCGGCAGCGGCTCCGCGGCGAACCGGGCCAGCAGTCCGAGCAGGGTCGCCGCTTCGGGCAGCCCGCGCGCTTCGAACGCGTCGAGGGTCAACTGCCAGGTTAGGCCGACCAGCTGTCGGGGGTCCGCTTCGGACAACGCGTCGGCTCCCCGGTCGATCAGCAGGACCCGTTCATCTCCGTCGAGCTGGTCCCCGTAGGCGTCCATCGTCCAGGGGTCGATGACCTGGTGGGAGAGGAAGCCGCCCGCCAGGGTGAGGGCGAGGGGCAGCCGCCCGAGCCGGTCCGCGACCCGCGCCGCCTGCTCCGCGGTACCGCTGTGCGGTGCGAGATCGCGCAGCACGAGCGCGGCGTCCTCTCGGGGCAGTACGCCGATGTATTGCAGTTCGGCGCCCGGCCACCATCGGGCCGACGCTCGCCGTGTGGTCACCAGGACGGTGCCGCGCGGGCTGGTACGCAGCCAGTCGCCGTCCCGCAGGATCTCGGGCTCGTCGGTGTTGTCCAGGACCAGTAACCAGGGTTCGGCGGAACGGTCGAGATACGTCCAGACGAGATCAGCGGCGGGTCTGAGGCCGTTGCGCGCGGCGAGCAATTCGCCGTCGCTCGCCCCTCGGTCGGCGGCGACGGCGAGCATGCCGGCGCGCAGGCTCGCACGGTCAGAGGCGTTGACCCAAAGGCCCACCCGGCCCTGTTCACCGGTGACCTCCTGGAAGAGGGCGCAGGCGACCGCTGTCTTGCCCGAGCCACCCATGCCGTACAACACGTAGACCTGGCCACCGCGCTCCGCCTCGACGCTCGCCCGCAGGCGTTCCATCACCTCGCTGCGGTCGCGCAACGCGACGGGGCTCCGGCCCACTGCCGGGCGCCGCACCGAGTCCGGTCCGCCGTGCTCCGGCCCGTCACCGCCGTAGTGGTGGTGTTCGCTGATGTGCTGGTCGCCCCGTGACTGGTAGACACGCCCGTGGTCCTCGGCGTGGCCGTCCGTCCCGCCCGTCATCGCTCGGCGATGTGCTGGTCACGTCCGGCTTGGTAGACACGGGCCTGACCGGACGCGGTGGCGTGCTGGGTGATCTGCCGGGCGGCCGAGCCACCAGGATCGAGTTGGTCCAGCAGTGCGCGCAGTTCCTCGACGGCGGCGGGCCGGGCCACGAGCAGCCGCCGCACCGACCCCTGCCACTGAAGGCGCAGTTCGTCCAGGGTCTCCTGGTCGTCCGCCGCCGCGGCGGCCAGCACATCCTCACGACAGACCGTCAACTCGGCGGCGACGGTCTCGGCGCGCTCGGGTTGCGTCCGACGCCAGAGCTGCGTGATCCCGTCACGCACACGGTGCCAGGCATCGGTCGCCATCAACGTGACCAAGGTGGCCCCCGCGCTCTGTGCGAGCAAGGTCACTTCTGAGTCCACAGCAGTCCCTCCGTTCACCCGATTTTCCGACAGCACGGCCGGAAAGTGTCACCTTTTGGGCGTTGACCTGATTTTCTTTCCGATCAATATCATTCCAGCCTTGAGCGGCACGAGACAAGCATGAATCAATCGTCCCCGTTACCCTCACGGGCCGGTTCCCACACATGGCCAGACAGGCAAGTCAGACGCTACAGTGAGGCATCCCGACACATCGAGGGGGCGATGGAAATGGCCAGGCCATGGGAAGCGGATCCGGACACGAGTTTCAAACGGCGACTGGGAAAAACACCCCAGGAGCTCGGAAACACGACTGGAACTCCCGACTGCCCCGACATCTGGGAACTCGCCAACGGCGATATCGCCGTCATCGGCCGGGACCTCACCCAGTCGCTCGGCAGGAACCTGCCCGACGGGGTCTCGATCGGGTCGGACGAACGCCTCGTGGTCATCCCCAGGAACATGCTCATCGCGGCGAAGCCGGACATCCCCGGTGTTTGACTCCTTCCCAGGCGGCGCCTCCGAACGCCTGGACCGCCCGACCTACCACGCGGACTTGGGCCGGGTCTACACCAGCGGGATCGGCTTCCTCAACAAGCTCGAGCGCGGCCAGCACTTCGCAGAGCGCGGCTTCCCGAGCTGGGAGGCCTTCGTCAGCGGCGACTGGGAGCGGGCTCTGTCCCTGGCCGAGGAGAGGCGCGAGGACTACGCCCAGGAACTCCGCCAGGCGTCGCGACTGGGCGTCACGCACCGCCGCCTTCGCGTCGTGGAATTCCCGGTCACACCGTATGTGCAATGGGAATTGCACGTCCTGCGCGTACGCGTGGACGTGGGCGATGACATCAAGGTTCTCGACGCTCGCGAAATTTCGAACATCGAGCGGACCCGTCCGGTTCCAGAAGTAGTTATTCTCGGTGACGTGGTGATGTATGAGGTCGTTTATGACAAGGACGGAAATGCGGACGGAGCCAACCGCTGCACCGACGGCTCACTGATCCGGGAAACGAACGCCGGATTCGATGCGCTTTATGAGCGCGGTGAGGGATTCTACGATTTCTTCGACCGGGAGATCGTCACCCTTGCCCCGCCCCAGGCGTCCGGCGCTCCGACGGGTCTTCGCGGTTCACGGTGATCAGCGAGGCGGGGTGACGAGCGAGCTCTCGTGGTGCGCTTGCGGTGTCAGGGCTGAGGTTCCTCCAGCTTGGCGGCAGGGGCGTCCGATCCGTGCTGTTCACCGTGTCCTGTCTCGAAAGGCTCGTGGTCTTCGACGACTTCCCCGTCCACGACTTCCCCATCCATCGCTTGGTGCGACGGCTTCGCCAGCGGCAAGCTGGAGAGGTGCTTCTTGAGCCTCTTGGCCATCGGGAGGTAGGTCGCAAAGGTGAGCCCGCCAGAGACGGCGGCCCCGATGAGCGGAATGGCCTTCGAAACGGTCTTCGCGAAGGTCTGCTTCGTCATCTGAACACCGATGTAGCCCGCGACCTTCTTCACTATGGGGTAGATGACGCCATGGGTAAGTGCCTTCTGGGGCAGCTTCTTGGCGACCTGCTCCGCCATCATCCCGGCGACCTTCCCCACGGCCGCGTTCGCCGACTGGGTACCGAACATCACGCCGAAGAACAGCGTGAGCACCCCCATGGTCGCGTCGTCGACGTCATCGCCGTCGTCGGAGAACAGATCGGGCCAGCTGTAGAGGTACGCGAGTTTCTGCGCGATACGCAGCATGTGGCCGAAGTACTGAGCCATGTCGGCCGGCACAGTGGCGGGAAGGGCGAAGACGCCGGGTATCCCCGCGGCCGCGGAGAGAGCGCTGACCTTGGCGGTTTCGAAGCGGATGGAGTCGTTGGCCACCTTGTCGAGAACGTCGTCAGCGATGCCCGCCGCAGCGGGGGTCTCTTCTATCGCTCTTCGGATGTCGTCCTCGGAGCAGTGGCGAGCCAGCGCACTGCGGAGGTACGCCTCCCTGTTGATACGCACACCCGGAAGCTTCGCTGCACTCACCAGCACCGCGGAGAAGCGTGACTCGGGGTTCTCGATGTCTTTGCCCTGTTTCATGGCAGGAACTTACAGTAGCTCTGCGCTCCAAGGGCCGGACTGCGTATGCCCAGTTGTGGCTTCTTGATGTAAGTGGTGTGGCGTGCGAGCTGGGTCCATCACGATACCGATCGTCACCCGGGAAGGCGACTCCCGTCGCGAACCGACCGTCTCTGGACGGACGTTGAACGTCGTGGCAGCCAGCGCCGGCGCGACTCCCGGGGAGCAGGGCCCGAGCGCTGCGAACGTTCGGCGGAGGCGGACATGCGCAGGGCCCTCGGCAAGCACATGCTCACCGGAAGGCCCTGCCATCGGTGCTACCCCTGTCAGAGTGCAGCGAACTCGACGAACGCGGCCCACGTCGTGGGTTCTACGGCCAGTGCGGCGCGGGTTGTGTCCTTTGAGTCGCGGACGTGGACCCTGACTGGGGCAGCGGCAACTTCGACACACTGACCGCCCTCAGCGCCGCTGTAGCTGCTCTTGACCCAGACAAGCGCAGGCGCGGGACCGCGCTTTGCTTCAGCGTTCATCTCTTCGCGGCAGCACTTGTCATACCTACCTACTAATGTCCTCGATATGGGACTTGGGGATATCACGCGCGCAGGCGTACTCGCTGCGGTCGCGGAGTGTCAGGGCTTGGGGCGCGAAACGTTTCGCCGCAGGTACGGCTTCGGGCGGGCATTGGCATACACCTTGGTCACAGACGGAGAGAGCTACGACTCGAAGGCCATAGCCGGCGTAGCCCATATGTACTCAGCCGGCGCCCTGCTGTCGGCCGACGACTTCAGTGGAGGTGCCCGCACAGTGGCACACCGCCTGCGGGCACTCGGCTTCACCGTGGAGGACGGAAGCACCGCCGCGGACCGCCCCCAGCGCGTGGAGCCACAGATACTCCTCCAGCCTCGCGGCGGGGCCCGGCTTCGAGGGGCCCAGAACTTCGCCAAGTCGGTACGCCAGGGCATCCGGATCGCAGACATCCAGGATGTTCTCGGCGACCAGGCGGCCACACTAAATGTCCTGTATCCAGACGGAATCGCTCGATTGTGGGGTGCCACTCCTACCGCGCAGGCCGACAACGAGAAAGTGCGAGCCCTGCGAGATCGCCGCGTCGGTGACGATGTGTACTTCTATACGGCGAACCGCTTCTTCGCTCGTGCACGCATCCTTCATCTGTTCACGAGCTCGCCTGTGGCACGAAAAGTCTGGGGAGCCGGCGAGGACAACGCCACTTGGGAACACATCATGGCGTTGGGGGACGTCGAGGAATTCCCCACTCCTGTCCTGGCAGCGCCCATACTGCGCCGCATGAAGGTCCCAGCGCCCCTGCGGAGCCTCACGCTGCGGCCCTCCGAGACCTACCGCAGCGTTCTCCAACTCCTACCGAGGGAAAGACAGCCGGTAGGTCCCTCATCGGCGGCGGCGCCTTCAGCCATACCCCACCAGCTCACCACGGAGAGTCTGCTGCAGCGACTGGGCTCCCTCCGCACTCATCGTCAACCAGGAAGCAAAACGCCCAGCCGCCACCAGCCATTGGCTTTGCTGTGGGCGATATCCCGGATTTCTGCAGATATGCCTCGCCTGACGCCCTGGGCCCTCTTCCGAACCGAAGTGAGCCCGCTCCTCGCCGAGTTCGGACTCCCCGGTTCCCAAGTCACACCCGAGTACCCCTTCTGGCACCTGCGTGGCAGCGGCCTTTGGGAGGTGCACGGGATGGAGCGTGACGCCGGTTCTGCCCCTGGAACAGGCGCCCTCGACACGCACCAGCCCGTCGCCGGTCTGGCCCACACAAGCGCTGAGTTGCTGAGGGACCCCCTTACCCGTCTGCAGGCCGTGATCAAGCTGTGCAACACCTACTTCGACGGTGTCGACCAGCGCGAGTTGCTCAATCGGGTAGGCCTCGCCGGATACGCCACGGCTGACGGCCTGGTCGATGGGGACAACGACGCTGACGGCCAGCAGGGTGCCGCTGCGACCGAGCGTGCGACCGGTCCAGCCGCACGACGGACGCGCACCTCCTCACAGCTTGTTCGCGACGCCGCGATCGCCACGCGGGTCAAGGAACTGCACGGCCAGGCCTGCCAGGTGTGCGAGACCCGCCTGCAGTACAGGCGCAGGCCCTACAGCGAGGCTGCCCACATACGTGGCCTCGGATCCCCGCACGACGGTCCGGACGAACAGCCGAACCTGCTCTGTCTCTGCCCCAACCACCACGTTCTGTTCGACGGGCTCGAGATCTACGTCGACGTCGACGGGATCGTGCGGCAGACACACGGAGGCGATTCCCTGGGACACCTCCGCCGGCACCCCGACCATTGGATCGACGAGGAGTACCTGCAATACCACCGAACTCTGTGTGAGCTCAACAGGCTGACGATGAGCTGACGGCTCAGACTCGACGCTCACCACTCGGCACTCTCGTCCCGACGGCATGGGAGTGCCGAGTGCCAGCCCGTCCGTCAGGCTTTCACAACCCCGTGCCGCCCCACTCGCCAGTTCCCAAAGCTTCTCCCGTGGGTTCGGGAACAAGCGCGAGCACGTCGGATGGAGGGGGCCCTGCCACTGGAGAGCGCCTCTATCTGGAAGTCCCTTACGCGGACAAGGGCGAGGCGAAGGAGCGGCTCGGCGCACGATGGATCGTGATCGCCGTAAGTGGTATGTAGACGCGGCCAAGGTGAGCCGTGAGCAGGCCGCGCCGGTTGCCGCCGTCATCGTGCCTTCCGCCGAACGGTCGAAATGCCAGCCGGGTTGGTCGGCAGACGGCACCGCAGGCGATGTACAGACCGGTCGCCCCTCATGCATGAACACTGCGCCTCACCCATGCCACTGCACAACTCCGGTTGCAGTAAAGTTGGTTGTGCTGCGCGTCCTCCCGGAGGTGTACGAGCGCGGAGTTCATGTGCCGGTCGGCGGCATGTGAGCAGTGGTGGTGAATCGCCGTGCGGACTCGCGCGGTGTGTGAGCGGATGCCCGGTGGGCCGTCCCCCCACCATTCCTGCTCACCGCCTAGGAGTGGTCACCTGTGAACCCTGCCGAGTACAAGCCTGCGCGTTTCGCCTTGGTCCGTAAGGTCCTGGTGGACGTCGCCATCAGTGTCGTCGCCAACGTGTTGGTGGTGGCGATGATGTCGGCAGCGCACCTGCTTTTCTGAGCAGGCGAGTGGCGGGCGCCCGGGGGTGCCCGCCACTTCACTTCGAGCGCAGGACTCAGAACAACATCATTTCGTTCTTCAATTTGGCCTTGCTCTGTGCTCGTCGGGCTCTGCGGCTTCGCGCGGCCCCGCTGTTCCGCGCGATTCTCAGCTCGGGCGGGATGGTCGCCTGAGTCGGCCGGAGCCCGTGTACGTCGACCTCCCCGACCAGTTTCCTGAGGTGCCGCCGGGTCTCCTCGTCGGTGGAGTAGAGGACGGTCGCCCGGCTCGCTCTGGTCAGCAGGACGTGGTATGCGTGACGCACGCAGCGCGCGAACTCGTCGTCGTCGAGGGTGCTGACCCGGACCTTCGGATCGAGCGACCCGGGCTTCGCGACCCGCATCACGCCGGCTTTCGGGTCCTTGCGCTGCTTTCCCCGCTGAAAGACCCAGCGGTCGGTACGCCAGACCATGTCATCGCCCATGATCACCCCGCACCAGTCCCACTCGAGCCCTTGTGCGGTGTAGACACAGCCGATCTGCCCGATACCGGCATCGTGCACGGGCCAGATCCTCGACGGAGGCTCACCGTTGGCGCAGAAGGACTCGCTGGACGCGTTCCACGGGCGGTGCCAGCCACCGATGCGCACGTCATTCTCTAGGTTCTTGTTCGCGTCCGGCTTGCTCCAGGGCCAGCAATAGCCCGCCACCATGCGGGCGGTCGCTCCCGCATCGAACTCGGTGCGGACGACGTGCTCCATCTCGTCGGGCGTGTCGACGACCTCGATATGCATGAGTCCGTCCGGGACCCACTCGTGCGGCTCCTGCGCGGAAACACCGAGCAACGCCCGAGCCCAGCGGAGGTAGGCGTCGCTGCCTCCGCATCGGTACTGCTCCGTCAGACGGTAGTGACGGACGACCGCATCGCGGCGTCGCGCGGCGTCCTCGATGAGTTCCGCGGTGCCGACCTCCTGCGGGCGCACGGTCTGACCGGCGTCCAGAAAGAAGACGGTCAGACGTGACGCGTCGAGCAGTTCGTCCACCTGTGGCTTCGTACCCTGCTTCTCCGTGGGGAGGCGGTAGTTGGTGGTCCTGTCCCGTAGCCGGTGCGCCTCGTCGCAGATCAAGACGTCCAGCGGCGGATTCGGTGGCGTCACGAAACTGCTGAAGTACGCGAAGCGTTCCCTGAACTCGGCCTCGGTGTACCCGACGCTCTCCTTGATCGCGGCGTTGAAGGCCCGCGAACCACTCGCGTACTTCACTGTTCGACCGGCGGCTTCGAGATCGGCTCGTAGTTGTAGCCCGATGGCACTTTTCCCCGTGCCTGGTCCTCCGCTGACCAGGAAGACGGCGTGCTGCGGACGTGGCACGATCGCCTCCCGGTCCGGGCTGTCCAGAATCAACTCCGAAGCCTCGAGTACGTCATCAGCCACCTTTTTCTGGCGCCCCCGCAAGGTGAAGACCGTGTCCTCTCCGCACGAGTTGACCATGGCGTCGAGAAGCGGCGTGTTACGGAGGTTCATCCGGTGCAGTATGTACTCGGCCGCCGAGTAGTCGTCCTCTGCGCTGAAATGGCTCTGCAGGTCCTTGAGAAGTCTGTCCCGGGTATCACTCGTATACGTGTACGCGTATGGACCTGTAGGCGCGTCAACGCCGAGCAGTGGCCGGACGGATTCATCCGTGGCGTTGTGCAGATACGCGAAACCACCGCATTCGAACCGCAGCCCGCGCAACGGGCCTTCGGGGCCGGTGAACAGCACGTGATATTGGCTGAGTTGGAGGGCGGGGTGTTTGACAGGATCTTCGATCCCGTCGACGTATACGAGATCGGCTGTCGCGGCCTCCACCCTCGTCACCGCCGACCACTGCTTCAGCTCGACGAGTTGCACGGAAAGGACGCCTTCCGCCGGGTGCCTGCCCACGAGAACCACGTCGATCTGCCCGTCGGCGTCTGGAGTTTCGGATTCCTCCACGGTCGGCGAGCATTCGACGATCATCTCGACGTTGCCCCGCTCGGCGGCCACCAGATCCTCAGCGAGGGAGACGAGGCTGCTGGCCCACGCCTGGCGCTCGCCGTCAGAGGACTCGCCTCGTCCGAAGTGCACCCAACGGGCGGCCAGGTGCGGCACCAGACGGCGCCGTGCGTGTAAAGCGAGCAAGTCCCGTGCTGTCAGGCGCAGCAGGAGCATGGACACGAGATGGTTCCCCCAGGGCACGAGTGACTCGTGCGGGTGGGGGCGTGTCCGCGCAGGGAAGCCCGTCGGGCCGCAATCGGTTCCCGTGATCTTAAGGAGACGGCCGGCCGTCCGAAGGCGGCTACGCCGTTGTCGGCCCGAAGTGCAGACATCATGGCTGGATCACGTGTTCGATGGCGAAGAATCGTCCCGTCAGACCATGGAAGGCTGCCGCTCCTGACAGCCGCCCGTCAGCTGCCGCAGCCTCTCCCGCGTCTCCGGGTCCGTCGAGTACACGATCGTGCCGACCATGCCCCGGGTCAGCAGCACCTTGTACGTGTTGCGGATCAGACGGTCCACGTCGGTGTCCGGGGTGGACTTTTTGAAGACCGGGTCCTTGGACGCCGTACGGTCCGTGACCCAGCGATCGCCACGCCAGACCAGGTCGGGGCCGATGATGACACCGGACCAGTCGTACTCGAAGCCCTGGGCGGTGTAGACACAGCCGACCTGCCCGAAGCCCGCTGGATCTGTGGCCCACAGCGCGGACGGGGGCGCGCCGGAAACGGACCTGTCCCCGCGCAGGTTCCAGGGGCGGGCCCAATCGTCGATCACGACGTCGGGAGGCAACGGGTTGCCGGGCTTGGGCTCCGGGGACCAGCGCCAGCAGTAACCGGCGGACATGCGGGCGCCGTAGCCGTGGGCCCGACGGGCTTCCAGGAACGTCTCCATCTCCTGCGGACTGTCGGCGACCAGCAGGTGCATACGGTCGTCGGGTTCCCAGACGACCGGTCCGCCAGGCTCGAGGCCGAGGAGTCTGACGACCCAGCGCAGGTAGGCGTCGCTGCCTCCGCAACGGAACTGGCTGTCCAGTGGTACGACGTGGCAGGGGATGCCTCGTCTGGCCGCTGCTGCCTTGATGTCGGACACTGTGCCCAACTCGCCCGGCCGCACGACCTGATGCTCGTCGAGGAAGAAGACGGGTACGTATGCCACGTCGATAAGCTCGTCGATCTGTGCCCGGCCGGTCCGATGGGCCGCACGGGTGTAGCGGTTGGCGGAGGTCTCCCGGATGCGGTGCGCCTCGTCGCAGATCAGCGCGCTCAGACTGTTCTTCTCGACGGTCATGAAGCTGTTGAAGTACTTGAACAGATCCTGGACTTCCCGCTTCCGGGACCCGACGACCTTCCTCATCGTCTTCGTGAACGACTGCGAGCCGGTGGCATGCAGCGCCGGAACCCCGCGCCGGCACAGCTCTCCGAGCAGTTGGAGGGCGATCACGCTCTTGCCCGTACCGGGACCGCCGGTGACGATCACGATTTCCTTGCCGTCGGCGCGCTTCGCCCTCTCCACCGCGTTGAGCACCATGCGGTACGCGACCTGCTGCTCGTCGAGGAGAACGAACTGCTGACGTTCCCGCACCTCCTCAGCGGCCACGGACATCAGCTGCTTCGACGGCACGGTGGCGCCCGCGAGCAGTTCGTCCGCCGCACGGGCGCCAGGATGTTTGTCACTCAGCTCGGAACGGAGGTGATCGAGGAAGTCGGCACGGCGATCCCCGGTGAAGAGGAGTCCATGACCGTCACGCTCGATCTCCCGCAGGCCTGCCACACCGGACTCGGTCGCGTTGTGCAGGAACGCCACTCCGTGGACCCGGTCCCCGTGCTCGGCCACCGCTCCGTTGAAGTTGACCAGGTAGTCGCAGTAACGGCGCACCTGCTCGATCGGGTTGAGGACCGGGTGGGTGTAGGGGTCGACATAGCACAGGGCAGGGTCGTCGTCGTGCGGAAGCGCCTGGCTCCACTGCTTCAGCTCCACCACGACGTACGACGGCTCCCCTGTGACCGGATGCACACCGGCGAGCACAACGTCCGCTCGCTTGCTGTTCAACGGGAGCGCGTACTCCAGCATGACCTCCACATCGCCCAGGCCCGCGTCGTTGAGCGCGGCGGCCAGGAGGGGGATGCTGCGCTCCCAGGAACGGATCTCCGAGGCGCCGGGGCTGTACCCGTGCATGTGGGCGAACCGGTCGGTGAGGTGCAGAAACAGTGAACCGTCGAATGCCATGACGGCGACCGTTCTCGCGGACGCACGGAACAGCAAGGACTTCCCCCAGGCAGCACGAAAAGACTCGTGCGGGTGGGGGCATGTCCTTCAAAACTCCATCGGAGTGGAGCGGAAGCCCGTCGGGCCGCGTTGACGATGTGTTTGAGGGTACCTGGCGGCCCTGGCAGTCGTACGCGTGGTCGCAGTGGCGGCAGCTGAAGCCGTGCCCGGTCTCCCCTGCCGACGTCCGGATGCCGGAGTGCACGGCCTCTGCTGTCTGGATCAAGAATCCTTCGCAGGCATCAGGCCGCCCTCCGACTCGACCAAGTCCCGGGCGGCGATCAACGCGTCGACATCGCCCGTCAGCGCGTCCCGGATATCGACTCCGAGCCGCGCCCATCCGAAGAAGCCAGCGGCCTCCCGCAGCAGATCATCGCAGTGCACGCCCGGTCCTTCGTCGACCACGTTTCTGAGCACGAGCTGCCGTTCCACCAAGGGAACCTCCGCCACTCGTCGGGCGCACCGCTCCGTCGGTGTGCGGGCGAACTCTGTCTCGTGGCCGGGCCTGTCGTAGGCCGTCCCGACGTGGACGATCTTGCCCTGCCTGAGCAGACGGCGAAGAGCTCGGTCGATGCGGTCACGGACCACCTGGCGGCTCGTATGCGGCCACCCGGAGACGACCCTCGGGCAAGTCGGGCAGCGCCCGTTCGATCATCCACTCCGCCAGACGGGACCGCACGGCAAAAACCATGCCATTGGGGACAGAGCGGCCCAACATCTGCCGGTCACTGGCCCGCTCGGGCGACAGATACAGCCCAGTACTGGCGTCACTTTCGGACGCCAGCAGCCGCAACCTGGTCAACTCCGAGATCGCCCCGCGGTCGCCTGCGACGGTTCGGCCTTGACGTCCAGGGCGTCGAGGCTGGCATCACCGAACGGGGCGGGACGGTCTTGCGTCCCAAGCCCGCTTCTACGTAGGGGGCTTCAGCACCATGGCCTCGCTCTGGCGTTGTTCATCGCCTAGCCGGATCCAAGTCCCGACTTCCCCTTCGACTTCCGTCCGCCGATGAGTCTGCGCGCGGGACGGATCGCGGTGCCTTTCGCGGAACGTGCCGAATGCGAGGGCACTTTTCCTGGTCCGGCGAAAATCACGCGCAGCGCCAGCAGCATGATCTGACGGCCGCCGTGAACGGTCGGCTCAGTGACCTTGCCCTCTCATCTGCGCTAGGGACTTTTTCAGGGCATCCAATGGTGCCCGAGGGGCTTTCCGCCGCGTAACCCGGCAAGTCCCCGAAAGACCGGAGAGGGCCTCTGTCGCAGAACAGAGGCCCTTTTCTGAAGCCAAGCCGCAGGTGACGGCAGACGAGTCGGGCTGTACGCCGGGTTCTGTCGCCCGGTCGCCTCGCGGCGGCCGGGGAGACGGCCATCCATCTAGGGCCGGTGTTGCCACCGGCCTCGTGCGGTCTACCCGCGGACTCGGGCGGGCAGCCCTCGAACGTCCGCGCAGAGACACCGGAGTGTCTCCTTTTGACCTTGCTCCGGGTGGGGTTTACCTAGCCGCCTGAGTCACCTCAGGCGCTGGTGGTCTCTTACACCACCGTTTCACCCTTACCGGGGACCGAGATCCCCGGCGGTCTGTTTTCTGTGGCACTGTCCCGCGGGTCACCCCGGGTGGCCGTTAGCCATCACCCTGCCCTGTGGAGCCCGGACGTTCCTCGGGAAGGTCCACAAGAACCTCCACGCGGCCGTCCGCCCGGCTCGTCTGCCGTGTGGACCATGGTACCGGCCGCGCGGGCCGCCTCGGTCCGGCCGTCGCCGTCGCCAGGACCGAGCCGGCCAGGATGAGGGCGAAGGCCGCAACGGTGCCCGTGGTCAGGCGCTCGTCCAGGAAGAGCGCTCCGGCCGCGACGGCCACCGCCGGGTTGACGTACGTGATCACCGTCGCCCGCGTCGGTCCCGTCTCCTTGATGAGTTCCAGGAAGGCCACGAAGGCGACCGCGGTGCAGATGACGCCGAGGCCCGCGAGGGCGGTCAGGACCTCGGGAGAGGGAACCGAGGACGGCCGGGTCGCGATCGCCGCGGGGGCGTAGACCAGGGCCGCCAGGGTCAGGCAGGGGGCCGTGAGGTGGAGCGAGGGGACGTCCTTGAGGTGGCGGGCGGCTATCACCGGCGCCGTCGCGTAGCCGATGACCGTCAGCAGCACCTCGGCGAGCGAGCGGGCGTCGCCGCCGGTCAGGTGCGGGATCGTGAGGACGGCGACGCCGGACAGCCCGAGCGCCAGGCCCGACATGCGGCGGGCGCCCAGGCGTTCCGTGTCGCCGAAGAGGCGGGCGGCGGCCACGCCGACGATCGGTACGCCCGCGATCAGCAGACCCGCCGTGGAACTGGAGAGGTGACGCTCGGCGTCCGTCAGGGTCCACCAAGGGATCATGATCTCGATGCACGCGAAGGCCAGCATGGGGCGCCAGTGCGTCCGTACGCTGCGGGTGAGCCCGGTGAAGCCCCCCTGGCGGAGCGCGAAGGGCAGCAGCAGCGCGGCACCCACCGCACAGCGCGCGAACACCACCACCGACGGGGACACGCCGTCCACCGCCACTTTGATCATCAGGTAGGGGATGCCCCAGACCACTCCCATCAGGGAGAACAGGAACCAGCCGCGTGCAGTCATGCGGGCAGTGTGGGTCGGGTGGGGGGTCTTCGTCTTGAACGTTGTTGCGCCGCGGCGACCGGAACGCCCTTGCGCCGCCCCCGCTTGGACGCGCTACGACCACACGCTCGCGCGGTACGCCGCCGGGGTCACCCCCAGCACCCTGCGGAACCAGCGCGTCAGATGCGCCTGGTCCGCGAAGCCCACGAGAGAGGCGACCTCCGCCGGGCGCAGACCGCGCTCCAGCAGGCCGCGGGCCCTGTTCACCCGGTGCTGCGCCAGCCAGGCGTACGGGGGCATGCCCATCGTCGTACGGAAGGCGCGCAGCAGTTGGTAGCGGGACAGGCCCAGGTCCGCGGCGAGGTCCGCGAGGGAGGGAGGGCTGAGGAGTTCGTCGGCGAGGCGGTCGCGGACCGTGCGGGCGACGGTGCCCGCGCCGGGGATCGTGTCGGGGGCGGGGCGGGCCGTGGAGTGGCGGCAGGCGAGGGCCGTGAGCAGCCAGGGGATTCGGGACTCGGCCTCCAGCGGGTCGGGGCAGGCGCTCAGGTCGGTGTGCGCGGCGCGCAGGGCGGCGGCCAGTTCGGGGTCGTCGATGACGGGGTCGCGGAAGTGGGGAACGGTGCGGGTGCCTTCGGCGAGGAGGGCCGGCTGCGGGTACAGGGCGCGGTACGCGTAGCCGTCGGGGATCGCGGGGCCGCCCGTGTGGGCCTCGCCGGGGGCGAGGACGACGATCGAGCCCGGGCCGGTGTGGATACGGCCGCCCCGGTAGTCGATGAACTCGGCTCCGCCCACGCAGACGCCGACGGTGTACTCGTCGTGGGCGTGGGGGGCGTAGCGGTGGTTCTCGAAGCGGGCGGTGAGGAGGTCGAGGGGGTGGCCGTCCCGGCCCAGGGTGGCTCTGGTCCAGTGGGTCTCTTCGCGTCCTGTGCGCATGATTCTTTCCCCCGGTGTCGTCGAGGGGGCAACACCGTTGGGGGCTGTTCCATGCCCTGGCCTTCGGCTCGGCAGGGCGTTTGTTCGCCCCCGCCGCCCCTACCCTTCCCATCCCCGGGGGCTGCGCCCCGGACCCCGCCCGGGGCTGCGCCCCCGCACCCCCTGCGGGGCTCCGCCCCCGCACCCCGCCAAGGGGCTGCCGCCCCCTGGACCCCCGCCATCGCCCGAAGGGCTCGTCCTCAAACGCCGGACGGGCTGAGTGTGCGGGCCAGCGCCAGGGGGCCCGACGGGCCAGGAATGCGCGCCCACGCAGGAAGGTTCCGGGCGGGGGGGCGGACATGCGCACCCCCACCAGATGGTTCCAGGCGGCCGGAGATGTGTGGACGCGCCCACCAGAGGGTTCCGGGGTGGGTCGGAGGCGCGAGGCTGTGTGGGAGGGGAGGGGCGGCGGCGGGATCTATACGCTGCCCTGCCGCCCGGAGGATCACCCTTTCACGCCGGTGCGAACCGTGCCTTCGTCGTGCCGGGGTTCGCCGCCGTGAGGCGTACGCGCAGGTGTTCACCCAGGGGAAGTCTCGAACGGCCGCCCTCGATACGGGCGACGACCGCCGGGGACACCAACTGCACCGTTCCGACGGTGGGGTCATGGTCCTGTACGTCGACCACGCAGGCCTCGAAGAGGTCGCCGACGCGGTCCTTGAGCAGTGCGGCCTCGACGATGTCGACGCACTCGCGCTCGACGGTGCCCGCGCGCCGGCTGCCCTCGGCCATCTCCTTGGGCAGGGCGTCGAGGGCGGTGAGGACCCACTCGGGGGGCTGCCGGCCCTCGGCGGCGGCGAGGCAGATCTCCGCGGCGTAGCGGTCGCCGAGGCGGCGCAGTGGGGCCGTGCAGTGGGCGTAGGGCGCGGCTACGGCGGCGTGGGAGGTGACCTCGGGGAGCAGGCCGTCGCGGAAGACCGTGTAGCCCGCGCCCCGCAGCAGCGTCGTGCACTCCTGGAGGAAGGCCGCGTGGTGCGGCAGGTGCGGGTCGAGGGAGCGGATGAGCCGGGCGTACGAGACGTGGTGCGGCCAGTCGATGCGCAGGGCCTTGGCGGTACGGCGCAGGCGGCCGACCGCGCCGTCGGGGGCGGCGGGCAGGGTGCGCAGTACTCCGGTGCCGTGCGCGAGCATCAGCTCGGCGGCGGCCATCCCGGTGAGCAGGGAGATCTGGGCGTTCCAGCCCTCTGCGGGGAGGGGGGCGCGGTAGGCGAGGGCGCAGGTCCCGTCCCCCTCGACGATCTCCTGTTCGGGAACGTTGAGCGAGATGCCGCCGCGTTCCACCTCCAGCCGTTCGCGCAGCGTTCCGATGTCCTCGAGGAGGGCGACGGGTTCCTCGGCCGTCCCCGCGTCGATTCCCCGCTGGACGTGCGCGTAGTCGAGCTTGGCCCGGCTCCGTACGAGGGCGCGGCGTACGTCGGCCGACTCGGTGCGGCCGTCCGCGTCGAGGTCCAGCGTCCACAGCACGGCCGGGCGGATCCGGTCGGGGAGGAGGCTGGCGGCGCCCTCGGAGAGCCGGGGCGGGTGGAGGGGCACCGTCTCGTCGGGGAAGTAGAGCGTGGTCACGCGGCGGTGTGCCTCGGCGTCGAGCGGGCCGCCGGGTGTCACGAAGGCGGCGACGTCGGCGATCGCGTACCGCACGCGGTAGCCGCCCTTCTCGCGCCGCGCGAGGTGCATCGCCTGGTCGAGGTCGGTGGAGGTCGGCGGGTCGACGGTGAAGAAGGGGATGTCGGTCGCGTCGTAGGAGGGCAGCCGGGGTGACCGGCCCGCCTCCTCCAGGACGTCGGGCGGGAAGCTCTCGGGTACGCCGAGCTCGGTGCGCAGGGCGCACAGGGCGGCCCTCAGGGGAGCCTCCGGTGCGCAGACGGCGCGCATGTGGCGGCGGGGCATGGGTCGAGCGTAGGTCGCCCACGGGCGTCGGGCACCCCGGGCCGCACCCCTTAGGCTGGCGCCGGGTCCCACCCACTGTGAGGAGAACACCACCGTGCTCGTGCTGCTGCCGCCCTCCGAGGGGAAGGCCCCCTCGGGCCGGGGAACCGCTCTGAAACTGGAGTCGCTGTCCCTGCCCGGCCTCACCGGGGCGCGTCGGGCGGTCCTCGACGAGCTGGCCGAGCTGTGCGCCGGTGACGAGGAGAAGGCGCGTGAGGTGCTCGGGCTGAGCGAGGGGCTGCGCGGCGAGATCGCCAAGAACACGGAACTGCGCACCACCGGCGCGCGGCCGGCCGGGGAGATCTACACGGGCGTGCTGTACGACTCGCTGGACCTCGCCTCGCTGGACGCGGCCGCCAAGCGGCGCGCGAACCGTTCGCTGCTGGTGTTCTCGGGGCTGTGGGGCGCGGTCCGGGTGACGGACCGCATCCCTTCGTACCGCTGTTCGATGGGCGTGAAACTGCCCGGACTCGGGGCGCTCGGCGCGCACTGGCGGGCTCCGATGGCCGCGGCGCTGCCGGAGGCGGCCGGGGACGGACTGGTGCTCGATCTGCGGTCCTCGGCCTACACGGCCGCGTGGAAGCCGAAGGGCGAGGTGGCCGGGCGGACGGCGACGGTGCGGGTGCTGCACTCGCAGTGGGTGGACGGGGTCGAGAAGCGGTCGGTGGTCAGCCACTTCAACAAGGCGACCAAGGGCCGGATCGTGCGCAGCCTGCTCAGCGCGGGCGCGGCGCCCAAAAACCCGGCCCAGCTGCTGGAGGCGCTGCGGGATCTCGGGTACGTGGTGGAGGCGAAGGCGCCGGCCGGCGCGGGCCGGGCGTGGGCGCTCGACGTGGTGGTGACCGAGATCCACTAGCGGCCGTCCGGGGCGTCGCACGGGACGGTTCTCCCATGCGTTGCAGCATACGCAACGACCTTTGCGCATGCTGCAAACCCCGGGCAGGATGACGGGCATGACCTCGTCGCTGCCCTCGCCTTCGCCTGCCCCCGCACCCGGTCCCGCGTCCGGCTCCGTGCTGGACCTCGCGTCCGTCATGCCCGTCGTCGTGGTCACGGACGCCGCCGACGCGGTGCCGCTGGCGCGGGCGCTCGTCGCGGGCGGCCTGCCCGCGATCGAGGTGACGCTGCGGACCCCGGCCGCGCTGGACGCCATCCGGGCGATCGCCGCCGAGGTGCCGGACGCGGTGGTCGGCGCCGGCACCGTCATCACGCCGGTCCAGGTGGCGGACACCGTGGCCGCCGGAGCGCGCTTCCTGGTCAGTCCCGGCTGGACGGACGGGCTGCTGGACGCCATGAAGGCCTCCGGGGTGCCGTTCCTGCCGGGGGTGTCCACGGCCTCGGAGGTGGTGGCGCTGCTGGAGAACGGGGTGCGGGAGATGAAGTTCTTCCCGGCACAGGCGGCGGGCGGGACGGCGTACCTCAGGTCACTGGCCGGGCCACTGCCGCAGGCGCGCTTCTGCCCGACGGGCGGCATCACGCCGGACTGCGCCGCGGAGTACCTCGCGCTGCCCAACGTCGGGTGCGTGGGCGGCACCTGGATGCTTCCCGGCGACGCGATCGCCGCGAAGGACTGGGGCCGGATCGAGTCGCTGGCCAGGAACGCGGCCACGCTGTACGCCCGTTGAGCCACGGCCCGGGGATCGGTTCACCCCGATGACGACCTCGACGACCGCGGAGACCCTCCGGGCCGGGGTCACCCGGCGAGAGCGGACCGGCGGTCCGCTCAGCGCAGGTGCGAGGTGTCGTTGAACAGGCGCAGGCTGGCGTTGCCGTCCGCGTAGTACGCCACCGCGGACAGGGAGGCCGCGGACAGCTCCATACGGAACAGTGACTCCGGCGGGGCGCCGATCGCGAGCTGTACGAACGTCTTGATCGGGGTGACGTGGGTGACGAGCAGGACCGTGCGGCCCGCGTAGGCGGCGAGCAGCTTGTCGCGGGTGGCGGCGACGCGGCGGGCGGTCGTCTCGAAGCTCTCGCCGCCACCGGTGGGTTCGGCCCTCGGCGAGGCGAGCCAGGCGTTCAGGTCGTCGGGGTGGCGCTCGCGGACCTCGGCGAAGGTCAGGCCCTCCCAGGCACCGAAGTCCGTCTCGCGCAGGCCGTCCTCGACGGTCACGTCGAGCCCGAGACGCGCGGCGACGGCCTCCGCGGTCTGCCGGGTCCGGGTGAGCGGGGAGGCCACGATCGCCTGGATCGTGCCGCGCGCGGCCAGCGCCGCGGCGGCCCGCTCGGCCTGTTCGCGGCCGGCGTCCGACAGCGAGGGGTCACTGCCGCCACTGCCGGAGAACCGCTTCTGCGGGGTCAGCGGGGTCTCGCCGTGCCGCAGCAGGACGAAGGTGGCGGGCGCGCCCATGTCGGGGGCCGCGCCCCATCCGACGGTCGGGGCGGGGGCGGCCACGTTCCGCGCGGCCCGTACGTCGTTCTCGGACTTCGCGGCTTCGCCGCCGCCCGGTGACGGGGGTGCGACGGGAGTCGTCGGGCTGCCGGACCGTGGGGGCTCGTCGCGCAGTTCCCCGCGCCCCTTGCGGGGCCCGTGCGAGACCGGTGCCATCAAGGCCGCTCGGGCCTTCGCCGCACCCGCCGCCGCGTCCCCCGGCGGGCCCGACGGCTCGGGCGCCGCGGACCTCGTCACCCTCGCGTCCAGCTCCGCCGTCGACCGCGACGGCGACCACCGCTCGCCCCGCTTCCCGGCGTCCATGGCCTCGTTGGCCAGCCGGTCGGCGTGCTTGTTCTCTTCGCGCGGGATCCACTCGTAGGTGACCTGCTCGGACGGCAGGACGCGGGCGGCCTCGGCGGCCAGCGGCTTCATGTCCGGGTGCTTGATCTTCCAGCGGCCGGACATCTGCTCGACGACGAGCTTGGAGTCCATCCGGACCCGGACCGTGGCGGCCGGGTCCAGTTCGCGGGCCGCCTTCAGTCCGGCCACCAGGCCCCGGTACTCGGCGACGTTGTTGGTGGCGACGCCGATGTACTCGGCGGCCTCCACCAGCGTCTCCCCCGTGACCGCGTCGATGACCACGGACCCGTACCCCGCCGGGCCCGGGTTGCCCCGGGAACCGCCGTCGGCCTCGACGATGAACTCCCGCACGCCCATGGTCCCTACAGGCCGGACTCGGACGTGCGCACCAGGATCCGGCGGCAGTTCTCGCAGCGCAGCACGGTGTCCGGGGAGGCCGCCTTGACGTCGTTGACCTCGGTGATGTTGAGCTCCAGGCGGCAGCCCTCGCAGCGGCGCTGGTAGAGCCGGGCCGCGCCGACGCCGCCCTGCTGCTCGCGCAGCTTGTCGTAGAGCTTGAGGAGATCGGCCGGGACCGAGCCCGCGACGACACCCCGCTCCTTCGTCAGCGAGGCCGCCTCGCCGTCGAGGGACTCGAAGGCCCCGTCCCGTCGCCCGGTGGCGTCGTCGGTCTTCGACTGGACGGAGGAGACCCGCCCGGTCAGTTCGGCGACCCGCTCCTGCGCGGACTCGCGGCGCTCCATGACCTCCAGGACGACGTCCTCCAGGTCGCCCTGCCGCTTGGCGAGGGAGGTGATCTCGCGCTGGAGGTTCTCCAGGTCCTTGGGGGAGGTCACGGCGCCCGAGTCCAGGCGCTGCTGGTCACGGGTGGCGCGCTGGCGCACCTGGTCGACGTCCTGCTCCGCCTTGGTCTGCTCGCGGGCGCAGTCGCTCTCCTCGGTCTGCGCGGCGACGAGCAGGTCGCGCAGTTGCGTGAGGTCCTTGTTCAGCGACTCGATCTCGGCGTGCTCGGGCAGCGACCTGCGCTTGTGCGCGAGCTGCTGCAGGCGGGCGTCGAGGGCCTGGACGTCGAGGAGTCGGATCTGGTCGGCGGGCGCGGCGTTCAGTTGGGGGCTCCAGATGTGTCGGTGTTCGAGGCCGCGTGGGCGGTCCAGGGGTCGGTGACCGTCTTCGAGACGTGGACCCGCAGGTCCCATCCGTGGCGGTCGGAGATCTCGTCGAGCTGGGTGGCGGCCAGCTCGCACCAGGGCCACTCGGTGGCCCAGTGCGCCGCGTCGAGCAGCGCGAGAGGACGGGGGGCGCGGACCGCCGTGAACTCCGACGCCGGGTGGTGGCGCAGGTCCGCGGTGAGGAAGGCGTCGACACCCGCGGCACGCACGTCGTCGAAGAGGCTGTCGCCGGAGCCGCCGCTGACCGCGACGGTCCGTACGAGTGCGTCGGGGTCGCCCGCGACCCGGACGCCCTGCGCGGTGGCCGGCAGCCGGCCCGCGGCGCGCGCGGCGAACTCGCGGACGGTAACGGGGTGGTCCAGTTCACAGACGCGGCCGAGGCCACGGCGTCCCTCGGGGTCGGCCGGGTCCGGTACGAGGGGGCGGACGACGCGGAGGCCGAGCGCGCCGGCCAGGGCGTCCGAGACACCGGGGTCGGCCCGGTCGGCGTTGGTGTGCGCGACGTGCAGCGCGATGTCGTTCTTGATGAGGGTGTGCACGACGCGGCCCTTGAAGGTGCCGGCGGCGACCGTCGTCGTCCCGCGCAGATAGAGCGGGTGGTGGGTGACCAGCAGGCCGGCGCCCAGCTTCACCGCCTCGTCGACGACGTCCTGGACCGGGTCGACCGCGAACAGGACCCGCGTGACCTCCTGGTCGGGGTCGCCGCAGACGGTGCCGACCGCGTCCCATCCCTCGGCCCTCTCGGGCGGCCAGAGGGCGTCGAGCGCGGCGATGACTTCAGACAGACGGGGCACGGGCAAAGGCTACCTGCCCCACGTCCGTGTCCCACCGGTCACGGGTTCTCCCGACCGGGCGGGCGGGCCGCCCCCGGACACGGGACCGGCCGTCACCCCCGCCCCGCCCTCTCCTCCCCACCCCGCTCAGCACACCCGTCCCCGTTCCCTCAGGCGAATCGCGGCACCGCCACCCTTATGTGTGAAGCGGCCGGGCGTCGCTCCCGCGTCTGTGCGTACGAAAACTAGCTTCGTCGCCGGAGGTGACCGAACGATGACGGCCTGTGCGACCGAGTCCGCGGCGGAACACGAGAACGCGGAACACGAGAAGGGCCCGGCCAGCCGCCCCGGATGCGTGCTCACCGCCGACGGAACCTACGCGGCGCGCCTCGCGCTCGACGGCGAGTGCTGGTTCCCGGAGCGCTGGACGCTGGACGGCCCCGAGCCGTACGCCGTACCGCTGCCGTCCCACCAGCCGGAGGAGCCCGGCACCGAGGTGCTGCCGATGACCGACGGTCGGGTGCTGATCCACCGGGTGACGGCCGACCGGCACGCGTTCTCGCTGCTGTACCCGACCGGGCCCGGCACCGGGGAGCTGCCGCTCGGCGCCGTGGAGTGCCCGGAGGAGGGCTCCCGGCTGTGGCTGCTGCCGCCCGCGCCCGACGGGGAGCACGCGTACGCCCTCGCCGTGGGACGGGGGTCCACGGCGGTCTGGCTGGTGGCGGGCGGCGCCTTCGGGCCCGAACACCTCGCCGAGATCCCGGGCCGCTGTTCGGGCGGGGTGTGGCTGGACGGCACGGGACGCATGCTGGCGCTGGACCGCTTCCAGGGCGGCCGGACCAAGACCGTGGTCGTCGATCTGGAGCGCGGCGGCGAGGTGTCACCGCTGCTGCAGATCGCGGAGGACAGCGACGACCGGCTGCTGCTCGCGGACGCCGACAGCGGGCTGCTGCTCATCCGCTCGGACGCGCCCTCGCCGGGGCACGCCCGGCTGGGCTGGGGGGTGCTGGGAAGCACGCTGCCGGTCCGCTTCCCGGAGTGCCTGCGCGCCTCGGACTGCGCGGTGACGCCGTTCGCGATCCAGCCGGGGCAGGTACTGACACCGGAACGCTGCGTGGTGGCCCTGCGGATCGACGGGCCGGCCGGCACCTGGGTGGGGATGTGGCGGCCCGTCGAGCGCCAGGTCCACCATCTCCCGGCGCCCGAGGGGTGGTTCGCGGGCGCGGGGCTGCTGACCGAGGAGGGTGTGCTCCGGCTGCCGTACGCCACGGGGGCGGTGCCGTGCGGGGTGGCGAGTCTGGCGGCGCCCGCCGTTCCGGTGGACGCGGAGTGCGCGCGTCCGGCGGAGCGGGTGGCCGCGCGTCCGGTCCCGCTGCAACAGGCACCCCTGACCGGCCGGACCGCTCCGTCCGCCCGGCCGGCGGGACGGGACGGGCCCGTTCCGGCCGTTCCCGGCCTGCCGTTCGTTCCGGCCGTTCCCGCCGTTCCGGTCGCCCGGGCCGAACGGGGGGCCGGCGGCAGGGCGCCCGGCGGATGGGAGCGGGTGGAACTGGCGGAGGCGAATCCCGGTCACCCGCCGACGGCCCGGACTTGACCACCGGTTAGAATCCCCCGGCTGCAAAGAAGGATCTTGTTGACGGGGTGAACACCAGATGAGCGACATCAGCACCATGGAACCGCCGGTCACCGACGCCCAGGACGCCACGGCGTCGGACACGGGCCACGGCAGGCACCGGGGGCCGGTCTCCGGCCAGGACGACGAGGCGATGCCGCACGGCCGGCACCGCAAGCCGTCCGGTCAGCCGGACAGCGCGGCCTGACGGCACGACGGACCTGCGACACGACGGACGTACGGCACGGCCCCGCTCACCTCGGGTGAGCGGGGCCGTGCCGTACGTCGACGTCCGCCGCGGAATCTCCCGCACGTCGCCGGGGCCGCGCGCGCTCCCCGGAACCCGGTCCCGCCCGACCCAGTTCGATCCCGCCCGGTCGAGTGCTACCCCCGCTTCAGCCCGAGTACCTCCGCCGCCGCGAACGTCTCTCCTCGCGGGCGGCCGGCGTAGTGCGGGCTGAGCAGGGCGTCGAGTTCGTCGTACGTGAAGACGTCCTGTTCGGTGTCGAACTTGGCGGCGACCCGGGGCCGTTCGACGACCGCCACCATGCCGCCGTGCACGACGAGCAGTTGTCCGTTGATGTGCGCGGCGGCGGGCGACACCAAGTAGCCGACGAGCGGGGCGACATGCTCGGGGGCGAGCGGGTCCAGCCCCTCTCCCGGCTCCGCAGCGGCCTGTCCGGGCGGGAATCCCGCGAACACGTCCTCGGTCATCCGGGTCCGGGCGCGCGGGCAGATGACGTTCGCCGTCACCCCGTATCTGGCGAGCGCCAGCGCGGTCGACGTGGTCAGGCCGACGATCCCGCCCTTGGCCGCCGCGTAGTTGGGCTGTCCCGCCGAACCCGCGAGGAACGCCTCCGACGAGGTGTTGACGATCCGCCCGTACACCGGCCCGTCCGCCGCCTTGGACCGCGCCCGCCAGTGCGCGGACGCGAAGTGCGTCATGTTGAAGTGGCCCTTGAGATGGACCCGCACGACCGAGTCCCACTCCTCCTCGGACATCGAGAAGACCATCCGGTCGCGCAGGATGCCCGCGTTGTTGACCAGGATGTCCAGTCTTCCGAACTCGGCGACCGCCGACTCGACCAGATCGCGGGCCTGTTCGTGGTCGGCGACGTCGCCGGTGTGGGCGAGGGCGCGGCCGCCCGCGGCCCGGATCCCGGCGGCGACCTCCTCGGCGGGCGCGGCCGAGGCCGCGCCCGAACCGTCCCGCCCGGGGCGTCCGTAGTCGTTGACGACGACGGACGCGCCCAGGCCGGCGAGTTCCAGCGCCTCGGCCCGGCCGAGGCCGCGCCCCGCGCCGGTGACGATCGCGGCCAGTCCCTCAAGTGGCAGTGACATCAGGGTCCTCAGCGGTGGTCGGGGTCGGAAGCGGTGACCGGGGGCGGAAGCGGTGACCGGGCTCAGATCTCGATGCAGGTGCGCAGGGCGGTGCCCGTCCGCATCTGGTCGAGTGCCTCGTTGATCCCGGACAGCGGCACCCGGTGGGTGATCAGGCCCTCCAGGTCGATGCGGCCCGCGCGCCACAGGGCGATGGTCCGCTCGTAGGAACGCAGGACGTCCCCGCCGCCGTACATGGAGGGCAGGATGCGCTTCTCGTCGAAGAACAGCTCGAACATGTTGAGCTGGAGGAAGTCGTCCATGGCGCCCGCGCCGACGACGACGAGGGTGCCGCCGCGCCGGGTGTTCTCGTAGGCGGTACGCGCGGTGGTCGACCTGCCGACGACCTCGAAGACGTAGTCGAAGCCCTCGCCCGCGGTCACCGACTGCTTGGCGTCGGCGAGTCCGTCCGGCGCGACCGCCCTCGTCGCGCCGAACCTCAGCGCGGCCTCGCGACGGGAGGCGACCGGGTCGACGGCGACGATCTCGGCGGCACCCTTGAGCCGCGCGCCCTGGATGGCGGAGATGCCGACACCGCCGCAGCCGATCACCGCGACCGACGAACCGGCTTCCACGTCGGCGGTGTTGAGGGCGGCGCCCAGGCCGGTCGTGACGCCGCAGCCGATGAGGGCCGCGATGTCGAAGGGCACGTCGTCGGGGATGGGCACGGCGCAACCCGCGTCCACCACGACCTCCTCCGCGAAGGTACCGGTCCCGGCGAAGCCGAAGACGTCCTGGCCGGAGCGCCGGAAGTTGGGGGTGCCCGCGTTCATGAAACCGGCCAGACACAACTCGGTCTGGCCGCGCCCGCAGGCGGGGCAGGCACCGCAGGCCGGCAGCCAGCAGACGACGACCCGGTCGCCGGGCTTGAGTTGGGTGACCCCCTCGCCGACCTCGATGACCTCCCCGGCACCCTCGTGACCGGGCACGAACGGCGCGGGCTGCGGCAGTACGCCGCTCATCGCGGACAGGTCCGAGTGGCACAGTCCGGTGGCCCGCACCCGGATCCTGACCCGGCCGGGCCCGAAGCCCACCGCCTCGACGTCGTCGAGGACGTCGAGTTTGTCCTGGCCTGTCTCGTGCTGTACGGCTGCGCGCATGGTGCGGCTCCTCTCAACGGTGGGCTGGACTCACGCGTGTTCGACGACGGTGTCGGCCAGCACCGGCGCGTCGTCCCGGTCGGCCGCGGTCACCGACACCCGGATCGCGCCGTCCCGGACCGGCCCGCGCCACATGCGGACGCGCAGGGTCTCGCCGGGGAACACGACACCGGCGAAGCGGGTGGTGTAGGAGCGGACACGGGACACGTCCCCGCCGAGCAGGGTGTCGACGACCGCCTTGAGCGTCACGCCGTAGGTGCACAGGCCGTGCAGGATCGGCCGGTCGAAGCCGGCCAGCTTCGCGAACTCGGGGTCCGCGTGCAGCGGGTTCCAGTCGCCGGAGAGCCGGTAGAGCAGCGCCTGGTCCTCGCGGACCGGGCGTTCGACGGTCCGGTCCGGCGGGCCGTCCGGCGCGTCGAGGCGCGCGGAGGGACCGCGGTCACCCCCCCAGCCGCCCTCTCCCCGTACGAAGATCTGGGCGTCGTTCGTCCACAGGGGTCCCTCGGCGTCCGCGACCTCGGTGCGCATGACCAGGATCGCGGCCTTGCCCTTGTCGTACACGGCGGCGATCCGTCCGGTGGCCGTCGCCCTGCCCTCGGCCGGTATCGGACGGTGCACGGTGACGCGCTGCCCGCCGTGCAGGACGCGGGCGAGGTCGACGTCGACGCCGGGCATGGACAGACCGCTGATCACGCCGGGTGAGCCGGCGCCCGCGACGGTGGCGAAGCTCGGCAGGACGTGGAGGGCGGATTCCAGGGTGTACCGCAACTCGTCGGCGTCCGTGGCGGGATGGGGCTTGTCCGGGTTCGCGCCCGCTCCGACACCGAGGTGGTAGAGCTGGACGTCCTTCCGGTCCCAGGTGATCTCACCGCTGCGGGGTTCGGCGGCGAGGGCCTTTGCGGCGTCGATGGGCATGGGGCTCCTGATCACTAGCGCGAAAGACCTCGATGCGGCCGTCCGCACCGTCGGCCGCACCGAGGTCGACACGGGGCCTCGGAACCCGCCTGTTCTAGAACGCGTTCCAGTACGGCGACCCCCTGTATAGCCCAGCGCCCCCGAGTTGTGAAGGCTGCTGACGTCATGTCAGATCCGGGGTTCGCGGCACCGTCCGTGACACGGGATCCGGGGCGGGTCGCGGCGCCGGGCGCGACCCCGGCCGACGGAGGCCGTGACATTTGTCCCGGCCGACTGCCCACAAGTGCCTCTGCCGGGCCCGGTGTCCGGGCTCGTAGCGTCGTCCTCATGACATGGACGACGGGGACGGAAGCGGCGGTGTCCTTCAAGGGGGCCGCCAAGGCGTTCGGCGCGGTGCGCGCCGTGGACGGGGTGGATCTGGAGATCGCCCGCGGCGAGACCGTGGCGCTGCTCGGGCGCAACGGGGCGGGCAAGTCGACCACGATCTCCCTCCTGCTCGGCCTGAACGAGCCCGACGAGGGATCGGTGGCGCTCTTCGGCGGGCCCCCGGAGCGGGCGGTGCGCGCCGGGCAGGTCGGCGCCATGCTCCAGGAGGCCCGGCCGGTGCCGCGCGTCACGGTCCGCGAGCTGGTCTCCTTCGTGGCGGGCCGTTATCCGGCACCGCTGCCGGTGGACGAGGCGCTGCGGCTGGCGGGGATCGCGGAGCTGGCGGGGCGACGTGCCGACCGGCTCTCCGGCGGCCAGTCCCAGCGGGTGCGGTTCGCGGTGGCACTCGCCGGGAACCCCGCGCTGATCGTGCTGGACGAGCCGACCGCCGCGCTGGACGTGGAGGCGCGGCAGGCGTTCTGGACGTCGATGCGGGCGTACGCGAGGCGCGGGCACACCGTGCTGTTCTCGACGCACTACCTGGACGAGGCGGACGCGCACGCGGACCGGATCCTCGTCATCGACCGGGGCCGGATCGTCGCGGACGGCACCGGTGAGCAGCTCAAGCGGTCCGTGGGCGGCAACCTCGTCTCCTTCGACCTGACCGGAGCGGGGACGCAGGGGCTGACCCTGCTGCCCGGCGTGGTGTCGGTGGAGGTGCGCGGGGACCGGGCACGACTGCGGACCGACGACTCGGACGCGACGGTGCTCGCGCTGGCCCGGCGGGGCTCCATCCGTGGCCTGGAGGTCACCGCGGCGTCACTGGACGACGCGTTCCTGGCCCTCACCTCATCCGTTCCGGAGGGATTGTGATGCTCGACTATCTGCGGCTGGAAGTACGCCGGACGCTGCGCGACACCGGCTTCGTGATCGGTGGCGTCGCGATGCCGGTGATGATGTACCTGCTCTTCACCAACCTCGGCGGCGGAGGCGACGACGGCGGCTGGAAGACCGGTTCGATGATCGGGATGGCCGCGTACGGAGCGGTGGGATCGGCCCTGAACACCGGCGGCGGTGTCGCCGAGGACCGGGTGACGGGCTGGCTGCGGCAGCTGCGGGTGACGCCGATGACACCGCGCGAGGTGGTGCTGGGGCGGGCGCTGACCGGCTCGGTGACCGTGCTGCCGGCGATCGCCGCGGTGCTCACGGCGGGCGGTGTGGTCAACGGCGTACGTCTGGCGATCTGGCAGTGGGCGGCGGTCGCGGTACTGCTCTGGCTCGGCTCCGTCCCGTTCACGCTGCTCGGCCTCGGCAACGGTTACCGGCTGACCGCGCAGACCACCGGCGTCGCGAACATGGCGTGCAACCTGGGGCTCTCGGTGGTGGGCGGCCTGTGGTTCCCGATCACGCTGTTCCCCGGCTGGCTGCGGTCGGTGTCCGTGTACACGCCGGCCAACCGCTTCGCGGAGCTCGGTATGTCCATCACGGACGGCCACGCTCCGGCGCTCGGTGCGGTAGCGGTGCTCATGGCCTGGCTGCTGGCCTTCGGTTCGTACGCTGTGGTCTCGTACCGCAGGGCGGGGCGGACCGCCTGAAGGCGGTGGGCCGTCCGCGGTGCGGACGGCCCGCTCCTCAGGGGTGCGGGCCTCGCGTCACGGGTGCGGGCCCTTTTCACGGGTGCGGGCCCTCCTCACGGGTGCGGGCCGCCCGCACGGCACCGGGCCGTCCGTACGACGGCGACGGCGACGGCGACGGCGACGGCGACGGCGACGGCGACGGCGACGGCGACAACGGCGCGGCGGCCGGGAAGACTTTCGACAGGCGCGGGGAACGGGGAGCACGGACATGGCGTGGACGGACAGCTCGTGGATGCGTGGAGTCGTCTGCCGGATGGAGGCGCGGCGGGGGGCGAGGCGGCGGTGGAAGGCGGACATGGCGAGGTTCAAGGCCGCGCGGCGCATCGCGCGCAGGAACGGGGAGCCGCTGCCCGAGAATCCCGGCCCGCCGCCGACCGGGTTCGCGCTGCTGCCCTGGCTGCTGCTGGGCATGGGCGCCTTCTCCAACCTCTTCCAGGGCACGACCGCCAACCCCTGGATCGGGGCCATCGGCCTGTTCGCCTTCAACTCCCTCTACGTCTACGTCGCGTTCCGTGCCTTCGTGAAGAAGACGCGCGAGGCCCGCTCCACGCGTCTGGCGCTCACCGCGATGGGTGTGCTGACCTGCGGCCTCGCCATCGGCTACGGCGGCAACTGGCTGCTGTTCTTCCCGCTGCTGGGTCTCGCGACGGGGGCGATCCTGCGCGGCCCCTGGCTCGGCCGGACGGGAATCGGTCTGGCCGCGCTGGCGGGCGGCGTCTCCGGCGTCCGCGAGGGCTGGGACGCGATCAACATCACGTACGGCACGTTCCTGTCCACGATGGTCACGGCGGCGATCCTGTCCCTCGCCGAGGCGGTACGGGAGCTGCGGGCGGCCCGTGAGGAGCTGGCCCGGCGCGCCGTCGAGAAGGAGCGGCTGCGCTTCTCCCGCGACCTGCACGACCTGCTCGGCCACACGCTCTCCGTGATCGTGGTGAAGTCCGAGGCGGCCCGCCGGCTGGCGCCCCGCGACCTGGAGGCGGCCCTGGTGCAGGTCACCGACATCGAGTCGGTCGGCCGCCAGGCGCTCACGGAGATCCGCGAGGCGGTCACCGGTTACCGCGAGGGCAGCCTCGCCACCGAGCTGGACCGGGCCCGCTCCGCGCTGTCCGCGGTGGGCGTCGACCCGGTCGTACGGCAGTCGGGGCCGCCCCTCGTGCCGCGGGCCGAGGCGCTGCTCGGCTGGGTGCTGCGTGAGGCGGTCACCAACGTGGTCCGGCACAGCGGCGCGACCCACTGCGAGATCACCGTCCACGGCGCGCGGGACCGGGTCCGTCTGGAGATCGTGGACGACGGGGACGGCCCGCTCGCCCCGGCACCCGTGCCGGGTATCGGCGGAACCGGCCTGAAGGGCCTGACCGAACGTCTGGCGGCGGCCGGCGGATCCCTGCGGGCCGGCCCGTCCCCGCGCGGCGGCTTCACGGTCACCGCCGAACTCCCCGTGGAGGGCGAACTCCCCGTGGAGGACGAACCTGCCGGGCAGGACGCACTCGCCGTGGAGGACGGACTCACCCTGGAGGGCGAACCCCTCGCGGGAGGCGGCCCCGCGGCGGGGGAACGCCGGACGAAGGGCCTGCTCCCCGCGGGCACGGCGCAACTGCCGTCGCCCAGGACACCCGAAGCGCCCAGGACGCCAGAGACGTCCAAGACGCCGAAGACGCCGAAGACGTCCACGGCACCCGACGCACCCGACGCACCCGGAGCGCGGTGACCACCCATCTCACCCCGTCCGTCCGGGACATGACGCTGCCGCGGGCCTACGCTGGGCCCGTGGACGAGATGCCCCGGGATCACCGGCCGGTGAAGTGTGTGAGGGTCCTGCTCGCCGAGGACCAGGGAATGATGCGCGGGGCGCTCGCCCTGCTGCTCGGCATGGAGGAGGACCTGGAGGTCGTCGCACAGGTCGCGGCGGGCGACGCGATCGTGGACGCCGCGCTGCTGCACCGCCCGGACGTGGCCCTGCTGGACATCGAACTGCCGGGCATGAGCGGTCTGGACGCGGCCGCCGAGCTGCGCCGACAGGCCCCTGACTGCCGCGTGTTGATCCTCACCACCTTCGGACGGCCCGGTTACCTGCGCCGCGCCATGGAGGCGGGCGCCGCGGGGTTCCTGGTCAAGGACGGACCCGTGGAGGAACTGGCCGAGGCGATCCGGCGGGTGCTGACCGGCGAGCGGGTCATCGACCCGGCACTGGCCGCGGCCGCGCTGAGCGCCGGGCCCAGTCCGCTCACCGCCCGCGAGTGCGACGTTCTGAAGGCATCGGTGGACGGCGCCACCGTCGCCGACATCGCGGGCAGGCTCCACCTGTCCGAATCGACGGTCCGCAACTACCTGTCCTCCGCGATCGGCAAGACCGGCACCCGCAACCGTATGGAGGCGATGCGGGAGGCCCGCCAGCAGGGATGGCTGTGACCGGCGGTCCCCCGCGCCGCCGCGCGCCCGCTACTTCGTCACCGCCGCCGCCTCGAAGGTCCTGCCCTCCGGCCCCAGGCAGACGAACCAGTCGGACGGGGATCCGTCCGCCGGACGGATCAGGTCCTCGAAGTCCCCGACGATGCCCGTGCCCGGAGCGGGCCGGTACACCTTGGTCGTCGTGGCGTCGTCCCAGGTGCAGGTGACCTCCTGAGCGGTCCTGGGGACCCGGCCGATCACGAGCCGCTCACCGGACCCTCTCGGCGTCGTCCCCCTGGTCTCCAGCGGCAGCGCGGCGGACCGCAGGTCCCGGCCCGACAGCGTGCCGTGCTTGTCGAACACCCCGAGCATCTCGGTCGACGTCCTGCCGTCCAGGGTCAGGCGCACGAAGTACGCGCTCCTGCCGACGAGTCCGGCGGCGGTCGGCGGCGCCGCCTCCGGATGCCCGAATCCGGACTCGGTGACGGCCCGCAGCTGGCGCTGTGCCTGCGTCCGGTCGCGGGGCGCCCCATACACGTAGACGACCACCTTCCACTTCTTGCCGTGGTCGGTCCCCCGGGCCAGATCGCTGCTCCACGGCTCGTACAGATGCCGTTCGTCGTTCAGCGGCGGGCGCGTCGCGGCCGGCTCGACCCGCTTCGCGCCGTCGCCCGCCGCCCCGGCCAGCGCCAGCGTCCCCGCCGACCCGGCGACCACCAGGGCGGCGGTCGCGGCGATCGCCCAATGGCGGGCCCTGCGGCACCGGCCGCCGCGGGGGCCCGCGAGATCCGGGCCGTCCCCGCCCCCGGGGTCCGGGCGGCCACACTCCCGAGGGCCGGACGGCCCCTCTCCCGGACACGGTCGGTCACAGCGGCGCGGTCACCGCGGACGCCGCCCCTCCCGCCCGTGCCACGGACCGGCAGGCATCGCGGGCGGCCCGGGAACGTACGACACAGGGCGGGCGGCGTACGGAACAAGCCGGGGCGTACGACACAAGCCGAGGGCGTACGACACGCGCCGCGGGGTGTACGACGCCGCCCCCTCCCCGTTCAGCCGCGGGCCGCCCGCAGCAGCGTGACCACCGCCGCGCCGCCGAGCCCGATGTTGTGGGCGAGGCCGACCCGCGCGCCCGTCACCTGGCGCTCGCCGGCCTCGCCCCGCAACTGCCAGACCAGCTCGGCCACCTGGGCGATCCCGGTCGCTCCCAGCGGGTGCCCCTTCGAGATCAGACCTCCGGACGGGTTCACCACCCACCGGCCGCCGTAGGTGGTGGCCCCCGATTCGACGAGCTTGCCGGACTCCCCCTCGCCGCACATGCCCAGCGCCTCGTACGTCAGCAGCTCGTTGATCGAGAAGCAGTCGTGCAGTTCCACGACGTCCACGTCGTGGATGCCGAGTCCCGCCCGTTCGTAGACCTGGCGTGCGGCCTCCCGGGACATGGGCTGCCCCACGACGTCGATGCACGAGCCGGAGGCGAAGGACTCCTCCGTGTCCGTGGTCATGGCCTGCGCGACGATCTCCACCGCCCGTCCGCCCAGCCCGCGCTCCTCGGCGAACCGCTCGGACACGACGACGGCCGCCGCGGCGCCGTCGGAGGTGGGCGAGCACTGGAGCTTCGTCAGCGGCCGGTGCACGACCCGGGAGGCGAGGACCTCGTCGACCCCGTACACGTCCCGGAACTGCGCGTACGGATTGTGGGCCGAGTGCCGGTGGTTCTTGGCGCCGACCGCGGCGAGCTGTGCCTCGGTGGTCCCGTACCTCTCCATGTGCTCGCGGGCCGCGTCACCGAAGATCTGCGCGGTGGGCGGGGACATCTCGAAGCCGTGCCGGGCGGCCATGATCCCGTAGTGCCGGGCCACCGGGGACGTCGCGAAGTCCCCGCCGTCGGCGCCACCGCCCAGCGCCCCGCGCTTCATCTTCTCGAACCCCAGCGCCAGCACGCAGTCCGAGATCCCGCCCTCGACGAACTGCCGCGCCAGCATCAGCGCGCTCGCCCCGGTGGCGCAGTTGTTGTTGACGTTGTAGACGGGCACGCCGGTCAGGCCCAGCTCGTAGGCGGCCCGCTGCCCCGCCGTGGAGGCCTGGAAGCAGTGCCCGACGGGCACCTGCCGGACGTCGGAGTACGCGATCCCCGCGTCCCCCAGGGCACGGGTGCCCGCCTCCTTCGCCATGTCCCAGTACTGCCACTCCCGGGTCTCCGGCTTCTCGAAACGGGTCATCCCGACCCCGACGACGTACGCCTTCACGGCACCCCCAGCCTCACGGTGCGCGCCAGACTAGAACACGTTCTATTCGAGCGCCAGGTCTGACGGCCGTTCAGATCCTCACGAGAAGGTCAAGTTTTCGTTAGTACGCCGAAGCATCGGAATAGTTGCCCCGGCACACCGGGTTCACCTTGCACGTATCCCGTACCGACTCCCGCACGGATTCCCGCACGGATCGTTCTCTCCTCTGCTCATCTCCCGGCCTGGAGGCCTCACGCAATGACGCACACGACGACCCAACAGCCCGCCCGGAGGACCAGTACCGCGGTCGTGCCGGTGCTGGCCTTCGCGGGCATCGTTGTCGCGGTGATGCAGACCCTGCTCGTCCCGGTCATCAAGGACCTGCCGAAGCTGCTGGGCACCGCCCCCAGCAACGCCACCTGGGTCCTGACCTCGACGCTGCTCGCGGGAGCCGTCGCCACCCCGATCATGGGCCGGCTCGGTGATCTCTTCGGCAAGCGGCGCATGCTGCTCACGAGCCTGTCCGTGATGGTCGTCGGCTCACTCGTCGCCGGATTCACCAGCGACCTGCTCGTGATGATCGCCGGCCGTGCGCTGCAGGGCTTCGCCATGGGCGCGATCCCGCTCGGCATCGGCCTGATGCGCGACATGCTGCCCCGCGAGAAGCTCGGCTCGGCGATGGCCCTGATGAGCTCCTCGATCGGTGTCGGCGGCGGTCTCGCGCTGCCGCTCGCGGCCCTGGTCGCGCAGCACGCCGACTGGCACTCCCTGTTCTTCCTCGCCGCCGGACTCGGCGTGGTCTCGATCGTGCTGACCCTCGTCGCCGTGCCCGAGTCCCCGATGCGCGCCGAGGGCACCTTCGACGTCCTGGGCGCGATAGGCCTGTCCGCGGGACTCGTCCTCTTCCTGCTGCCGATCACCAAGGGCAGCGACTGGGGCTGGAGCTCGGGCACCACGCTCGGTCTGTTCGGCGCCTCGGCCGTCGTGCTCGTGCTGTGGGGCGTGATGGAGCTGCGCGTCAAGGCGCCGCTGGTCGACCTGCGCACGACCGTCCGACGCTCGGTGCTGTTCACCAACCTGGCCTCGATCATGGTCGGTGTCTCCTTCTACGTCGTCTCCCTCGTGCTGCCCCAGCTCCTCCAGTTGCCGAAGGCCACCGGTTACGGCCTCGGCCAGTCGATGGTGGTCGCGGGTCTGTGCGTGGCGCCGCTCGGCCTGACGATGATGTTCACCGCGCCGGTCTACGCCCGGATCTCCGCCAAGTACGGCCCCAAGGTCACGCTGATCATCGGCATGGTGATCATCGGGATCGGCTACGGCGCGGGGCTCGGCCTGATGAGCGCCGCCTGGCAGACCATCGTGATCGCGGTGGTCCTGGGCGCGGGCATCGGCCTCGCCTACTCCTCGCTGCCCGCGCTGATCGTCGGCTCCGTCCCGGCCTCCGAGACGGGCGCGGCCAACGGCCTCAACACTCTGATGCGCTCGATCGGCACGTCGGTGTCCAGCGCCGTCATCGGCATGGTGCTCGCGAACACGGCCAGTGACGCGGGCGGTGTCGCGATCCCCACCATGCACGGATTCCGGGTCTCCTTCATGATCGCGACGGGCGCGGTGGCCGTCGGCCTGGTCATGGCCCTCTGCCTGCCCCGCCAGCGTCAGGCCACCAAGCCGCGGCTGCGTGCCAGCAGCGCCGAGGACGCCGCGCTGGAGCGGGCCCAGGAGGTGCTCGGGGGCTTCCGCGGCCGGGTCCTGAACACCGACGGCGACCCCGTCGCCCGCGCCAAGGTCACCCTGATCGACCGGCGCGGCCGGCAGGCGGGCGCCACGCTCTCCGGGGAGGACGGCAGCTACGCGCTGGCCGTGCCCGCCGAGGGCGCGTACGTCCTCGCCGCCAGGGCCGCGGGCCACGGCCCGCTCGCCTCCTCGGCGACCCACTCCGGCGACGACCGCCCGGTCGACCTGGACCTCGCCCTGCCGGGCGAGACGGTCCCCGCGTAGATCCGGCCGAACGGGGTCCCCCGGACCGGCACCACCGACCGGACCCGGTGCCGGCACCACCGGCCCCGCCGGCACCACGCCGAAGACCGGCCCCACTCGGATCCGGACCGGCCCCACCCCGGACCGGCGCCACCGGCCCCACCCCGGACCGGCACCACCGGCCCCGCCCGTAGGACCCGCAGGGCACCGCCCGCAGGGCCTGTCGGCGGCCCCTGGTCGCAGGTCCCGCCGGAGGCCCCGCCGAGGGTGTCCGTCGGCGGGTGTCCATGGGTGGGTCCCCTCGACCGGACGGCTCCCCTCGACGGGGACCGCCCACAGGTGCCCGTCGACGGTCCCGTCCGGAGGGTCCTCGTCGGCGGGGTCCGCCGACGAGTCCCGCCCGCGGAACCCGCGCGGCCCCGGCGGCCCACCCCCGTCACCCCCGTGGCGGGGGTGTGGTGCAGCATGGGGCGCCCACGGCCCGTACCAGCGGGACCGGTATCAGCTGGAGGAACCCATGCCCGCGGCACCCAAGCCGGAGATTCTCGCCGCCTTCGAGGCCGCCAAGGGGTTCATGCCGCTCGACGAGGGCCTCGCGCTCCACGACGCCGCCGTCGAGGCGGGCCGGCTCGGGCTGCCCCTCCTGGAGGTCGGCACCTACTGCGGGCGCTCCACGATCCTGCTCGCCGACGCGGCGCGCGCGGCCGGAGTGACGGCGATCACCGTCGACCACCACCGGGGCAGCGAGGAGCAGCAGCCCGGGTGGGAGTACCACGACCCGTCCACGGTCGACCCCGAGATCGGCCGGATGGACACCCTGCCCACGTTCCGCCGCACCCTCCACCGGGCGGGCCTGGAGGAGCAGGTGGTCGCGCTCGTCGGCCGCTCGCCGCAGATCGCCGCGTTCTGGGGGACACCCCTCGGTCTCGTCTTCATCGACGGCGGTCACACGGACGAGCACGCGTCCGGCGACTACGAGGGCTGGGCCCCCCATGTGGCCGAGGGCGGCCTGCTGGTGATCCACGACGTGTTTCCCGACCCGGCCGACGAGTTCACCGGCCAGGCCCCGTACCGCGTCTACCTCCGGGCCCTGGAGTCCGGCGCCTTCACGGAGGTCTCGGTGACCGACTCGCTGCGCGTCCTGCGCCGAACCGGCGCAGGGATCTGAGGTCACGGTTAGAGTCGCTGACGTGTCGTACGTAGGCCCTGACTTCGAACCTCCCCAGCCGCGCCGCCCCCGGCGCGGGCCGATGACCGTGACGCTCGCCGCGCTGGTGACGGGCGCGCTGGCGGGATGGCTGGTGTGGCAGGCGGTGGGGGACCCGGGCGGTCCCACCGGGACCGCCGCGTCCTCGTCCATCTCACCGACGTCCCCCTCCTCCGGGCCCGCCGCGTCCTCCGCGTCCCGGACACCGTCGGCGTCCGCGACGGGCGGCGAGAACCGCCGAAGCCCGTCCCCCTCCGGGTCCGCCGGCCGTTCCGGTCCCTCCAGCGCGGGCGGCGGCGCCGCCTCCGGCCCGCTCAAGGGCAAGGTCGTGGTCGTCGACCCGGGACACAACCCGGGCAACTTCCAGCACGCGGCCGACATCAACCGCAAGGTGAACATCGGCACGAACTCCAAGGAGTGCGACACCACCGGTACGTCGACCAACGCGGGTTACACCGAAGCCCGGTTCACCCTCGACGTCGCCCGCCGGCTGCGTACGCTCCTCCAACAGGAGGGCGCCACGGTGAAGTTCACTCAGGACGGCGACCGCCCCTGGGGTCCGTGCGTCGACGAGCGGGCCCGGATCGGCAACGACGCGCACGCCGACGCGGTCGTCTCCATCCACGCGGACGGCTCCGCGGCCGGCAACCGCGGCTTCCACGTCATCCTCCCCGCGTCCGTCCACTCGGGCGCCGCCGACACCCGGCCCATCACCGCCCGGTCGCGGGACCTGGGCGAGCGCATCGCGGGCAACTTCGTCCACGCCACCGGAAGCGCGCCCTCCAACTACATCGGCGGCGGCACCGGACTCGACGTCCGCAGTGATCTCGGCGGTCTCAATCTGTCAACGGTTCCCAAGGTGTTCATCGAGTGCGGCAACATGCGCGATAGCAAGGACGCGGCGTTGCTGACCAGCGGCGCGTGGCGGGAGAAGGCGGCGCGTGGAATCTCTGAGGGAATCGTGGGGTTCCTGCGCGGGTAGTGACCGGCGGGTCACACCCTCCGGACGCCTCGATCGTACGGGCGATAGTGTCGCCCGTACGATGTGGGGCCGTCCACGCGCTTCACACCAGGGCCTTACGGCGACATGGTGTCAGCGACGCCTCCACCGACGACGAGACGACCGACGAAGGACCTGAAGTGAATATCCGCTCCCTCACTCGAGGCGACGGCGTGGTGATCGGAGCAGCGGTACTGCTGTTCATCGCGTCGTTCCTCGCCCTCTTTTCGATCGACGCCGTCAGCGTCAACGGGACGAAGTACAGCTACGCCAGCCCCGGCATCTGGTCGAGCGGCCCCTTCGTGTTCAGCGTGATCCTGGCCGGCCTCTTCGGAGCCGGGCTGGTCGTCGCCTCACGCGCCCTGCCGCGGGTGCCGAAGGTCGCCGGACTCGACCTCGGCCCGTTCGGTGTCGCGCTCACCGTCTTCGCGGCGTGGAGCGCGCTCGGGAACCTCTTCGACCCGGCGGGCGGCGGGGGCGGCGGTGTGAGCCCCGGTGCCGGTCTCATCCTCTCCCTCATCGCGACGCTGCTGATGGCGGGGGCCGCGATCGCCACCCCTCTCGTCCCCGCGCTCCAGGTCGCCCTCGTGCCCGCCCCGCAGCCGGCCGCCCCGCAGCCCTACGGTGGTCAGCCGCAGGGTGGCTACGGGTACCCGGGTGCCCAGCAGCCCGGTCAGCCCTCCTACGGCGGCCAGCCGCAGCAGGGACAGGCGTTCGGTGGCCAGCCCGGTCAGCCGCAGCAGGCGCCGGCCCCGCAGCCGCAGCTGCCCGCCGGGGACTTCTCGCCGTTCTGGTTCGCCGTGCCGGTGCCGCGTCCGCTGTTCTCGGAGGACGGTTCGCCGACGCCGATCGCCGAGCTCGCGCCGGGCACCTGGTACCTGGCCGTGGAGCAGCGCGGCCAGCACCTGGTGGCGCAGACGCAGGACGGCCGTCGCGGTGTGCTGCAGGACAGCTCGGGGATCCAGCGCGGCTGACGCGCGACCGTTTCCCCACGGCCCCTCGCCCTTTCGGGCGGGGGGCCGTTGCCGTACAGTCGCCTGACGGTTGCACAGAGCTGACGATGCGTCAGAACGTGGCGCCTGGAGGGGACATGCGGCTCGGCCTCGCACTCGGTTACTGGGGGCGCGGCCCCTCCGCGGACCATCTTCCGCTGGCGCGGGAGGCGGAGCGGCTCGGGTACCACTCCGTGTGGACCGCCGAGTCCTGGGGTTCGGACGCCTTCACCCCGTTGACCTGGATCGCCGCGCAGACCACCCGGATCCGCCTCGGCACGGCCGTCGCGCAGATGGCCGCCCGCTCCCCCACCACGACCGCGATGCACGCGCTCACCCTGGACCACCTCTCGGGCGGACGGATGATGCTCGGCCTCGGTCTCTCGGGGCCGCAGGTGGTGGAGGGCTGGTACGGGCGCCCCTTCCCGAAGTCCCCGCTGACCGCGACCCGGGAGTACGTGGACGTCGTACGCCAGGTACTCGGACGCGAGGGACCGGTGCGGCTCGACGGGCGTTTCCACACCCTTCCCTACCGGGGCGCCGACGGCACGGGGCTCGGCAAGGCGCTGCGGCCGATCACCCATCCCCTCCGTGCCGACCTGCCCGTCCTGCTCGGCGCGGAGGGGCCGAAGAACATCGCGCAGACGACGCGGATCGCGGACGGCTGGCTGCCCCTGTACTGGTCGCCCACCCGCCCGCAGGCGTACGAGGCCGCCCTGGCCGAGCTGGGTGACGCCCGCGCGGGCGCGGCCCCGTTCCTCGTCGCGCCCATGGCCCATGTCCGTGTCTGTGACGACGTCGCCGAGGGGCTGCTGCCCGTCAAGGCGATGCTCGGCTTCTACATCGGCGGCATGGGGCACTCGGCGCGCAACTTCCACGCCGATCTGATGGCCCGCATGGGCTACGAGGACGAGGCGCGGCTCATCCAGGAGTTGTTCCTCGCCGGGCGCCGTCAGGAGGCGGTGCTCGCCGTGCCGGACGCCTTCGCCGACGAGATCTCACTGGTCGGACCGCGTGAGCGCATCGCCGAACGGCTCGACCTGTGGCGCAAGGGACCGGTGACAGACCTGCTGGCACTGTCACCGGACCCTCACTCGCTCCGCGTACTGGCGGACCTCAACCAGTAGCCGCGGCAGGGCGGAAGGAACTCACCCGCCGGTCAGCTGGGAGGTCGACGGCACCTTGTCGGTGACCTTGGCGCCCGCGCTCTTACCGGCGTCCTTCACCTGGTTGATGATGTCGTCGAACGAACCCACCGTGTCGTCGGTCGACTTGCCCTTGCGGAGCTTGGCGGGAAGGCTCTTGAGGGCGTCGATGCCCGCGGTCAGCGGGCCGATCGCCTTGGACAGGGTCGGGTCGCCCTTGGCGTTCCTGCTCGCGGCCTTGAGCCTGTTGTACGCGAAGGCACCGGCGACACCCGCCTTGATGAGGGCGAGCCTGCGTCCCTTCACGCCCTTCTTGAACTTTCCGGCCTTCCACGGCTTCACGATCCACTGGTAGGTGGCTCCGGCCGCGAGGCTCGCGTTGGCGACGAAGCGGGTCTTCGAGAGCCTCTGCTTCTCGACGGTGGTGCTCGGGGACGGGGTCGCGGCCACCGCCGCCGCGACGGCCGCGGTGTCCTTGGTGGCACTGCTGCCGCTGCTGGAGCAGGCGGTGGCACCGGCGACCAGAGCACAGGAAAGAGTGAGCGCCACGATGAGGCGCCGTATCGATACAGGCACGGGGTCCTCCGGGGTGGGGGAACGGTTCTCCTCGGATGCCGGAGAACACGTCTCTTACAGCAGCCTCACCCGTCACGACGCGTTACGCCACTTGGGCGAAACCCGTACGGGTTTCAACCCTGGATACGCGGCAACCCGGACGGCATGTCCCCTCGATATCGCAACGGCTCCAACCAGGCGGGCACGGTCATCGCGATCGTCGCCGACGTGATGGCCCTCATCCTGGGCCTGTGGATCCTCATGTACCTGCTGGACGCGAACCGGGCCAACGACCTGGTCCAGTTCGTCCACAACCTGGCGAGCTGGCTCGCGGGCTGGTCCCGTGACCTGTTCACCTTCGACGAAGCGTGGGCGCGCGTCGTGGCGGGCTACGGTCTCGCGGCCGTCGTCTACCTCTTCATCGGCCACGCGATCGCCAACCGCATGCACCGCCACTGAGCCCGTCCGCCACCGCGGCTCGCCGGGCCCGAGGGCTGTCCCCTGATCCCCGGTGGATGAGCGCGCGGCGTCGGACGCGGTGCGTCGCGAGGCGGAGGGTCGTCCTCGTACCGGGTGTACGCGGGCGACCCCGACGACGCGGCGAGGCGCCGTAGCTGTCGTCGTGCGCCCGCCGGGGATCACCGAACAGCCCTCAGCAGCACTCCGCGTCGAGCCCCCGCGGCAGACGCTCACCGCCGAAGACCGCGCAGGTCGGCTCGTCGCCGCCCAGCGCGGCGACGGCGAGGAGCAGCGAACCCGCCGTCCAGGTGGTCAGCTCCTCGGGCCAGATCGCCCGGGCGTCGAAGACGTAACCCGTCCAGTACAGGCCGGTCTTCGGGTCGCGCAGATGCTGGATGGACTGAAGAATCTCCAGAGCACGGTCGGACTCGCCCACGGCCCAGAGCGCCAGGGCGAGTTCGGCCGACTCACCGCCGGTCACCCACGGGTTGGGCACGACACAGCGCACGCCGAGCCCGGGTACGACGAAGCGCTCCCAGCCCTCCGCTATCCGGGACTTGGCCTCGACGCCCGTCAACGCGCCGCCGAGCACCGGGTAGTACCAGTCCATCGAGTAGCGGTCCTTGTCGAGGAACCGCTCGGGGTGCCTGCGGATGGCGTGCCGCAGCAGACCGAGTGCCAACTCCCAGTCGGGCTGCGGCTCCTCGCGCTGGTCGGCGATCGCGAGCGCGCAGCGCAGCGCGTGGTGGATCGACGAACTCCCGGTCAGCAGTGCCTCGTCGGTCGCCGTCCCGTCGTCCCCGCGCTTCCAGCCGATCTGCCCGCCGGGCTGCTGGAGCCGCAGCACGAACTCCACGGCCGCGTAGACCGAGGGCCACATCCGGTCCAGGAAGGTGTCGTCGCCGGTGGCCAGGTAGTGGTGCCAGACGCCGACCGCGATGTACGCGCAGAAGTTCGTCTCCCGGCCGCGGTCGGTGACGTCCTCGAAGTCCCCGTCGGCGTAGGCCGCGTACCAGGACCCGTCCGGGTTCTGGTGCCGGGCCAGCCACGCGTAGGCCCGCTCGGCCGCCTCGTGCTCGCCCGCCGCGTCCAGCGCCATGGCCGCCTCGGTGTGGTCCCACGGGTCGAGGTGATGACCGCGGAACCACGGTATGGCGCCGTCAGGACGCTGCGCCCCGAGGATCGCGCGCACCGTGACGGCGGCCTCCTCGGCGGTGAGCACCCCGGGCAGGACGAGGTGCTCCGTGCGGGGTGTGGTCACGAAGCGTCCACCGCGGCGGCGTCGGCGGGCAGGTGCGGCTTGGTCGCGTAGGCCACGAAGCTCTTGCCGATCAGCGGGTTCAGCGCGTTCTCCGCGACCCGGGTGGCCAGCGGCTTCTTCATGATGTCCCAGACCAGCAGCTTGTGGTACGCCCGCACGGGCAGCGCCTTGTCGTTGTCGACGCCGAACGCGCACTTCAGCCACCAGTAGGGGCTGTGCAGGGCGTGGGCGTGATGGGTGCCGTACGGCTTGAGCCCGGCCTCCTTCATCTTGCCCAGCAGTTCGTCCGCCCGGTAGATGCGGATGTGGCCGCCCTCGACCTCGTGGTAGGCGTCGGACAGGGTCCAGCACACCTTCTCGGGCCCGTAGCGCGGGACGGTGATCGCGATCCGGCCGCCGGGCCTGAGCACCCGGACCATCTCGGCGAGGACGCCCTTGTCGTCGGGGATGTGCTCCATCACCTCGGAGATGATCACGACGTCGAACGACTCGTCGGGGAACGGCAGTCGGAGTGCGTCGCCCTCCATGGCGGTCGCGGTCGCGCCCTCGGGCGCCTCGCCCGCCTCCTTCATCGCCGCGAACCACTTGGCGACCTCGCGGATCTCCTCGCCGTTCTGGTCCAGCGCGACGACCCGGGCCCCGCGCCGGTAGCACTCGAACGCGTGCCGGCCGGCACCGCAGCCGAGGTCCAGCACGCGGTCGCCCGGGGCGAGCGGGAACCGGGAGAAGTCGACGGTCAGCACGTGGCCCTGCTTTCGCGGTTGGGTACGACAACTTCAGCTGCTTCTTCGGCGACGCCTGCGGGGGCGGCGCCGGGAGTCACGGGGAGACCGGGGGCCGGGGTCGCGGAGGGCGCGGGGCCCGGGGCGACGCGGGGGGAGGCGGGGTCCGGTGCGGCGCGCCGGGGAGCGGGTCCCGCGGCGTGGGCGATGGCCTCGCGGTAGTGGGCGACCGTGCCCTGGGCCGCGCGGGCCCAGGTGAAGCGCTCCAGGACCCGCGCGCGTCCGGCGGAGCCGAGCCTCACGCGCAGTTCCGGGTCGCCCAGCAGCCGGCTGAGGCCCGCGGCCAGCGCGCCGGCGTCACCGGGCGGCACCGCGAGGCAGGTCTCGCCGTCGGGGCCCGCGACCTCCGGGATCGCTCCGCCGGTGGTGGCCACCAGCGGCGTACCCGTGGCCATGGCCTCCGCGGCGGGCAGCGAGAACCCCTCGTACAGGGAGGGCACACAGGCGACTTCGGCGGACCGGACGAGGTCGACGAGTTCGGCGTCCGAGATGCCCTTGACGAACTCGACGGCGTGCTCCAGGCCGTACCGCTCGATGGCCTGGGCGACGGGCCCGTCCTCGGCGCGCCTGCCGACGACGACCAGGTGGGCGCCGGAGTGCTCGGTGCGGACCTTGGCGAGCGCCTCGACGAGGTGGACGAGTCCCTTGAGCGGCACGTCCGCGCTGGAGGTGGTGACGATCCGGCCCGGCACCTGCGGTACGGCGGGGTCGGGTGAGAAGAGGTCGGTGTCGGCGCCGATGTGCACGACGTGGATGCGGTCCTGGGTCACGCCCAGGTGGTCGACGATCTCCTGGCGCGAGGTGCCGGAGACGGTGAGCACCGACGGCAGACGGCGCGCGACGCGCTTCTGCATCCGCGTGAAGGCGTACCAGCGGCGCACGGACGCGCGGCGGCGGCGCCCCTCGGCGGCGTCCAGCTCCAGCCGGCGGTCGACGGTGATGGGGTGGTGGATCGTGGTGACCAGGGGTGCGCCCACGTCTCCCAGCAGCCCGTAGCCGAGCGTCTGGTTGTCGTGCACGACGTCGAACGCGCCCTGCCGGGCCCGGAGATGACGGCGGGCACGCAGCGAGAAGGTCAGCGGCTCGGGGAAGCCCCCGGTCCACATGGTCCCGACCTCCAGGGCGTCGATCCAGTCGCGGAACTCCTCGCGCGCCGGCGTGCGGAAGGGGTCCGGCTGGCGGTAGAGGTCGAGGCTGGGCAGTTCGGTGAGGCTCAGTCCCGGGAGGCCCTCGTCCAGCACGGGGTAGGGCTGGGAGCCGATGACCTCGACCCGGTGGCCCAGGCGGGCGAGTTCGCGCGAGAGGTGCCGTACGTACACGCCCTGACCGCCGCAGAACGGGTTCCCCTTGTACGTCAGGAGCGCGATGCGCAACGGTCCGTCGCCGTCGATGGCCGCGCCCGCTCCGGGGCCCGCCTCCATGGCCTCAGCGGTCACTTACGGCCCCCTTCTCCCTGCACATTCCCGCGAGATTACGCCGGGACGCTAATCTAGAACAAGTTTCAGACTTGATCGTTCGAGGAGCACTGAATCTACCGGCAGGTAGGGCCCCTGTGAGAAGTGGATCAGGTGATCCGCGCCACGACGGAGACGTTCCGGCCCACGGATGTGTTCTGCCATGCTGTCTGATCGCTCCTCCAGCTGAACCCACGGAACGGGACCCATGCCTGCGGAAGTCAAGGTGGAAGCCAAGTCCGCGCAGTTCGCCTCTCCCCCGCTCACCGAGCGCCAGGAAGCACGCCGTCGGCGGATCCTGCACGCGAGCGCGCAGCTGGCCGGCCGGGGCGGATTCGACGCGGTGCAGATGCGCGAGGTCGCGGAGTCGTCGCAGGTCGCCCTGGGCACGCTCTACCGCTACTTCCCCTCGAAGGTCCATCTGCTGGTGGCCACCATGCAGGACCAGCTGGACCACATGCACGGCACCCTGCGCAAGAAGCCGCCGGCCGGCGACTCGGCGGCGGAGCGGGTCGCCGAGACGCTGATGCGGGCCTTCCGCGCCCTGCAGCGCGAGCCGCACCTCGCCGACGCCATGGTCCGCGCGCTGACCTTCGCGGACCGCAGCGTCAGCCCCGAGGTCGACCAGGTGTCCCGGCAGACCACGGCGATCATCCTGGACGCCATGGGCCTGGACGACCCGACCCCCGCGCAGCTCTCGGCGGTCCGCGTCATCGAGCACACCTGGCACTCGGCCCTGATCACCTGGCTCTCCGGCCGCGCCTCCATCGCCCAGGTCAAGATCGACATCGAGACGGTGTGCCGGCTCATCGACCTGACCGACCCGGGCGAGACGGCTCCGGCCAAGAAGGCGTGACGGCGCGGGGCCGCTCCTCGTTCACTCCTCGGGCGGGAACACCGGCTCCCCGCTGCCCAGCAGCGTGATCATGATGGCCTCCACCGGGCAGCCCTCCGCCGCCGCCAGGATCCTCTCATTGGCGTCGGTCTCAGGTTCGGCGGGGTGGGACTGCATGCCGGAGTCGAGGCGGAAGGCCCCGGGGACGAGGTGGACGCACTGGGCGGAGCCGATGCACAGGGAGCGGTCGACCTCGATGTTCCAGCGGTCGCCCATCCCTTACGCCTCCCAGCCCGCGGGCAGGTGGATCATCTTGTGCTCCAGGAACTCGCCGTAGCCCTCGGGCCCGAACTCCCGCCCGAGTCCGGAGTTCTTGTAGCCGCCGAAGGGACCGAGCATGTCGAGGCTGAAGGTGTTGACGGAGTAGGTGCCGGTACGGACCTGGCGCGCGATGTCGACGCCGTGCGCGACGTCCGCCGTCCAGACGCTGCCGCTCAGCCCGTAGTCGGAGTCGTTGGCGATCTTCACGGCCTCGGTCTCGTCGCCGTAGGGGAGCAGGCAGATCACCGGTCCGAAGATCTCCTCACGGGCGATCCGCATGGAGTTGTCCACGTCACCGAAGAGGGTGGGTTCGACGTACCAGCCGCGGTCGAAGCCGTGCGGGCGGCCGCCACCCGTGAGGATCTTGGCGCCCTCCTCCTGGCCGATGCGGATGTAGTCGAGGTTGCGCCGCCGCTGCCGCTCGGCGACCAGCGGGCCCACCTGGGTCGCCGGGTCCAGCGGGTCACCGACCACCAGGGCGCTCGCGGCGGCCGCGAAGGCGTCCGCGAACTCGTCGTAGCGCGAGCGCGGCACAAGGATGCGGGTCTGGGCGACGCAGGCCTGGCCGTTGTTCATCCAGGCGGCCTGGACGATCCCGGGGACGGCCGTGGCGAGGTCGGCGTCCGGCAGCACGACCGCCGCCGACTTGCCCCCCAGTTCGAGCGTCACGCGGGTGAGGTTGCGCGCCGCGACCTCCATCACGCGCCTGCCCGCCGCGACCGATCCGGTGAAGGAGACCTTGTCGACGCCGGGATGCCCGACCAGGTACTCGCTCACCTCGCGGTCGGCCGGGAGGATCGACAGGACGCCCTCGGGCAGTCCGGCCTCCCGGGCGATCTCGCCCAGCAGATAGGCGTCCAGGGGTGATTCGGGGGACGGCTTCAGTACGACCGAACAGCCGGTCAGCAGCGCGGGAGCGAGCTTGGCGGCCGCCACGAACTGCGGCACGTTCCACGGCACCACGGCCGCGACGACCCCGACCGGCTCCCGCCGGACGAGGATCCTGCCGAGGACTCCGTCGCGCGTCTCCTCGTACGTGAAGTCGCGCGCCACCGTGAGGGCGGCGTCCCAGACCATCATCGCGCCGAGGGCCTGCGCGAGGACGCTCCAGGAGTACGGGGAGCCGTTCTCGGAGGAGATGACGCGGGCGATCTCCTCGTGGCGGGCGCCGATCGCGTCCTTGATCCGGGTGACGACCGCGATCCGTTCGCCGGGGCTCATCCGGGGCCAGGGGCCCTCGTCGAAGGCGCGCCGCGCGACGGCGACGGCCCGGTCGACGTCCTCGGCGCAGGCGTGCGGGACGCGCCCGATGACCTCTTCCGTGTGCGGCGAGATCACCTCGATGACGCCGGTGCCCAGCGGGTCCGTCAACTCCCCGCCTATGAACAGCTGTCCGTGTTCCACGAGCTCGGTCATGACCGACCGCCTCCCCGGGGGGCGTTCTCCGACACTGCCGACTTCTGACGCTTCATCAGATACGAGAACTGATACCAGCTCCGGTCGGAGGAGTCCACGGGCCGGAGTCCTCGGACCGGGCTCCGGGGCGCAACAGTTGGTTCGGGCACCCATTGGAATACGTTCTAGTTATAGTGACGGCAGGACGGCGATTGGTGGGAGCCCATGACTCAGGTGACCGATCACGGCGGGGGCGTACGGTCGCTCGCGGTCCCCATCCCCGACAACCCCCTCGGCACCACACTGGTCCACGTCGTCGACACCGACCGGGGCCCCGTCCTGATCGACACCGGCTGGGACGACCCGGCCTCCTGGGACGTCCTGACCGCCGGGCTCGCCGCGTGCGGCATCCCGGTCGCCGAGGTGCACGGCGTGGTCATCACCCACCACCACCCCGACCACCACGGCCTGTCCGGCAAGGTGCGGGACGCGTCCGGCGCGTGGATCGCGATGCACGCGCTGGACACCGAGATCGTCCGGCGGACCCGGGAGCACAAGGCGGAGCGCTGGTTCGCGTACATGGCGGACAAACTCGAGGCCTGCGGCGCGCCCGAGGAGCACGTGGCGCTGCTGCGCGCCGCGCGCACGGCCCGGCGCTCGAGCGGCCTGCCCCAGTTCGCCCCCGCGCTCCCCGACCGCGAGATCGTCCCCGGCGAACTGCTCGACCTGGCCGGCCGCCGGCTGCGCGCGATCTGGACCCCGGGCCACACACCCGGCCATGTCTGCCTCCACCTGGAGGAGGCTCACCCGGCCGGACTGCCGGGCCACGGCCGCCTGTTCTCCGGCGACCACCTGCTGCCGCGGATCACCCCGCACATCGGCCTGTACGAGGATCCGGACGACGCCACCGTCGCCGATCCGCTCGGCGACTACCTCGACTCCCTGGAGCGCGTGGGCCGTCTCGACCCCGCCGAGGTACTCCCGGCCCACCAGCACTCCTTCACCGATGCCCCGGGCCGGGTACGGGAGTTGCTCACCCACCACGAGGAGCGCCTCACCGGTCTGCTCACCCTCCTCGCGACCCCGCTCACCGCCTGGCAGCTCGCCGAGCGCATGGAGTGGAACCGGCCCTGGGAGCAGATCCCCTTCGCCTCCCGGAACATCGCCGTCTCCGAGGCCGAGGCCCACGTGCGCCGCCTGGTGAAACTCGGCCGCGCGGAAGCCGTCGCGGGAAGCGGTCCGGTGACGTACGTGGCGGTGTGAGCCGCCCGGCGCGGCCCGCTTCCGTCGTGCCTCAGCCGTCCCCCGCCGCGTAGTCCAGCCCTTCCTCGTACGGCATGGAGCGGCCCTGGTCGTACGCCTCCTTGTACGCGGTGCCGCCGATCTCGGCCCGGATGCGGCGTTCGTGGGAGCGGCGGGTGGCGAGCAGGTCGGGTGAGTCCATCTGCGCGCGGCCGGTGAGCTCCCAGACGCGCTCGCCGATACCGAGGAGCCGGGCCGCGCGAGGTCCGTCGCCGGCCGCGACGACGGCCGCGGCCAGGACGTCCAGCGCCATGGCCGCGCCCACGGTGTTGTGCAGCAGGACGTGCCCGGCCAGCGCGGTGCGGGCGTTGCCGACCGCCGCGCCGACCTCGCCGCGGGCCAGGTCGGTCTGCGCCACGACCGTGTCGGCGAAGGCGCCCGCCCAGGACTCCCCGCACGCCGCACTGGCCTCCCGGGTCTCCTCGGCCACGACGCGCGCCCGCTCGTACTCGCCCCGCAGCAGGTGTGTGAACGACAGCGCCACCCGGACCTGGAGCTGGGCGGCCCCGAACCCGTCCGGTCTGATCGGCAGCCGGGGTGTGGCGGACAGCACGTCGACCGCCTCGGCCAGCCGGCCGCTCAGGGCCAGCCCGCCTCCCGTGAGGTACGCGGCGGCCACCACGTCCGCCGGGTCGCTCTGTTCGTCGGCCGCGTCCGTGCAGCGTTCCGCCCAGTGGGCCGCGACCGCGAGATCGCCCTGGAGCAGCGCCACCGCGCCCCGCGCCCACATGGCGCGGGTACGGTCGGGTCCGGGTGCCGGGTCGGTGGCGAGCACCAGGTCCAGACAGTGCCGGGCGTCGCGCGGATATCCGCAGTGCCGCCACAGGAACCCGACGTCGGCCGCCATGCCCAGGGCGATCCGGCTGTCGGGGTCGGTGAGCGCGCAGTCCATCGCCGCACGGAGGTTGGCGTGTTCGGTGAGAGTGCGTTCGCACCAGGCCACCTGCCGTCCGGTGTTCCACTCGGCGCAGCCCTGGCGGGCCAGCCGCCGGAAGTGGTCACGGTGGCGCAGACGCAGGGCGTGTTCCTCGCCGAGGGCGCGCAGCCAGTCGGCGCCGAACTCCCGCACGGTGTCCAGGAGTCGGAAGCGGGCGGGGTCGGTGCGGTGGCGTTGCACGACGGACTGCTCGACGAGCCGGTCCAGCAGGCCGGGGATCCGCCCGGCGGGCAGCGGGCCGCCCACGCAGACCTCCTCGGCGGCGCCCGCGCAGAAGCCGCCCGCGAACACCGAGAGCCGGGCCCACAGCAGCCGCTCCAGCGGCGCGCACAGTTCGTGGCTCCAGCCGATCGCCGTGCGCAGGGTCCGGTGGCGCGGCTCCCCGCCGCCGTCCGGCGGTGAGCTGAGCAGGTCGAGCCGGGAGGGCAGCCGTTCGCCGAGGCGGTCGTGGAGCTGGGTGAGGGAGAGTTCGCGGAGCCGGGCGGCGGCCAGTTCGAGGGCGAGCGGGATCCCGTCGAGGCGGCGGCACACGGATTCCACCGTGGCCCGGTCGGTGTCGTCGGGGGTGAAGTCGCCGGTCGCTACGGCCGCGCGCTCGGCGAACAGGGTCACGGCGTCACCGGCGACCGGCAACGGGTCCAGCGGCAGGACGAGTTCGCCGGGCAGTGCGAGCGGCTCCCGGCTGGTGACGAGGACCCGCAGTCCGGGGAGGACGGGCAGCAGGGTCTCGACCAGGGCGGCGCAGTCCGCGAGGACGTGCTCGCAGGAGTCGAGGACCAGGAGCAGCCGTTTGCCCCGGGCCCAGTCGGCCACCAGGTCGGCGACCGGGCCGGTCGACTGGTCGGCGAGCCGCAGCGCCTCCACGACCGCGAGACCGACCAGTCCGGCGGTGCGCAGCGGGGAGAGTTCCACCAGCCAGACGCCGTCGGGGTACGCGTCCTGGACGCGGGCCGCCGCCCGCAGTGCGAGCCGGGTCTTGCCCACTCCGCCGGTCCCGACGACGCTCAGCAGCCGGTGGACACCCGCCGCCGGGTCCAACTCGTCCTCCAGTACGCCGAGTTCCTCGCGGCGCCCGACGAAGCCGCGCGCCTGGGCGGGGAGGTTGCCGGACCGGCCACCGGTCGCCCCGTCCTCCGCGTCACCCCCCGAACCGCAGCCCGGCCCACGGGCCCCGCCGTTCCCGGCACCACTCCCGGCACCGCCCGCCACCCCGCCAGTCGCCTTGTCGGACACACCGACCAGTCTGACCGGATCATGGGCGTGCCCGGCCCCGGTCCCGGAACTCGGACGGGAAGCCGTCCGCATCGGCCTGTTTCCGGACACGTTCCGACACCGTGCGGTCAACTCCCCGCGAGCGGGGCGGTAAGGGCGCCGACCGGAGCCCGGCTCCTCCCGTACGTACGAGGACACCCGCGGCCACCGCCGGCCGTCCCCGGTGTCATCACCCGGCGACACTCGCCCCGTCGCGGCACCGGCGCGTGTCGCGGCACCGGCGCGTGTCGCGGAAGGCGCGCCCGTCTCCCGGCGTCGGCTCGGCCTCCGGCCGGACGGCGGGCGACCCCCGGCCGGACGGCGGAGCCTTCGGGCCGGACGGCGGGGCCTAGAAGGCCAGCGTGCGAACCAGTTCCTCGGCCTCGCCGAGGAACTGGACCTCGGTCGTGCTCATCGTCGGATTGACTGCCCGTCGCCGCACCGCCTGTGCGAGACCGTCGCGCGTCACACAGTCCGTGTTCGCGTCGAGCATCGCGGCCAGGGTCTCCCCCGCCACCCCGGCCCGCGCGTCGCCGCCGACGGCGACCTGCGCGAGGATCACCGCGGACATGCCCCAGTCGAGGCCGGGCGGGCCCTCCTCGGCGTCGGTCCAGTCGATGACCTTCGGACCGTCCGGGGTGAGCATCACGTTGTCGGGGTGCAGGTCCAGGTGCAGCACACGGACGGCGGGGTCGGCGGAGAGCCGCGCGGGCACGGCGTGCAGTCTGCGCAGCAGCCGGGCGAGGGTCAGCCCGGCCTCCTCCGCGGAGAACAGTCCCGCGCCGAACGCCTCCAGCATGGTCGGCCCGGTCAGCCGTTCCATCACCAGGTCGCCGCGGGTCGCCGCCCGCACCCCCGGCACCGGATAGCCGTGCCGGCGTACGTGTTCCATCACCGTGGCCTCGGCCGTCGCGTCGCCCCGGCCCTCCCGGTCACGCCGCAGCACCCATGTCTCGTCGATCTCGTAGACATCCGCCGAACGTCCCGAGCCGAGCAGTCTCCCCGTCCGCATGAGGCGAACCTAGCCGGTCGCGGGCCCCGCCCCGAAGGCGGCGCCCGGCCGATTCCTACGGGCCGGTAGAGTGAACGCGTCGTCATCACCCCCGTACGGGAGGAAGCCGGTACACATCCGGCGCCGACCCTGTCCCCGAACTCTCGGCTCCGTCCGAGCGGGGAGACCCCGATCCGTGAACCGCCCAGCCGGCGGTGAGCCGGATCATCGCGCCCGGGACGTGAACGACTCGTGCCATCGGCAGCCCGCCGGTGGCCGGCACCGTCGAGGCATACGGAGCCGGAGCCGCTCGGGGCCAAGCCTGCGCCCGGTGCTGCCCGGCCCCCGCAGGGAGAGTCATGATCGTTCGCCGCACCGCCGCGGTACTGGCAGCCACCGTCGTGATCGGTACGGCCCTCGTCCCGGCCGCCGTGGCGGACGGTTCCTCCCCGTCCCCCACCGCGTCCCCGGCGATACCCTCCGGCCTCTTCGGCAGCACCGACCCCACCTACGACGGCGTGTGGCGGCAGTCCCTCGCCCTGCTCGCCCAGCACACGGTGGGCGAGCGGCCCGCGTCCAAGGCCGTCGACTGGCTGGCCGGTCAGCAGTGTGCGAACGGCGCGTTCGCCGCGTACCGCGCCGACGCCGCGGCCGCGTGCGACACGAAGACCATGGTCGACACGAACAGCACCGCGGCGGCCGTCCAGGCCCTCGCCGCGCTCGGCGGCCACGACGGCGGGACGCGTAAGGCGGTCGGCTGGCTGGAGTCCGTACAGAACAAGGACGGCGGCTGGGGCTACACGGCGGGCGGGCCCAGCGACGCGAACTCCACGTCGGTGGTGGTCGGGGCGCTGGCCGCGGCCGGCGGCAAGCCCGGGGACGTGAAGTCCAAGGAGGGCGGGTCGCCGTACGACGCGCTGGTGAAGCTGTCGGTTCCGTGCGACGGCAAGGGCGCCGACGCGGGCGGCTTCGCCTACCAGCCGGACAAGCACGGCGCGCTGGCGGCCAACGCGGACGCCACGGCCGCGGCGGTGCTGGGATCCCTCGGCAAGGGGCTCGTGACGACGGCCGGAAAGCCTCTCCCGCACGGCTACACCTGTGAGAAGGCGGCCACCCCGACGCCCGGGCAGGCCGCGAACAACGGCGCCTTCCAGCTCGCCCGTCTGCTGCACGACACCCCGTACCTGAAGTCGGCGATGCCCGGCGCCAAGGACCGGCCCGACTACGGCAACACCGCGGACGCGGTCGTCGCGCTGGCCGCCCAGGGCGGGATCGCGGAGACGAAGAAGCCCCTCGCCTGGCTGGAGAAGAACTCCGGGCCCTGGGCCACGGCGTCCGGTCCGGCCGCGTACGCGCAGCTGATCCTCGCCGCGCACGCCACCGGCACCGACCCGCGCGCGTTCGGCGGCACCGACCTCGTCGAGCGGCTCGGCGCGACGGGCCCGGCCGTCCAGGCGTCCGCCGGCGCGGAGAAGAAGGACCAGAAGGACCAGAAGGACGACAACAAGGGCGTCAACGTCTGGTGGATCATCGGTGTCGGTCTCGTCGGCGGCATCGGCATCGGCTTCCTGATCAGCGGACGCTCGAAGAAGCAGCAGCCGTGAGCAGGCGCCGTACGACGGCCCCGGCCCCCCTCCTCGCCCCACTGGTCCTCCTCTCCCTGCTGCTCGCTCCGCTGCTGCTCGTCCTCACCGCCGCCGGGCAGGCGCAGGCCGTCGGCTACCGCTACTGGTCCTTCTGGGACCGGACCGGCGGCACCTGGACGTACGCGACACAGGGCCCGTCGACCGCGCGGCCGTCCGACGGCGACGTCGAGGGTTTCCGCTTCGCGGTGAGCGAGGACTCGCAGGACGCCTCGAAGCCGCGCGGGAAGGCCGACTTCGCGTCCGTCTGCGCCGGGACCGGGACACGGGCGGGCACCAAACGGGTGGCCCTGGTCCTCGACTTCGGCACGGCGGCCGACGCCCCCTCCGGAGAAGCGCCTCCGGCACCGCGTACGGCCTGCGCCCGCGTCCCCTCCGACGCGACGGCGGCGGACGCCCTGGCCTCGGTGGCCAAGCCGCTCCGCTACGACACCAACGCCCTGCTGTGCGCCATCGCCGGGTACCCGCGGGCCGGCTGCGGCGAGCAGGTCTCGGCCCCGCACCAGCCCACGGCCTCCGGCCACCCCCGGTCCGGGGCACCCCACCACGGTCCGTCCGCGGGCCTGCTCGCGGGCCTCGCGGCGGTGGCCCTGCTGGGCGCGGCCGCGATCTGGCAGGCCCGCCGCCGCCGGGGCTGAGCCACGATGACGACAGGCAACGAGAAACGGGAAGCGGCGGCGGCCGGCCGGTACGTCGCCCGGCGGAGGCCCGCGGCGCCGACCACGCCACCCGGGACACCGCTGTCGGCCACACCTGCCGCACCGGTGCCGACACCGGCACCATCGGCGGCGACCCCTGTCGTCCCGGCCACACGGCCCGCGTCATCCGCGCCGCCCGCCTTCGGCACACCAACCGCACCCGGCACTTCCGCCGCACCCGACGCCTCCGCCGCGCCCGACACACCTGTCACTCCCGCCGTGCCCGGCGAACCCGGCACTTCCGCGGCCTCCGCCGCGCCCGCCCAACCCGACGCACCCGCCCCCGCCGGGCTCGGCGAACCCGCCGCGATGCCCGGCGAACCCGACGCCCCCGCCACCCTCATCGCGTCCGGCACTTCTGTAACCCCCGCCGCGCTCGGCGAACCCGCCACACCCGCCACCCCCGTCGCCCCCCGCACGTCCATGACCCACGCCGCACCCGGCGAACCCGTCCCGGCCCGCGTCCGCTCGAACCGGCGGCTCCCCCGGCCTGAGTCCGACTCCGCCCTGTCCGTCGTGCCGGACGACGGCAGCGGCGGGCGCGGGCGTCGGCGGCCACCCCGTACCCGCGCGCCGCAGACGCACCGCGGCAACGCCCTGCATCCCGGCGCCTGGTGGATCTGGGCCCTGGGTCTGGGTACCGCCGCCTCCCGCACCACCAACCCGCTGCTGCTCGCCCTCCTCGTCGGCACGGCCGGATACGTGGTGGCGGCACGCCGCACCTCGGCCCCCTGGTCCCGCTCGTACGGCGCGTTCGTCAGGCTCGGTCTGGCCGTGCTCGGCATCCGTCTCGCCTTCGCGGTCCTCCTCGGCTCCCCCGTCCCCGGTTCGCATGTCCTCGTGACGCTCCCCGAGGTCCCCCTCCCGCACTGGGCGCAGGGCATCCGCATCGGTGGCCGGGTCACCGCCGAGGGCCTGGTCTTCGCGCTCTACGACGGCCTGAAACTGGCCACGCTCCTCATCTGCGTCGGCGCCGCGAACGCCCTCGCGAACCCGGCACGGCTCCTGAAGTCCCTGCCGGGCGCGCTGTACGAGGCGGGTGTCGCGGTCGTCGTCGCGCTGACCTTCGCACCGCACCTGATCGCCGACGCCGGGCGGATGCGCGCCGCCCGCCGGCTGCGTGGCCGCCCCGACCGGGGCCTGCGCGGTCTGCTGCAGGTCGCCCTCCCGGTCCTGGAGAGCGCGCTGGAGCGTTCGGTCGCGCTCGCCGCGGCGATGGACGCGCGCGGCTACGGCCGGACCGCCGAGGTGGCGCCCGCCGTCCGCCGCACCACCGCCGTCCTGACGCTGAGCGGCCTGGTCGGCGTCTGCGCCGGCACGTACGGACTGCTGACCGCCGAGGGCGACGGTTACGGACCACCCGTACTGCTCGCCGGGCTGGCCGCCGCACTTGGCGGTCTGTGGCTGGGCGGCCGTCGCTCCCCGCGCACGCGCTACCGCCCCGACGTGTGGGGCGCACGGGCATGGCTGGTGGCCGGGTCCGGCGTCGCCGTCGCCACCGGACTGATCGTCTGCGCCGCGTACGACCCCGTGTCGCTGCGCACCGGTGTCGTCCCGCTGGTGGCGCCGGCCCTTCCCCTGTGGCCCGCGGCCACCGTGCTGGTCGGCCTGCTGCCCGCCTTCGTCGCCCCCGTTCCCGGGTCGCCCCGCCCGCCCGCGGAACGCCCGGCCCGAGAGCCCGCCGCCCCCGAGGAGCCCTCATGATCCGCTTCGAGGATGTCTCCGTGACGTACGACGGAGCGGCCGAACCCACCGTCCAGGGCGTGGACTTCGAGGTGCCCGAGGGTGAACTGGTGCTGCTCGCCGGGCCGTCCGGGGTCGGCAAGTCCACCGTTCTCGGCGCGGTCGGCGGTCTCGTCCCCCACTTCACGGGCGGCACCCTGCGCGGTCGTGTCACGGTCGCCGGCCGGGACACCCGCACCCACAAACCACGTGAACTCGCCGACGTAGTCGGCACGGTGGGCCAGGACCCGCTGTCCCATTTCGTGACGGACACGGTCGAGGACGAACTCGCCTACGGCATGGAGTCGCTCGGTATCGCACCGGCGGTGATGCGCCGCCGCGTCGAGGAGACCCTCGATCTGCTGGGCCTGGCCGACCTGCGTGACCACCCCATCGCCACCCTCTCCGGCGGTCAGCAGCAGCGGGTCGCCATCGGCTCGGTCCTCACCCCCCATCCGCGGGTCCTGGTCCTCGACGAACCCACCTCCGCCCTGGACCCGGCCGCGGCCGAGGAGGTCCTCGCCGTCCTGCAGCGCCTCGTCCACGACCTCGGCACGACCGTCCTGCTGGCCGAGCACCGCCTCGAACGCGTCATCCAGTACGCCGACCGCGTCGTCCTCCTCCCCTCCCCCGGGACACCGCCGCTCCTCGGCACCCCGGCCGAGATCATGGCCGTCTCCCCGGTGTGTCCGCCGGTGGTGGAACTCGGCCGGCTGGCCGGCTGGTCCCCGCTCCCCCTCACCGTGCGCGACGCGCGGCGCAGGGCGGGGGCGCTGCGCGAACGGCTCGCGGAGCTCGTACCGCCGGCGACCTCGGCACGCGGGCTCCGCCCCGCGTCGGGCGCCCCCGCCGCCGGGCCGCCCCCGCGTCCCCGGTCCTTCCCGCCCGCACGTCCGCGTCCGCGTCTCCTGCGCCGGCACACCCCCGATTCCCCGGACCCGGCCGCACCGGTCGCCGTCGTCGAGGGCCTCGCCGTCCGCCGCGGTCCGGTCGAGGCGCTCCGCCGCGTGGACCTGACCGCCTCCCCCGGCGGGATCGTCGCGCTGATGGGACGCAACGGAGCCGGCAAGTCCACCCTGCTCGGCACACTGGTCGGGCTGGTCGAACCGGCCGCCGGATCCGTCCGGGTCAAAGGCGCGGTCCCGCACCGGACGGCACCCCAGGACCTGATCCGGCGCGTCGGTCTCGTACCGCAGGAGCCACGGGACCTGCTCTACGCCGACACGGTCGCCGCCGAGTGCGCCGCGGCCGACGCCGACGCGGGCGCCGAGGCGGGTACCTGCCGGGCACTGGTCTCCGCGCTGCTGCCCGCGATCACCGACGACACCCACCCCCGGGACCTGTCGGAGGGGCAGCGGCTGGCGCTGGCGCTGGCCGTCGTCCTGACGGCCCGCCCCCCGCTGCTGCTCCTCGACGAACCGACCCGGGGCCTCGACTACGCGGCGAAGGCCCGGCTGGTCGCCATCCTGCGCGAGCTGGCCGCCGAAGGGCACGCCATCGTCCTGGCGACCCACGACGTGGAACTCGCCGCGGAGCTCGCGCACCGCGTGGTCGTGCTCGCGGACGGCGAGGTCGTCGCCGACGGCCCGACGGCCGAGGTGGTCGTCGCGTCCCCGTCCTTCGCCCCGCAGGTCACGAAGGTGCTGGCCCCGCAGCCGTGGCTCACCGTCGCCCAGATCAGGGACGCGCTCACGAGGGACACGCTCGCATGACCGGGTCCAGCACCCCACGACGCCCCGCACCGCACCAGCCCCAGGTCCGTGCCGTCCGCCTCGGCCCCCGCTCCCTCGCCGCGCTCTGCCTGGTGAGCGTCATCGGCGTCGCCGGATTCGGCTGGCCGCTCTTCGCCGACCCCGCCTCCCAGGTCGGCACACACGCGCAGGACGCCCCCTGGCTGTTCGCGGGGCTGCTGGTCCTGCTCGTCGCGGTCGTGGCCGCGACGATCTCCGAGTCCGGGCTCGGCCCGAAGGCGGTGGCCATGCTCGGGGTGCTGGCCGCGACCGGTGCCGCCCTGCGGCCGATCGGGGCCGGGACCGCCGGGATCGAGCCGATGTTCTTCCTGATGGTGCTGAGCGGACGGGTGCTCGGACCGGGGTTCGGGTTCGTGCTCGGGTCCGTGACCATGTTCTCGTCCGCGCTGCTCACCGGCGGGGTGGGGCCGTGGATGCCGTTCCAGATGCTCGCCATGGGCTGGTTCACGATGGGCGCCGGACTGCTGCCGGGGCCGGACCGCCTGCGCGGGCGCGCCGAGCTGTCGCTGCTCGCCGCGTACGGGTTCCTGGCCGCCTTCGCGTACGGCACCGTCATGAACCTGGAGGGCTGGCCCTTCATGAACGCGCTGGCCTCGAACGTCGCCTTCGACCCGCACGCCGGCGTCCCCGCCAACCTGGCCCGCTTCCTCGCGTACTGCCTGGCCACCTCGCTCGGCTGGGACCTGGGCCGGGCCGTCGTGACGGTCGTCCTGACACTGACGCTGGGCGCGCCGCTCCTCAGGGCGCTGCGCCGGGCCACCCGGCGGGCCGCCTTCGAGACGCCGGTCACGTTCGACCCCCGGTGATCTGCGGCGCCGGTCACACCGGCCGGACGCGCTCCGCACATCCCCGTGCGCGCTGTGCGAGACGGAGGGTGAGGCAGCCCACAGGACGTTGGTCACATCCGAGGCGCGATAGTAGCGATTCCTGGTGGCATGAACGCGTCGTTGTGCCCTCTGACCTGGGGTTTGAGAGCCAGATCACATAAGGCACTTTCTCCCCGGATGCGACCACCACTAGTAAAAGGGGGTCATTGCGGACCGGCCGCCGGCCTGTTTCTCTGAAGCAGTCGCGAGGCGCCGAAGAACCCACCCGGGTTTCGGCACCGACGTACGCAGTCACCACGCACCACATGGTTCCGGCCTACCGCGACGGTCGTGTCCCCGAAGAAAAAGGTTCTCCGTGTCCGTCTCCTTCATCCGCCGCATCGCCTCTCCGAAGAAGGTCCTCACCACTGCCGCCGTGGCCACCGCCACCGTCGGCATGGCTCTGGCCGCGGCTCCCGCCCAGGCCGCCACCACCTCGGCCTCCTCCGCCCAGTCGATCGCGCACGAGATGATCCCGGACGCCACGCAGTTCACCGCCTTCAGCAAGATCGTCGAGCGCGAGAGCGGCTGGAACCCCAGCGCCACGAACGCCGCGTCCGGCGCCTACGGTCTGGTCCAGGCCCTGCCCGCGTCGAAGATGTCGACCGCCGGCTCCGACTGGAAGACCAACCCCGCCACGCAGATCAAGTGGGGTCTGGACTACATGAACTCCCGCTACGGCAGCCCGGCCGCCGCGTGGAGCTTCTGGCAGGCCCACAACTGGTACTGAGCGACCCCCACCGCACGTGAAGGCGGCGGCCCCCGATCCCCGGGGCCGCCGCCTTCGCCATTCCCGGGCCCCGTACCGGGCCTGACCGGGCCTGACCCGGCCGGGCCGCGTACCCGATCCGCCTCGGGCCGCGTACGCCGCGTGCCCCCGGCCGCGTATCCCTCCCGGCACGGGCCACGTACCCCACCTGACCCGGACCCCTTACCCCGCCCGGCACACGCCGCGTACCCCACGTGCCCCGGCTGCCTACCCCGCCCGGCACGGGCCGCGTACCCCACCTGGCCCGGGCCTCGCATCCCGCCCGGCACAGGCCGCACTCGCCGCCCTGCACGGGCCACGGCCCCCGGTGGCGTCGAGCGGGACGGCACCCACGCGCGAAGCCCCCGCCGTGGAGGGCGCCCGGTCGCGGCCGGTCGCCGCGCCCGCCCGGGTGAGGGGCCCTGCCGAAACCTCCGGGCGCCGTACGCCCGGACCCCGCCACGCCCGGACCCCGCCACGCCCGGACTCCGCGACACCCGTGCGCCGAACCGCGGCGATCCGGTGGCGGTCTGCGCCCCCGGCGCGGGACCCCGGACATCCGGGCGGCCCAGGCGTCCGTGGTGGACTTGGGCGCACCACGACCGTCCAGCCGACCGGAGGCCCCATGAGTGCGGACAGCGCGGCCGCGCGGACCGACGACCACGAAGAGCGCGGACTGCGCCTGGTCGTGGTGCTGTTGGGGCTGACCGTGGTCAGCGGGCTCATCGACGCGGTGAGTTATCTCGGGCTCGGGCACGTCTTCACCGCGAACATGACCGGCAACGTGGTGGTGCTGGGCTTCGCCGCGGCCGGGGCACCCGGCTTCTCCGTGTGGCACACGCTGACCTCGCTCGCCTGCTTCCTGGTCGGCGCCGCGGTCGGCGGACGGGTCGCGGTGCGGTTCGGCGGCCGCTCCCGCCGGTCCTGGGCGCGGGTCACGCTCGCCGTCGAGGCGCTGCTGGTCGGCGGGTGCGCGGCGGTCGCCTTCGCCGCGCCGGACGCCACCGGCACGACGTACACCCTGATCGCCGTCACGGCCTTCGCCATGGGCCTGCGCAACGCGACCGTCCGCAAACTGGGCGTCCCCGACCTGACGACCACGGTCCTGACGATGACACTGACGGGCCTCGCCGCCGACACGGCCGTCGGCGCCGGTGCGGGCAACCGCTCCCCTCGGCGCGCGGCCTCCGTCGCCGCGATGGCCGTGGGCGCGCTGCTGGGCGCGTGGCTGGTGCTCCGTCACGGACTGGGGATCCCGCTGCTGATCGCGGCGGTGGTGACGGGGGCGCTGGCCGTGGCGGCCTCCGGGCGGGAGTAGTCCGACCCCCGGACGGGAGTGGGCTGCCACCGGGCGGGAGCGGGCATGCTCCGGGCGGGAGCGGCCCTTGGGCTCACCCGGCTGCCGCCGTCCACGGGGCTCCGGGCAGACTGCATCGGAGCAGTCCCATGACCAGGAGGACCACGCATGATCACGCTCACGAAGGAAGACGGCCCGGCGGACCTGGACGGAGTGACCCATCTGTCCATCGGGGTGTCCTGGGACCCCACCGCCGGATCGAGCGGCGGACTGATGGGAAAGCTCCGCCGGCAGGCCGGCACCGACCTCGACCTGATCGCGATCGCGATGCAGGGCTCGGACCCGGTGCGGCTGGCGGGCCTCGACTCCCTGGACCCGCTGGGCAACGGCTCGTTGGTGCACAGCGGCGACAACCAGACCGGACGCGGTGAGGGTGACGACGAGACGGTGACCGTCGAGTTCGCCCGGGTGCCGGCCAACGTCACGTCGATCGTCTTCGTCGCCGCCGCGTTCAAGAAGGGCAGTTCCTTCCAGAAGGCGCGGAACATCAGCATCAAGGTGTACGACGCGACCGGGGGCAGCACCCAGCAGGTCGCCGACATCTGGCCGAGCCTGCTCAGCAACGACAACGGCTGCGCCGTGGCCAAGGCGATAAGGGCCGGCGGTGTCTGGAAGCTGGAGGTGATCAACCAGACGGGCAGGATCAAGCAGGGTGACGAGCGGGACCTGATGCGCTTCGCGGTGAACAAGTAGGGACACGAACGGCCACACGAGTGGGGGACTTGGGGGCTGACCTCCGTGTCAGCCCCCGCCCGACGTGACTCCGGTGCCTCCCGGTCACAACCGCTGGATGATCGTCCCGGTCGCCAGCGCCCCGCCGGCGCACATCGTGATGAGGGCGAACTCCTTGTCCCTGCGCTCCAGTTCGTGCAGGGCGGTCGCGATCAGACGCGCTCCCGTGGCCCCCACCGGATGGCCGAGCGCGATCGCGCCGCCGTTCACGTTGACCTTCTCCAGGTCCTGTTCGAAGACCTGGGCCCAGCTCAGCACCACCGAGGCGAAGGCCTCGTTGATCTCGACCAGGTCGATGTCCCTGAGCGACATGCCGGCCTTGCCGAGTACGGCCCGAGTGGCGTCGACCGGTCCGTCCAGGTGGAAGTGCGGGTCCGCGCCGACCAGCGCCTGGGCCACGATCCGGGCCCGCGGCCGCAGCTTCAGCGCCCGCGCCATCCGCTTCGAGGCCCACATGATCGCGGCGGCTCCGTCCGAGATCTGCGACGAGTTGCCCGCCGTGTGGACGGCCGTGGGCATCACCGGCTTGAGGCGCGACAGCGCCTCCGCGGATGTGTCGCGAAGCCCCTCGTCGCGGTCGACGAGTCGCCACATGCCCTGCCCGGCGCGCTGTTCGTCCTCCGTCGTGGGGACCTGCACGGCGAACGTCTCCCGCTTGAAGCGCTCCTCGGACCACGCCACGGCCGCCCGCTCCTGCGAGAGCAGACCGAGCGAGTCGACGTCCTCCCGCGTCAGTCCACGGCGACGCGCGATCCGCTCCGCCGCCTCGAACTGGTTGGGCAGGTCCACGTTCGCCTCGTCGGGGAACGGCTTCCCCGGGCCGTGCTTGGACCCCGAGCCCAGCGGCACCCGCGACATCGCCTCGACACCGCAGGAGATGCCCACGTCGATCACCCCGGCCGCGATCATGTTGGCCGTCAGGTGGGCGGCCTGCTGCGAGGAGCCGCACTGACAGTCGACGGTCGTCGCGGCGGTCTCGTAGGGCAGGCCCATGGTGAGCCAGGCCGTACGCGCGGGGTTCATCGACTGCTCCCCCGCGTGCGTCACCGTGCCGCCGACGATCTGCTCGACGCAGTCGGCGTGGATGCCGGTGCGGCCGAGGAGTTCACGGTAGGTCTCGCCCAGGAGATAGGCGGGGTGGAGATTGGCGAGCGCGCCACCGCGCTTGCCGATGGGGGTGCGTACGGCTTCGACGATCACGGGTTCCGCGGCCATGGGGCTAGGTCCTCTCCTCGCTGACCCGCGCAGCGCGGGGCGTCCCGGCCCACCCACCGCGCCGAACTAGAACCTGTACTAGTTCTCCGTGCAGTCTGCTGAGCCGAGCCCCCGCGCCGCAAGGGTCGTGCAGGCCCCGAAGTCGTCACCGACGCCGTCTCCGCCCTCAATTGAGGGCGCCGCACCCCTTGCGACTTGTAGAACCCGTTATTACCTTCACGGCACTTCCCATCTTCTGATGGGCCGTCAGGCGGTTGGAACTCGGCTGCCGCGGCACGACTGTCAGAACACGGCGTCGGAACGACGTCGTCACGACAACGGCGTCAGAACACGGCGTGGAACAACGTCGTCACAACGGAACGCGTGAGACCTGGAGTTGCCGATGCCCTGTCCAGCGCTGCCCGACGGGTTCGACTTCACCGACCCCGACCTGCTGCACCATCGTGTGCCCCTGCCGGAGTTCGCCGAGCTGCGCCGGGCCGAACCGGTCCGCTGGATACCCCAGCCGCCCAACCTGGCCGGCTTCCAGGACGAGGGCTACTGGGCGGTGACCCGGCACGCGGACGTCAGGTACGTCTCCACGCACCCGGAGCTCTTCTCCTCGTCCCTCAACACCGCGATCATCCGCTTCAACGACCACATCGAGCGCGACGCGATCGACGCCCAGCGGCTGATCCTGCTCAACATGGACCCGCCCGAACACACCCGCGTCCGCCAGATCGTGCAGCGCGGTTTCACCCCGCGGGCCATCCGGGCGCTGGAGCAGCGGCTGCGCGACCGCGCCCTCGCGATCGTCGGGAGCGCGCGTGCCCACTCCGGGCCCTTCGACTTCGTCACCGAGGTCGCCTGCGAACTGCCCCTCCAGGCGATAGCCGAACTGATCGGCATCCCGCAGGACGACCGGGTCAAGATCTTCGAGTGGTCCAACCGGATGATCGCGTACGACGACCCGGAATACGCCATCACCGAGGAGGTCGGCGCCGAGTCGGCCACCGAACTCATCTCGTACGCCATGAACATGGCCGCCGACCGCAAGCAGTGCCCGGCGAAGGACATCGTCAGCACCCTGGTGGCGGCCGAGGACGAGGGCAACCTCGGCTCCGACGAGTTCGGCTTCTTCGTGCTGATGCTGTCCGTCGCCGGCAACGAGACCACCCGCAACGCCATCACGCACGGCATGCACGCCTTCCTCACCCACCCCGAGCAGTGGGAGCTCTACAAGCGCACCCGTCCGGCGACCACCGCCGAGGAGATCGTCCGCTGGGCGACCCCCGTGGTCTCCTTCCAGCGCACGGCGACCCAGGACACCGAACTGGGCGGCAAACGGATCAGGAAGGGCGACCGCGTCGGCCTGTTCTACGCCTCCGCCAACCACGACCCCGAGGTGTTCGCGAACCCCGACGACTTCGACATCACGCGTGACCCCAACCCCCACCTCGGCTTCGGTGGCGGAGGCCCGCACTACTGCCTGGGCAAGTCCCTGGCCGTGCTGGAGATCGACCTCATCTTCCACGCGATCGCCGACGCGATGCCGGACCTCTCCCTGGTGGGCGACCCACGCCGGCTGCGCTCCGCGTGGATCAACGGTGTCAAGGAGCTCCAGGTCGACGCCGGCTGACCCCGGCACCCGCTCGGGCCGGCGGCCTCCCGGCGCCCGTCGGCCCGTCCCGCGGGAGGCAGGGGCAGCCCCCTACGCTCCGCCCCTGCCTCCCCCGAGGGCCGGCCCCCGGACGCGGCGCGTGTCGCGATCCGCCGACTCACCCGCCGACCTGCCCACCCGCCGGGTTGTCCGCGGGAGCGCCCGCCCGGCTGCCCGCGGGAGCGGCTGTCGCCGCGGCCGGCTCCTCCGTACCGGTCGCCACGGCCGGTGTCCGTGGCCTCGGGCCCTGGAGGAGGTGGGTCAGGCCGAAACCCGCGGCGACGACCGCCGCGCCGCCCACCGCGTCCAGTACCCAGTGGTTGCCGGTCGCCACGATCGCCGACACGGTGAAGAGCGGGTGCAGCAGACCGAGGGCCTTCATCCACCACTTGGGCGCCAGGATCACGATCACCAGTCCGCACCACAGGGACCAGCCGAAGTGCAGCGAGGGCATCGCCGCGTACTGGTTGGTGAGCGCGGTCAGCGTGCCGTAGTCCGGCTTGGAGAAGTCCTGCACGCCGTGCACGGTGTCGATGACACCCAGCCCCGGCATCAGGCGCGGCGGGGCCAGCGGGTAGAGCCAGAAACCGACGAGCGCCAGCAGCGTGGCGAAGCCGAGTGCCGAGCGCGCCCAGCGGTAGTCGCCGGGACGCCGGATGTAGAGCAGGGCGAGGACGGTGAGCGGGACGACGAAGTGGAACGACTCGTAATAGAAGTCGAAGAAGTCCCGCAGCCACTCGACCTTGAACACGGCGTGGTTGGCCCAGTGTTCGATGTCGACGTGCAGGAACCGCTCGATGGACAGTATCTGGTCGCCGTGGTGCTCGGCGGTGGCCCGGCCGCCCGCGTTGGTGCCGCCCGTCGCGGCCAGTCTGACCTGCTGGTAGGCGGAGTAGCCGACGCGGATCAGGAGCAGTTCGAGCAGCAGGTTCGGCCGGGTGCGGACGCGGCCGAGGAAGGGCAGCAGCGGCACCCGCTTCCACCGGGTGGGGACGGGCTTCGCGTAGTCCGTGGGGATCGGCGCCCGGTAGTACTCCGAGGTGCGGGAGAGGAACGGCACGACCGTGGCGGCGGCGAGCGCGGCGAGCAGCACCACGTTGTCGCGCAGCGGGTGGACCACGGTCATGTTCGGCAGCATCATCGTCGCCGGCAGGGTCATCACGAGGATGACGGCGACGGGCCACATGGCGCGGTCCGAGGCCTTCCTGCCGACGCGGCCGACCAGCGCGAGCAGGACCCACAGCAACTGGTGCTGCCAGGTGGTCGGTGAGACGGCGACGGCGACGCAGCCGGTGATCGCCACGGCCAGGAGCAGCTGCCCGTCCTCGGCGTAGCGCACGGCACGGCGCAGGCCGAGCACCGCGACGGCCGCGCCGAGCAGCAGGAACAGGCCGATCTCCAGAGGGCCGTTGAGGCCGATACGCAGCAGCGCGCCGTGCAGCGACTGGTTGGCGAGGCCGTCGGCCTCCCCGCCGAGCCCGACACCTCCGAGGTGGTGCACCCAGTACGTGTGGGAGTCGTGCGGCATCGCGGCCCAGGCGAGGGCCGTGCAGGCGGCGAAGGTCAGCGCGCCGGACACGGTGGCGCGGCGGCGCCCGGTGAACCAGAGCAGCGGCGCGAAGAGCAGCACGGTGGGCTGCAGCGCCGCCGCGAGGCCGATCAGGACGCCGCTCGCGCGCTCCCCGCGGACGGTGAAGCAGCCCAGCAGGACGAGCAGGACCGGGATGATGCTGGTCTGGCCGAGGTAGAGGGCGTTGCGGACCGGCAGCGACAGCATCAGCAGGCTGATGGCCACGGGTGCGGCGAGCAGCGAGGTGCGGCGGCTCACGGGCTGCGGCAGGGCGCGCGCGGCGACCACACCGAGCACGACGACGAGCGACAGGCTGCCGAAGGTCCATCCCCAGCCGAGCCCCTGTTCGGCGGCGCGGGTGAGCGGCTTGAGGACGAGTCCCCCGAAAGGGGTTCCGGTGAACTGCGTCGAGTCGTACAGCGACCCCTTCACATGCAGGACGCCCTCAGGTCCGACCCAGGTCTCCAGGTCGGTCAGCCGGTCCCCTTTGGGGGTGCTCAGGACGACGGCGACCTGTCGCACCGCGAGGACCGCGGTGATCAGCCACAACCCGATACGGATCGTGCGCAGCCGCGCCTGCGCCGATTCCGCCGCCCCCGCCCCGAAGGCACCACCCGCTCGCCCGCCGTGCTCCACATTCGCCACGCCCCGTCGACCCTCCCGCCCCGTTCGTCCCGCATGTCCCGTGCGCCGGTTTCCTTCCGAACCTCTAGAGGCTCGCACCACCCCCGTGGATGGACGCAGGCAACCCCCCCTTCACCTGACGTCCCCCTACCTTTTGTCCGGATGACGATAGTGCGAGATCGGTTCGGTTCCCCGCCCGGTCTGCGACATGGATCACATTCGTCCGCGACAAAGGTCACAGACAGGCCATCCGGAGCCCGCCCCCCGGCCGCCCGTCACCCCTGCGCACACGGCGTTTGCGCACGTTGCGCGCAGGTTCGGCGACGGCGCGTGACGGGACGGAGCGACCCTATGGTCGCTTTTCCGTCTGTCCCGGGTCACCCCCGGGGCGGACCACGTCCTTGTCCCCGTCGAAAGGCAGGCGAGCGGAATCTTGCCCTCCGTCAGTCCCGTCGCTCCCGCAGCTCCCGTCGCTCCTGTCCGGCTCCGGCCCCCGGCGCGCCCGGAGGTCACCGTCACCGACCCCGCCCTGGTGAAGCGCGCCGTGAAGGCCGCCGCCCTCGGCAACGCGATGGAGTGGTTCGACTTCGGCGTCTACAGCTACATCGCGGTGACGCTGGGCAAGGTCTTCTTCCCGTCCGGCAACCCCACCGCCCAGCTGCTGTCCACCTTCGGCGCGTTCGCCGCGGCCTTCCTCGTCCGCCCGCTCGGCGGCATGGTCTTCGGACCGCTGGGCGACCGCATCGGCCGCCAGAAGGTCCTGGCGCTCACCATGATCATGATGGCGGCGGGCACCTTCGCGATCGGCCTGATCCCGTCGTACGCGACGATCGGAGTCGGCGCCCCCCTGCTGCTGCTCGCCGCCCGGCTGGTGCAGGGCTTCTCCACCGGCGGCGAGTACGCGGGCGCCTCCACCTTCATCGCCGAGTACGCGCCCGACAAGAAGCGCGGCTTCTTCGGCAGCTGGCTGGAGTTCGGCACGCTCGCCGGATACATCGGCGGCGCGGGTCTGGTCACCCTCATGACCGCCTTCCTGTCGACCGAGGACCTGCTGGCCTGGGGATGGCGCGTGCCGTTCCTGATCGCGGGCCCGATGGGCGTCATCGGGCTGTATCTGCGGTTGCGCCTGGAGGAGACCCCGGCGTTCGCGGCGGAGCTGGAGAAGGCCTCCAAGAAGGAGAAGGACCGCCCCAAGGTGGCGCTGCGCACGATGCTCGCCGGCCAGTGGCGCGCGCTGCTGCTCTGCGTCGGCCTGGTGCTGGTCTTCAACGTCACCGACTACATGCTGCTGTCGTACATGCCGAGCTATCTGACGAGCGAGCTGAAGTACGACGAGACGCACGGCCTGCTGGTCGTCCTCGGCGTAATGGCGCTGATGATGATCGTGCAGCCCTTCGCGGGCGCGCTGACCGACCGGGTCGGCCGCCGCCCGGTGATCGCGGCCGGCTGTGCCGGATTCCTCGCGCTGTCCGTCCCGGCCATCCTGCTCATCCGCCAGGGCAGCCTGCTCGCGGTCGCGCTCGGCATGGGCGCGCTGGGCCTGCTGCTGGTGTGCTTCACCTCCGCGATGCCCGCCGCGCTGCCCGCGCTCTTCCCGACGAAGGTCCGCTACGGCTCGCTCTCCATCGGCTTCAACATCTCCGTCTCGCTCTTCGGCGGCACGACCCCGCTGGTGGTCACGGCGCTCATCGGGGCGACCGGCAACATGATGATGCCCGCGTACTACATGATGGCCGCGGCCGTGATCGGCGGTGTGGCGGTGTGGTTCATGTCCGAGTCGGCGGGCCTGCCACTGCCGGGTTCCGCCCCGGCCGTCGAACCCGGCACCCGGCCCGACGCCGGAACCGGCACCCCGCGCGCCGCCGGGACCGACGCCTGACCCACCGCCGGGGATCGGGCCCGTGCCGCCAACACCGATCGGCCCGCGTCACCGCCGCCGACCGGCCCGTATCACCACCGCTGATCGGCCCATCCCACCGCCGCGTCCGGAGGACCACTCCGGTCATGCGGCTGACAAGCGCGGGGAGCGCGACTAGATTCGTCGACGGAACTAGTTAGCACTTCTAACTAGGCATACGAAAGGTATGGTGCATGAGCGAGTCGCAGTTGTGGAACGACGTCGACGACTACTTCACCGCCCTCCTCGCCCCCGCCGACGAGACCCTGACCGCCGCGCTGCGCGACAGCGACGCCGCCGGCCTTCCGAAGATCGGCGTCGCGCCGAACCAGGGCAAGCTGCTCCAGCTCCTCGCCCATGTCCAGGGCGCGCGCCGCATCCTGGAGATCGGCACCCTCGGCGGCTACAGCACGATCTGGCTGGGCCGCGCGCTGCCCGCCGACGGCCGGCTGGTGACCTTCGAGTACGACGCCACCCACGCGGAGGTCGCCCGCCGCAACCTCGCCCGCGCCGGCCTCGACCGGATCGCCGAGGTGCGGGTGGGTCCCGCGCTGGAGTCGCTGCCGAAGCTGGCCGAGGAGAACCCGGAGCCGTTCGACTTCGTCTTCATCGACGCGGACAAGGTGAACAACCCGCGCTACGTGGAGTGGGCCCTCGAACTCACCCGCCCGGGCAGCCTGATCGTCGTCGACAACGTCGTCCGCGACGGCCGCGTGACCGACGCGGACAGCACCGACCCGAGCGTGCGCGGCACCCGCGCCGCGCTGGAACTGATCGCCGCCCACCCCAGGTTGAGCGGTACGGCGATCCAGACCGTGGGCAGCAAGGGGTACGACGGGTTCGCGCTGGCCCGGGTCCTCGACTGAGGAGCCCGGCCGGGGAGACCGGCCGGGCGCCCGGGACGCGTTCGCGGGCGCTACCGCTCGTGGTAGAAGCCCACGTTGACGCTCTGCGGGCCGGTGCGGTCGAAGATGACGATCTCTCCGGTGCTGCCCGCGGGGAGCTGCGCCGTCCCGCCGTACGGGACGGACCGGGTCGACATCCCGGCGAAGGTCAGCCGGACCTCGGAGGAGGGCTCCGGACGGGAACCGTGCAGCCACGTGACCTGCCAGGAGCCCTCCGGACCGCACAGGAACTCCAGATGGACCCGGGAGACGAACAGCCAGTCGTCGGGGGTCGCGAGCCGGCACACGGTCCGGTCCCGGCCCACCCGCAGCACGGCGCCGGGGTCGCTCGGTGCGTCGGCCATCAGCATTCCGGCCGTCGCGCCCGCGTCCGCCCCGGTGACCGAGGCCATGGTGAGTTCGAGCACGTGCGCTCCTTCGCGTTCCGGTGGTGCTTCCCACCGGTTCGATCGTCCTGGTGCCGGGCGTGGTCGACACGCCGCCGCCGCATGATAATTCGACCGATCGTCCGCTCGGGCGTCCTCCGGCACAATGGACGTATGACCGAGCGCAAGCCACCCGGCGTCAGCTTCGAGTCCTGGGTCGACCGGCAGATCCGCGAGGCGGAGGCACGCGGTGAGTTCACGGACCTCCCCGGCGCGGGAAAACCGTTGCCCGAGGTGACCGACACGTCGTACGACGAACTGTGGTGGATCAAGCGGAAGATGGCCCGCGAGGGCCTGTCGGTGCTGCCCCCGACCCTCGCCCTGCGCAAGGAGGCCGAGGACGCGCTCGCCGCGGCGTCGGCGGCGCCCTCGGAGCGGGCCGTGCGCCGGATCGTCGAGGACATCAACGCCAAGATCCGCGAGGTCATGTTCAAGCCGCCGCCCGGGCCTCCGCTCGGCCTCAAGCCCTACGACGTGGACGAGATCGTCCGGGACTGGCGCGAGCGCCGGGCCGGGTGACCGGCGTCGACGCGTGAGGCCGCGCCCCGGAACATGGTCCGGGACGCGGCCTCACGATTGCCGTGCTGTGCCGTGCGGTGCGGTGCCGTTCAGAGGTGGAGCAGGCGCTCCGTGACCTCGCGGTAGTCCCGCAGGGCCAGGCGCAGTTGCTCGGTGTCGGACGCCTCGTCCGCGCCGGCCTTCTCCCAGGACGTGCGCAGCGTGCGCCGACGCCGGGCCATCGCGTCCGTGAACTGGGCCGTGAGCTCCTCGAGGACATGATCGGCCTCCTCGACGGACGCCCGCGGACCGTCGACGAACCCGCCGACCGCGTGCCGCATCCGCAGCGCGTACTTGTCGCACGCGTCGTGGGACAGCAGCGCGCTGTCGTCCGCGCCGGAGACACCGTTCCCGCGTGCCGTACCCGGGTCGTGCGCGCCGGTACGGGCGGGCTCTCCGGAGCCGTCCGCCGCGCGCCCGGCGGCCGGGGTCCCGGTCCCGCGGGAGCCCTTGGACTCACGCGCCGAGGTCGCCTCGCGGGAGGTGGTCGCCTCGCGGGAGCCCAGGGGGACCGGAGTGCGCGGCGTCACGGCGTGCTCGCCGGTGGTGGATGCGGCCCGGTCCGGTGTCTCAGGGTGATCGTCCGCGGTCGCGCCGGACGGGGCCACCGTCTGTTGGGCGGGCGCGGGGAAGGGGGTGCGCGCCGCCGTGCCGCGCTCACCGGCACCGGCCGCCCGGTCCGGGGTGTCGCGCAGGGTGTCCGTGGCCGCGCGGCCGCGGTTGCGCTCGTCCCCTCGTACCGCCGCGCCGTCGGTCCGCTCGGCGCCGGTACCACTGGTCCCGGCCTTCTCGGCGTCGGCCCTGTCGGCTTCGGTCTTCTCGGCCTCGGTCTTCGATGTCGTCCCGGTCCTCGGTGCCGACTCGTCCCGCGGGGTCGTCTCGTGTCGCGGGGTCCGCCCGGCGGGTGCCGCCTCCGCGTCGCCCTTCAGCACCTCGCGGCGGGTCGCCGTGTCCTTGCCTTCGTCCGGTGTCATGTCATTCACCTTCCTCAACTCCCCTTCACCTGGCGCCTGTTGAGCGCCCACGGCGTCCGGGATCGGTTGTCGGGAGCCGGGTCCGGCCGGTCGGCGGCGGAGTCCTGGCGCTCGGTGGACACCAGTTCCTCGAAGAGGCCGCGGGCCTCGATCATGGCCTCGCGGAGTTCCTCAGTGCCGGCGCGGTCGTCCGGGGTGGGGCTGTGCGTGGCCTCGTGAACCCGCCGGTAGCCGTGGACACGGTGTCCGTGGTGGACCGAGAGTGCCTCCAGCCGCTCGTCGTAGCGCTCACCGTCGGGGAAGCCGCGCTCACCGGCCACCTCGCCGAGCAGCTGGTCCGCCTCGGCCACCGCGTCCCGGGGGGAGTCGACGAAACGTTCCTGGGCCGCCGTCCAGCGGGCCGTGTACCGCTCACGGGCCGCCTCCTCCAACGGCCGCCGCCGCAGCGAGCCGTGGCGCTTGACGCGCTCGGCGAGGTCGCGCTCGGCGGCCCTGGCGTCGCCGTCGTGCCGGGCGACGACCCGGTCGTACTCGGGCCCGAAGCGCCGCCGCAACGTGCGTCCGCCCTGCGGCCTGCGGGCGAGAAGGGTCAGGGCGGCTGCGACAACGGCAACGGCCGCCACGATCACGATCAGAGCGATGATGACGCCTGTGGACATGGATGCCTTCCGGGGTTTCTCGACCCAACGGGCCGGTTCGCGGATCGGGTTGCCCGGAAGTACGCCTTCAAACGGGGCCGGCCGCGCCCGGTCCCGCACGATCCGGCGCCGGTCGACGCATAACCGGTTGCGGACCGGGCCCGGTGCCTCCTGACAATGACCGCCATGACACGTACCGGCGACCCCGCGACCGACGAGACGGCCGACGACGCGAGGAACGACCCGAAGAACGACGCCGAGGCGGCCGCCGCGAGCGGCTCGACCGGCCCCGCGCGCAGCTGTGTGCCGAGCCACGCGACGGACGTGGCTTCCTGGACCGTCGGCCCCGAGCCCTTCGGCTCCCCCGCCGCCCGGGCACTGTGGCGGGCCTACTACACCGAGGTCAGCGACCGCTGGTACCTGCTGCACGAGGGCCACGCGACCGATCCCGGCGAGCTGGAGCGGGAGATCGCCGCGAGCACGGGGGCCGAATTCACCGCGCCCACCGGAGTGCTGCTGGTCGCCCGGTACGGCGGCGAACCCGGGGGCATGGCGGGAGTACGGATGCTCGACACCGTCACGGGTGAACTGAAGCGGGTCTTCGTACGGCCGGAGCTGCGCGGCCGGGGCGGCGCGGCACTGCTGCTCGCCGCGGCCGAGCGGGCGGCACTCGGCCTCGGCGCCCGGAAACTGGTCCTCGACACCCGCGGCGACCTCGTGGAGGCGCGCACGCTCTACGCGCGGCACGGCTACGAGGAGACCGCGGCCCACAACGACGACGTCTACGCCGACCACTGGTTCGCGAAGCGGTTGCGGACACCCTCCTGAGCTGTCGTCGCGCCGATCTCGTCGTCAGGGCGGATCTGGGTACGGGGGCGGATCTGGGGAGGGGGTCAGGGTCGGTGGTCGGGGTGCGGTGGTGTGCGTGCGCTGGTGTGCGTGCGGTGGTGTGCGTGCCGTGGTGTGTGGTGTGGGTGTGGGTTCGGGGCGTCAGGTCGGGCCCTGCGGTCTCGGTACCGACCCGTCGTGCGGGCGCTCCGCGTCGGAGCCCGACATCTCCGCGTTCAGCTCCTCGACCAGCCTGACCAGGTCCGTCGGACGGTCCGGACCCCACCAGTCGCCCAGCAGCTCGGCGAGGGAGTCCTCACGGGCCTTCGCCAGGTTCCCGGCGGCCTCGCGGCCCTCGTCGGTGAGCACGAGGTCGAGACCCTCCCGGTCGACGAGGCGGCGCACCTCCAGCTGACGGGCCGCGGCGAGCACCACCGGCAGCGGTACGGCGCTGCCCTCGGCCAGTTGCGCCGGCTCGGCCCAGCCGTACTTCTTGATCCGCAGCAGCAGCCAGCTCGCGGCGGGCAGCAGGTCGTACCCGGACCGCGCGGTGATCTTCTCGTAGATCTCGCGCCGCCCCTCCCGGGTGCCCAGCACCGACAGCGCGCGGCACACCTCGTCGTACGACGACCGCTCCACCGGATTGGTGGCGAACGTCTCGGTGAGGTCCGGCGCCGTGACAGATCCCCGCAGCTTGTCCTCGCGCAGGAACCAGGCCAGCACGAAACCCAGCAGGGCGACCGGAGCCGCGTACAGGAAGACGTCGGTGATCGACGAGGCGAACGCGTGCAGGATGGGCCCGCGCAGCGTGGGCGCCAGGCCGGAGATGCCCTTCGGGTCGGCCTTCAGACTGTCCGGGGAGATGCCCGGCGGCAGCTGCCGCCCGCTCAGCGCGACCGTCAGTTTGTCGCCGAGACGGCTCGCGAAGACCGTGCCGAAGATCGCCACTCCGAACGAGGCGCCGATGGAGCGGAAGAAGGTCGCGCCGGAGGTGGCGACGCCCAGATCCTGGTACGAGACCGCGTTCTGCACGATCAGGACCAGAACCTGCATCACCAGGCCGAGTCCCAGGCCGAAGACGAAGAAGTACGCGCTCATGCGGCCGGTGCCGCTGTGCTCGTCGAGCTGGTGCAGCAGGAGCAGACCGATGGTGGTGATCCCGGTGCCGGCGACGGGGAACACCTTCCAGCGGCCGGTACGGCTGACGATCTGGCCGGAGACCGTGGACGAGATCAGCAGCCCGAACACCATGGGCAGCATGTGCACGCCCGACAGCGTGGGCGACACGCCCTGGACGACCTGGAGGAACGTCGGCAGGTAGGTCATCGCACCGAACATCGCGAAGCCGACGATGAAACTGATCACGGCCGAGAGGGTGAAGGTCCGGATGCGGAACAGTTTCAGGGGCAGGACGGGTTCCGCCGCGCGCCGCTCCACGGCCACGAAGACCACGGCCAGCGCCACGCCGACCGCCGCGAGGCCGATGACCTGTGGAGAGCTCCAGCCCCAGGTGGTGCCGCCGAGTGAGGCGACCAGGACCAGACAGGTGGCGACCGTGGCGACGAGGAAGGTGCCGAGGTAGTCGATGACGTGCTTGGCGGCCTTCCCGGGGATGTGCAGGACGGCCGCGATCACGACGAGCGCGACGACGCCCACGGGGAGGTTGATGTAGAAGACCCAGCGCCAGCTGAGCTGCTCGGTGAAGAATCCGCCGAGCAGCGGGCCGAGCACGCTCGTCGCGCCGAACACGGCGCCGAACAGGCCCTGGTACTTGCCCCGTTCCCGGGGCGACACGATGTCGCCGACGATCGCCATGGACAGCACCATCAGTCCGCCGCCGCCCAGTCCCTGCAGCGCCCGGAAGCCGATCAGCTCGCCCATGTTCTGCGACATGCCGCACAGCGCGGAGCCGATCAGGAAGATCACGATCGCGGTCTGGAAGAGCTTCTTGCGGCCGTACTGGTCGCCGAGCTTGCCCCACAGCGGGGTGGCCGCGGTCGAGGCCAGCAGATAGGCGGTGACCACCCAGGACAGGTGCTCCAGGCCGCCGAGGTCGCTGACGATGGTGGGCAGCGCGGTCGACACGATCGTCTGGTCCAGGGCGGCCAGCAGCATGCCGAGCAGCAGTGCGCCGATCGAGACGACCACGCCGGCGTGCACCGTCTCCTGGGCGTCGGAGGCGGCCGCGGAACGCCTTCGTTCGGCGGACTCGTTCACGGCGTACGGGGGTGTACCGCCGTTCGTGCCCTGCGCGTCCGTGTGCGTGTCCGGCCGCGCGTCGCCCTGCGCGTCTCCCTGGACGTCGCCGGGTATGTCGCCCGTCATTCGCACCTCCCGTGGGGCCCGCGGTCTCGGTCACCCTCCATGGTGGGCGGTATGTCCGTCTGCGGCCTGTCGAGCCGGAAGGGGGAGTTCCGGGGGCTCCCGGAAGTGGCCGGGGGACCTGTGGATAGCCTCAGGGGCTCAGCGGGGGATCTTCAGGGGAGGGGACCCAAGGCGTGACTGAACCGAACGGGCATGTCTGTCCGGAGTGTGCCGTGCCCCGGGCGGGGGACGGGACGCCGTCGTGCGCCTGCACGCTACGCGCGTCCGACGCCCTGCGGGACGCCCGTACGGCGGAGGCGGCCGCGGCGGAGGACTTCGATCCGCTGCGGATACGTCCGTACGTGGAGCTCGGGGTGGGCGGCGGAGGTGAGCCATCCGGCGCCGCGCGCGGAGGCGTGGACGGAGGCGGGGACGAGGACGCTTCGGCTCGGACGATGCGGCTGGGGAGGGTGCCGGCCGACGACACGGTGGCGCTCTTCCGGGTCGGGCACGGGATGCCGGCTCCGGGTGCCGGGGCGGGCGCCGGTGCCGGCGCCGAGGCGGATGCGGATACGGACCGTGGCGCCGGGGCGGGGCGGCCGCGGCGGGGGCGGCGGACCGCGTTGCTGGCCGCCGCCGGTGTGGTCGTGGCTGTCGCGGCGGCGGGGTTCGTGAGCGGGCTCTTCTCGTACGACGCTCCCGCGCGGGACGGGGCGCTGCCGGACGAGGTGAGGGCGAGCGTGCCGGATCCGTCGCCGACGTCCGCCTCGGCGTCGGCGTCCGCGCCGCGATCGTCGCGGTCGGCGGTGGCCGCGGCGCCGTCCAGTACCGGTCCGTCGCCCTCGGCGTCGGCCTCGACCGCGTCGGCCTCGCCGTCCTCATCGGCTTCGCCGTCACGGTCGGCCGGGCCGTCGCAGTCTCCCCGGAGTCCCGCGACGACTGCCCCGGCGGCGCCCGGACAGGAGACCTCGCCGTCGAACGGACAGCTGTCGGCGACGCTGCGGCGCGGCGACCGGGGGCCGGAGGTCACCGAGCTCCAGCTGCGTCTGCGTCAGCTCTTCCTCTACAACGGCAAGGCCGACGGCACCTACTCACGTCAGGTGGAGGACGCCGTACGCCGGTACCAGTGGGCCCGCGGCATCAGGAGTGACGAACAGGGCGTGTACGGCACGGCGACCCGGGCGAGCCTCGAATCGGAGACGCGGGAGCCGTAGCCGCTGGGTGGTGGGGCCGTAGCCGCTGGGTGGTGGGGCGGGGCCGGGGCGGTACGTCGAGGGTGTCGCCGCCGGATCAGACGCAGTCCGGGCAAGCGACCCGCAGCTCGATCCGAACGTAAGCGACACCCTTACGACGTACCGCCCCGGCCCCTCCCGCAGGACGAACGGCTGCGGGAGGGGGAGCGCTCCCTGCGTGCGGGGTCATCACCCCATCAACCCCCGGGGAGCCATCACCCCATCAACCCGCGGAGGAGCCGAGGCGCAGCCCCAAGGGCGTAGGGATCAGCCCCGGGCTGGGTTGGGGGCCCGGCTGGGTTGGGGGCCCGGCTGCGCTGGGGGCGGAGGCCTCGCCCCTCGGGAGGGCAGGGGCGGCGGGGGTGAGGGAACCGGCCGCCCGGGTCAGTTGACGTGCAGGCGCAGGGAACCGTCGCCGACCCGCTCCACCCGTATCTGCGTCAGGTCGCGGACGAGGACGTCGGGACGGTGGAAGCCGGCCCGCGGCCCGACCCCGACCACCCGCATCCCCGCCGCCCGCCCGGCCGATATCCCCGCACCGGAGTCCTCGAAGACGACACAGTCCTCGGGCGCGACGCCCAGCTCGGCGGCGCCCTTCAGGAACCCCTCGGGATCCGGCTTGCTCGCCCCGACCGACTCGGCGGTCACCCGTACGTCGGGCAGTTCCAGCCCGGCGGCGGCCATCCGCGCGCTGGACAGGCCCACGTCCGCCGAGGTGACCAGCGCGTGCGGCAGTCCGTCGAGCGAGGCCAGGAACTCCGCGGCACCGGGGACGGCGACCACGCCGTCCATGTCGGCGGTCTCCTCGGCGAGCATCCGCGCGTTGTCGGCGTGGTTCTGCTCCATGGGCCGGTGCGGCAGCAGTACCGCCATCGAGGCGAACCCCTGCCGTCCGTGGACGACCTTCATGACCTCGTCCCCGTCCAGCCCGTGCCGGTCCGCCCAGCGGCGCCAGCAGCGCTCGACGACGGTGTCCGAGTTGACGAGGGTGCCGTCCATGTCGAGCAGGAGGGCGCGGGCGGTCAGAACGGTGGTGGCCGTCATCGGCAGGCTCCAGAACGCGGGGGGAAAGAGAGGAAGGGCACGGCGGAGGGGGCGATGTCCGGTCCGGCCGAGGCCCGGCACCGGGTCCCCCCGGAGGGACAAGGCGGCCCCGTCCGCCGGTCAGGGAGTGCGGACGGGAGCCACTTTGTTTCTCTACGATACAAAACGGGCGGCCCCGGCGCCACCGCTTCCGCCGGGACCCCACCCGTTCCGGGCGGCTCGGCACCGTTCCGGCCGGCTCAGCCCGCGACCGCCTCGTACAGGCTCCACACCCCGAGCGCGAGCATCAGCACCGCGGCGACCTTGGTGATGAGTTCCAGCGGCACCCGCTTCATCAGCGCCTTTCCGCCGACGATACCGAGCCCGCCGACCGCCCAGAGCGCGAGCACCGCACCGAGACCCACGGAGAGCGGGTCGTCGTAGCGGGCCGCGAGGTTCGCCGTCATGATCTGCGTGAGGTCACCGAACTCGGCGGCCAGGATGAGCATGAAGCCCGCCCCCGAGACCTTCCAGAAGGTCTGGTTCTCCGGCTTGCGGACCTCCTCCTCGTCCTCGCCCTTCTTCAGCAGCAGCACGGCCGCACCGGCGAGGAAGAGCACACCCGTGAGCGCGTGCACGATCTGCTGCGGCAGCAGGGTCAGCACGCTGCCCGCCGCCACGGCGAGCGCGACATGCACGGCGAACGCGGCGGCGACGCCCGCGAAGACGTACGAGGCGCGGTAGCGGGTGCCCAGGACGAGCCCGGCGAGCGCGGTCTTGTCCGGCAGCTCGGCGAGGAAGACGACGCCGAACACGAGCGCCATCACGGTGATGCTGATCAAAATCCCTCAATCGGTCGGGGCCGCCCCACCGAGAGTGCTGTGACTGCGACGCGACACCTCGGCACGGCAGCACACATCGGCGCCCGCGCGCACGAGGACGCGGCGGGCGGTGCACTGCGTTGCCGAAGGTCTCGCCAGCCGGCCCGCACGGACCCGTGGGTCCCGGTCGAGGCCTGCTTCCGGGCGCCGGCTCAGACGAGCTGAGCAGTATGTCGACGGTCCGGCGAAGAGCTACTCCCCTTCTGCGCCGACCACTCTACGGGACGGCGAAAAGGCCGGGTAAGGGCCGAAGGTCCCTTCGACGGGAGCCGGCGATCCGTGACGTCAGAGGTCTTGGCATGTCATGAGCACGTCACTAGTTTCTTACCTGACGCACCCCTCCCGGAAACGAGCCGGCGCAAGCATGGGCCCGCTCGCTCCAACGTCCCCCCACTCCAAGGGAGTTCGCATGCCGAAGGTCTACGCGCGTCGACGGCTGAGCATACTCGCAGCCTTCACCGGCCTGATAGCCATGGCCGGGATATTCAACGGCCCCACCGCCTCCGCCGCGCTGCCCACCCCGGTCAGCGCCGCCACCGCCCGCACCTACCTCGCCTCCCTCTCGGTGAAGACGGAGAACCGCACCGGCTACAACCGTGACCTGTTCCCCACCTGGATCACCATCAGCGGCACCTGCAACACCCGTGAGTACGTCATCAAGCGCGACGGTTCGAACGTCGTCACCAACTCCGCCTGCACGGCCACCAGCGGCAGTTGGTACTCCGTCTACGACGGCGCCACCTGGACCGCCGCCTCCGACCTGGACATCGACCACCTCGTACCGCTCGCCGAGGCCTGGGACTCCGGCGCCGGCGCCTGGACCACCGCGCAGCGTCAGGCCTTCGCCAACGACGTGACCCGCCCGCAGCTCATCGCCGTCACGGACAACGTCAACCAGCAGAAGAGCGACCAGGACCCGGCCGAGTGGATGCCCCCGCTCAGCTCGTACGCCTGCACCTACGTCCGCGCCTGGGTCCAGGTGAAGTACTACTACAACCTCGCCGTCGACTCCGCCGAGAAGGCCAAGCTGAGCTCCGTCCTCAACGGCTGCTGAAACGGCCGCCGAACCAGCGCCGTCCCCCCACCTCCGAAACCGGCGCGCTTCGCGGAACCTCCGCGCTCCCCTCCGTCGTTCCGTACCGTACGGGGCGACGGAGGAGGGTGATCACCATGGCGGAGCTGCTCCTGGGGCCGCTGTTGAGGTATGTCGACGGCTCGTCCGCGACCTTCTGGGTCGAGGCGAACCGTCCGTGCACCGCCGAGGTACGTCTGGCGGACGGCGCCCACGGCGAGGCACGCACGTTCCAAGTCGCCGGACACCACTACGCGTTGGTGCCGGTCGACGGACTGACGCCGGGCACGGTGTCCGCGTACGAGGTGCTGCTGGACGATGTCGCCGTCTGGCCGCTGCCCGACTCGGCCTTCCCGCCCTCGGTCGTCCGTACCCCGGACGGACAGGACGCGGTCCGGGTCACCTTCGGCTCCTGTCGCTGGGCGGCTCCCCCCGCCGACGAGAAGGACCCGGTGGGCCCCGACGCCCTGGACACCCTCGCACGACGTGTCGCCGCCACCCCCGACGGCGAACGCCCCGACGTCCTCCTGCTGTTGGGCGACCAGGTGTACGCCGACGAGGTCTCGGACGCCACCCGCGCGTGGCTCACCGCCCGCCGCAGTCTCGCCGACCCCCCGGGCAGCCAGGTCGCGGACTACGAGGAGTACACCCGCCTCTACTACGAATCGTGGCTCGACCCCGAGGTCCGCTGGCTGCTGTCGACCGTGCCCAGCTGCATGATCTTCGACGACCACGACGTCATAGACGACTGGAACACCAGCGCCGCGTGGGTCGCCGACATCCGGGCCACGGTGTGGTGGCGCGAACGGCTGCTGAGCGGCCTGATGTCGTACTGGGTCCACCAGCACCTCGGCAACCTCTCGCCGCGCGAACTCGCCGAGGACCCCCTCTACGCCGCCGTGCGCGAGACCCCCGACGGCACGGACGTGCTGCGCGGCTTCGCCGCCCAGTCCGACGCCGACCCCGCCTCCGTACGCTGGAGCTACCGCCGCGACTTCGGCCGCGTCCGGGTCCTGATGGTGGACACCCGGGCAGCCCGGGTGCTGGCCGAGGACGAGCGGGCGATGCTGGACCCGGGCGAGGCCGGGTGGCTGCGCGAGCAGGCGCTCGACGCCCCGGGCTCGTACGACCACCTCCTGATCGGGACCTCACTGCCCTGGCTGCTCCCCCATCTGGTGCACGACGCCGAGGCCTGGGACGCCGCGCTGTGCCGGGGCGAACGGGGCGCGCGCTGGGCCGGGTTCGGGGAGAAGCTGCGCCGCGGGGCCGACCTGGAGCACTGGGCGGCCTTCCCCGCCTCCTTCGACGCGCTGGCCGGGCTGCTCGCCGAGGCCGGTACGGGTCCGGACGCGCCGGCCACCGTGTGCGTGCTGTCGGGAGACGTCCACCACGCCTATGTCGCCGAGCCCGCCTGGCCCGAGGGCACGCCCGGCCCCGACGCCCGCGTGCTCCAGCTGACCTGCTCCCCCGTCCACAACTCCATACCCCTGTACATACGGCTCGGATTCCGCTTCGGATGGAGTGCGGCGGGCCGGGCGATCGGCCGCCGTCTGGCCCGGCACGGCGGCTGTGCGCGCCCCGCCGTCAGCTGGCGCAGGACGGGCGGACCCTGGTTCGGCAACCAGCTCATGACCCTGACCCTGCAAGGCCGTTCCGCCCGGTTGCGACTGGAACAGGCGCGGACGGGGTGGAGCGTCGGGGGCAGGAACGGCGACAGGAACAGCGGCAAGAACGGCAGCGGGAGCGGGAGCGGGAGCGGGGGCAGGAACGACGGAAGGAACGGGGGCACGAACGACGGGAGGAACGGCGGTGCCCGGCTGCGGACCGTCGCGGAGTCCGAGTTGAGCCCGTGAGTCCGGGAGGCGGTACGTCCGGGGGCCCGTGAGTCCGGGAGGCCGTGGGTCCGGAGGCGGCGGGTCCGGGAGGCGGCGGGTGGGCCGTTTACGGGAGTCCCCTGGGGTCCCGCACGTCCGCAGTCGTCCGCAACCGCCCCTTGCGGGCGGTGTATACGGTTGTCGCGCGCGTCGCCCGTGATGCTCGTGACGCATCACACAACCGGCGCCCCTCCAGCCGCCCGGGGCTCCGCCCCCGTGGCCCGCGACGGCATGATGAGGCGGACCGTCCGCTTCCAGCGGGCAGTTCACCGCCATGCGCCCCACCATGTCCGGGAGTCACACTCTTGTCTGCACCGACCGCGGAATCCGCAGGGCCCGCCGAGCCGACCGAGGTCTCCGTCGCCGTGGTGGGCGCCGGACCGCGCGGTACGAGCGTCCTCGAACGTCTCTGCGCCTCCGCGCCGGAGCTCCTCCCGCCGGACACCAGACTGACCGTCCACGTCGTCGACCCGGCACCGCCCGGTCCCGGCCGCGTCTGGCGCACCGCGCAGTCACCGCACCTGCTGATGAACACCGTGGCCTCGCAGGTGACCCTCTTCACCGACGACAGCGTGGACTGCTCGGGCCCGATCCGCCCCGGGCCGAGCCTGCACACCTGGGCGGGCGGTGACCTCGGCCCGGACGAATACCCGACCCGCGCCCACTACGGCCGCTATCTGGAGTGGGTGTTCGCCGAGGTGGCGCGGGGAGCACCGGACACGGTCCGCGTCCGGACGCACCGGGCGCGCGCGGTACGGCTCGACGACGGCCCCGGCGGCCACCAGACCCTCACCCTCGACGACGGACGCACGCTGCCCGGACTGTCCGCGGTCGTGCTCGCGCAGGGCCATCTGCCGGTGTCCGCGGACCGGAGCCCGCGCGGCCTCGCCTCGTACGCACGACGGCACGGTCTGCGGCACGTCCCGCCCGCCAATCCGGCCGACGTCGACCTCTCCGCCCTCGCGCCCCGCGAGCCCGTCCTGCTGCGCGGGCTCGGCCTCAACTTCTTCGACCACATGGCGCTGCTGACGGCGGGCCGCGGCGGCCGCTTCACCCGGACCCGGCGGGGCCTGCGTTACCACCCCTCGGGCCGGGAGCCCCGGCTGTACGCGGGCTCACGCCGCGGCGTCCCGTACCAGGCCCGCGGCGACAACGCGAAGGGACCGTACGGCCGTCACACCCCGCTCGTCCTCACCCCCGAGGCCATCGCCCGCTTCCGCGCACGCGCCGACTCGGGTGCGGCGCCGGACTTCCTGGGCGAGATATGGCCGTTGGTGGCGAAGGAGGTCGAAACCGTGTACTACGAGCGGCTGTTGAGGGGACGCGGGAGGCTCCACGGCGTCACGGACGAGTTCAGGCGGCGCTTCCTCGCCGTACCCCACGGCGATCCCCAAGAGGCCCTCGCCCTGGACGAGTTCGACGTGCCGGAAGCCGACCGCTGGTCCTGGGACCGCATGTCGCGTCCGTACGGCGGGCACGCCTTCGCCGACGCGGGCGAGTGGCGCGGCTGGCTGCTCGCCCATCTGCGCGAGGACGCCGAGCAGGCCGCGCTCGGGAATGTCGAGGGCCCGCTGAAGGCCGCCCTGGACGTGCTGCGGGACCTGCGCAACGAGGTACGGCTGGTCGTCGACCACGGCGGCCTGCGGGGCCATTCGCGCCGGGAACACCTGGACCGCTGGTACACGCCGCTGAACGCCTTCCTGTCCATCGGGCCGCCCCGCCGACGCGTCGAGGAGATGACCGCGCTGATCGAGGCGGGTGTCCTGGACGTCCTCGGCCCCCGGCTCGACGTGCGGGCCGAGGACGGGGCCTGGATCGCGCACTCCCCGGACGTACCGGGCTCGGCCGTACGCGCGACCACGCTCATAGAGGCACGGCTCCCGGAACCGGACCTCAGGCGGACCGCCGACGAACTGCTCGCCCGGCTGCTGAAGACGGGCCAGTGCCGCCCGCACACGACGGACGGCCACGAAACCGGGGGGCTGGACGTGACACGCCGCCCGTATCACCTGATGGATCGTCAGGGTCACGCGCACGCACGGCGGTTCGCCTTCGGAGTACCGACGGAGGGCGTGCACTGGGTGACCGCGGCCGGCGCCAGACCAGGAGTGGATTCGGTCACGCTGTCGGACGCCGACGCGGTGGCGCGGGCCGCGCTACGTGCGACAACACCCGAAACGGAACCGGAAACGGAAGTCGGACCGTGGCTAAATGTTGAACTTGCAAGCATAGATTAGGTTACCCTAACGTTGTTGACTCACTCGGTTCCGCCCCCAGGATCCGGTTCCCCACGGACCGGACCAGACCGAAGGAGTCCCCCCACATGACCGAGCGTCTCGACAGCGCCCAGCCGTACGCCATCGGCCTGTTCCGCCTCGTCATAGGCCTGCTCTTCGCCGTGCACGGCGCCGCCTCCCTCTTCGGCGTCCTCGGCGGCGCCGCGGGCACCGACGGAGGCGCCATCCCCTCCGGCACCTGGCCGGGCTGGTACGCGGCCGTGATCCAACTCGTCGGCGGCACCCTGGTGCTGCTGGGCCTCGGCACCCGCGGCGCCGCGTTCCTCGCGTCGGGCTCGATGGCGTACGCCTATTTCGACGTGCACCAGTCGACGGCCCTGTGGCCGATCGAGAACGGCGGCGAGCTGTCGGCGCTGTTCTGCTGGGCCATGCTCCTGCTGGTCTTCACCGGCTCGGGCGCCCTCGGTCTCGACCGGCTGCTCACCGCGCGCGCGACCCGGGCCCCCGGCGAGGACGAGCGGGCCACGGAGCCCGTCGCGGCCTGACCCGGCCGGCACCGCACGAGCACCCTGACCCGCCCCGCACCGCACCGCACGACCACGGCGCCCGCCACCTCACGGAGGTGACGGGCGCCGCCCCTTCGGACCCCTTTCGTCCCCACCCCGCTCCGGCTGCCCCCGCTCGCCCTCCCGCTCCCCCGGCGTCAACGCACCGTGAGCAACACATAAGCCCCCCGTGACCCCACTGTCACACCCGCCGCGTACGCTGTATGGCTGTCACAGGCCGCCCTGCCGCTCCCCCGCGACGTAGCGGCGAGGTCGTGCCCTCGGGGGAGTACAGGGGAGTTTCGGTGCTGGAGAGTGTGGGGTCGCTGACGGGCAGCCCATGGATCTACGCGGCGGTGGCCGTCTCGGTCCTGCTGGACGTCTTCCTGCCGGTGCTGCCCAGCGGCGTCCTGGTCATCACCGCGGCCACCGCCGCGGCGGCGGGTTCCACGGGAGCCGTGCCGCACGCGGTGCCCGACATCCTGGCGCTCACCCTCTCCGCCGCCACCGCCTCGGTCCTCGGCGACCTGGTGGCGTACCGGCTGGCCTGGCGCGGCGGCGAACGTCTGGACCGTGCCATCGCCCGCTCCCGCCGCCTCTCCAGCGCGCAGGAACGTCTCGGCGCGGTCCTCGCGCGCGGCGGAGGCGCGGGCGGCGCGCTGGTCGTCCTCGCCCGCTTCGCGCCCGCCGGCCGCTCGGTCGTCTCGCTCGGCGCCGGCGCCGCCCACCGCCGCGTCCGCGAGTTCCTGCCCTGGTCCATACTCGCGAGCCTGACCTGGGCCGTATACAGCGTGGCCCTCGGCTACTTCGGCGGCCAGTGGCTGGGCGCGACCTGGCTCGCCACGGCGGTCTCGTTCGCGGCGCTGTTCGGCGCCGGCGCGGGCGCGGCGTACCTGATGCGCCGGCCCGTACCCCAGGAGTCGAGCACCGGCGCCTGACGCACGGAGCGCCCGGGACGTACGGAGCGCCCAGAGCCCACGGGACGCCGGAAGCGGACGGGACGCCCGGGGTGCTTCATGATGCTTCATGAGGTGCTCCGCGCGGCCGTTCCGCCAGGTCGGTTCATCCGGCCCGCTGGGTGACCCCTCGTACCTCCAGGCCGTCCAGCAGCTCGGCCGTGGCGGCCGCGACCGCCTCCACCGCCCGCTCGAAGACCTCGCGGTTGTGCGCGGCCGGGGCACGGAAGCCGGAGACCTTGCGGACGTACTGGAGGGCGGCGGCGTGGATGTCCTCCTCGGTGGCCTCTTCGGGGAGTACGGGCGGGCGGAGAGTCTTGATGCTGCGGCACATACGCCCAGTCTCGCGCGGACGACGCCTCCGTGGCCTCCGGTCGGCACATCCGGTCGCCCCTACCGGACGCCCCTACCGGACGCCGCCCGCGTTCGTGATCCCGGCGCGGCGCGCACCCCGCTCGTGCCGGACTCCCCGCTGACCCCGACCAGCGAGCAGGCCGCGCGGGCCGCGCGGGCCGCCGTGATCCTGGGAGCCCGGCACGTCGTCCCCCGCGCTTCGAGCACTGGGGCCACTTCACCGAGGACGGTGCCACGCCGGCGAAGGCCTTCACGGAGGCCGGACTCGGCGACCGGCTGCACCTGTTGGAGCCGGGGGCGTCGGTGCGGCTGTAGCGCCGGACGGCGCGGCCCGGCATGATCCACTCCCAGGCGGCCACCTTTCCGGGGCCGACCGACGAGAGGATCGGACGGGCATGACGAAGGACGTACGCGACGAGCACGACGGGCGCGATGAGCGGTTCACGGTGGCGGTGCTGGGCCCCGGCGGTGTCGGCGGGCTGCTCGCCGCGCTGGTGGCGCGGGCCGGACACCGGGTGATCTGCCTGGCCGGGGACGACACGGCGGAGGTGCTGCGCGCGGACGGCATCCAGGTCCGCAGCGGCCGGTTCGGGGATTTCACGGCGCGGGTCGAGGCGGACACCGAGCTGCGCGAACCGGTCGACGCATGTCTGATCGCGGTCAAGCACACGGCGCTCGACGCGGCACTCGACCGGGTACCCGCTGGGGCGCTCGGCGACGGCCTGCTCGTCCCCTTCCTGAACGGCGTCGAACACCCCGCGGCCCTGCGCGCCCGCTACGGGTCCGCCCGGGTGGCCCCCGCCGTCATCCGTGTCGAGTCGACCCGGACCGCCCCCGGAGTGATCGAACACGGGAGCCCCTTCGCGGAGATCGATCTGACCGGCGACACGGTGGCGCGCGAGCGGCTCGACGCGCTCGCCGGGGTCCTCGCGGCGGCCGGTCCGGCCGTCCGCGTCCAGGCCGGCGAGGCGGCGGTGCTGTGGGCGAAGATGTCGTTCCTCGCCCCGTTCGCGCTGCTGACGACCCGTTACGGGCTGCCGCTGGGCGACGTCCGTACGCTGCACCGCACGGAGTTGACGGCTCTGGTGGCGGAGACGGCCGCCGTCAGCCGGGCGAGCGGGGCCCCTGCCGACGCCGCCGCGGCCCTCGCCCGCTACGACGCCTTCCCGCCCGGCACGAAGTCCTCCATGCAGCGTGACGCCGAGGCGGGTCGTCCGCTCGAACTGGACGCGATCGGCGGCGCGTTGCTGCGCGCCGCGGCCCGGCACGGGGTGCCCGTGCCGGTCGCCGAGCGGCTGGTGCGGGAGCTGGAGGGCGCGGGTCCCCGCTGACGCGGGGCACGGGTCACGCGTGGGTCTTGGCCAGCAGCTCCACGATCTCGGCGGTCGTACCGGTCTCGCCGAGACGGGGGAAGATCCGCTCGACGCTGTTGCGGTGGGTCTCGCCGTCCAGGTCGGACATGGCGTCGGTGGCCAGGGTCACGTGGTAGCCGTGCTCGTGGGCGGCACGGGCGCTGGACTCGACGCCGATGCTGGTGGCGATGCCGGTCAGCACGATCTGGGTGACCCCGCGGCGGCGCAGCTGCAGGTCGAGGTCGGTGCCGTGGAAGGCGCCCCAGTTCCGCTTGGTGACGGTGATGTCCCCGGGGTGTCCGGCCAGTTCGTCGACGACGACGTCCCAGCCCTCCGGGAAGCTGCGGGCGCGGCTCGGACCGTCGATGCGGCCGCGTACGGCGTCCGCTCCGTCCGCGGCGGCGGTGACCCGTACGAGGACGACCGGGAGCCCCTGCTCGCGGAAGGCGTCGGCGAGCAGCACCGACCGCTCCACGACCTCGGCGGCGGTGTGGGGGACGAGGCCCGGGTTCCCGACGATGCCGTTCTGCAGGTCGATGACGACGAGGGCGGTGTGCGGGTCGAGCGTGGTGACTGCCATGGTCAGGCCTTTCGGAGGGTTGTGCGGGTACGGGTGCCGGTGTGGGTGCCGGTGCGGGTACGGGTGCCGGTGTGGGTACGGGTGCCGGTGCCGGTGCGGGTGCCGGTGCCGGTGCGGGTGCCGGTGTGGGTGCGGGTGCCGGTGTGGGTACGGGTGCCGGTGTGGGTACGGGTGCCGGTGTGGGTACGGGGTGAACGGTCCGGGAGCGGCGCCGCCGGGAGCGGTACGGCGCCGGCGGCCAGGAAGGACGGGGGACGCTCGGTGCGGTCAGCCGGCGTCGGCGTCGTCCGCGCGGACGACGTCGGCGGCGGCGGGCAGGGCGTGGAGTGGCGGCGCCGGGGGGCGGGACTCCGCGTCGGCCGTGCGCGGGGGGCGGAACTCCGCCGGAGTCGTGCGCGGGGGGCGGGTGTCACGGGCGCGTGAGCCGGTCCAGTACGGCCATCGCCTCGATGACGCTCTGCCGCTCGGCCTCCGTGCAACGGTCCTGAAGGGCCTTGGCCAGCCATTCCCCGCGGGCCTGCCGCGTGCCCTCGACGCGCTCGCGGCCGGCGTCGGTCAGCGTGACGAGCTGTCGGCGGCCGTCTCCCGGGTCCGGGTTGCGGGCGATCAGTCCCTGCTGGTCGAGCACGGCGAGCGTGGCGGCCATGGACTGCGGCCGTACGCCCTCGGTGGCGGCCAGCGCACTCGCCGTGGCGGCTCCGCTCTTGCTCACCAGGGTGAGCGCGGAGACCTGTGAGGGGGTGAGGTCCTGACGTTCGGAGACCTCCCTGATCCGCCGCCGCAGCCGGTTGAACGCCACCCGCAGATCCTGTGCCGCGCGGGCGGCCGACTCGGAGACGCCCTCGGCGCTGTCGTCCATGGCGCCACACTAAATCCGTCAGTCAAGACTGTCCAGTTTGAACTGACCAGTTGAGACTGCCCAGTCCGGGCCGACCAGTCCGAGCCGGCCGATCCAAGCCGGCCGGTTCGCACCGCACGATCCGGGGCGGCCACCCGTTCGCATGAACTCCCGGAAGGAACTCGCACCCCAAAATCGAACAGGCGTACCATTGTCGGGTGGCGGCGACCTATGACTTTCCGAGTGACCTCCTGGCCGGCCAGGAGGACCTGCATCAGGTCCGGGCGGAGCTCCTGGCCCTGCTCAAGCGGCTCCCCTGGTCGGTGGAACCCCTGGACGGCTTCAGCGACGACAGGGGCTGGCGCCAGGTGGAACGCCCCGCGTCCCCCGGCTGGACCGCCGACGAGCAGGCCGAGGTGGAGAAGCTCAGACAGCGTGAGCGCGAGCTCGCCGTGTTCGTGACCTGCCACCGCTTCTGGGCGGAGGTCGCGCCTCCGGACACGGTCGACGCCCGCGCGAACCTGAAGCACGCCCATGGGTCGCCGACAACGAACCCGTCGTAAACCGCCTCCGGGACGGACCGACGGCCCGCGTACGCGGCGACAGGAGTACGTGGGAGGTGGCGGGCGGCGTACGGGGGCCGGCGGGCGGGGTTCAGGGTCCGGCGGGCGCGCACGAGGTCCGGTGGACGGCGTACAGGGTCCAGCGGGCGCGTACGAGGTCCGGTGGACGGCGTACAGGAGGGTGACCCTCGCACGGCGCGACGGCCGGAGTACGGGCCGGCCGTCATGGCGGCCGCCGCAACTCCCCCCGGGTCGCGGCCAACTCCTTCTGAACCGCGGCGAATTCACCACACCGGAAGTCGCGTCCGAGGTACCCAGGAACCCCGCGAGCCAACACAATGAGTCACCGGCGATTACGCGGAGGCGGCCATGCGCATGCTCCTCATCGAGGGTGACTACCGGATCCTGAACGGGGAACCGGACGGCGACACCGTCCGCTTCGACCCCCACGACGCGGCCTTCTGGTACGACGTCCCCGGCTCGCACAGGATCGACAAGAGCCACCGCAACAGCCGCGGCGGCGCCAATCTCAGGCTCGACTCGATCGACGCGCTGGAGACCCATTACCTGGGCACGGGCCCGCACCAGGTGCACCAGCCGCTGGACTGGGCGCACGCCGCCCGGGACGAACTGCTGGCCTGGCTCGGCTTCACCGCCGTCCAGCTCTCGGGCGAGAAGGTCACCGGCACGACTCCGGCGAGCGTGCCCGGCTTCGTTCTGGCCAGCACCATCGACGTCCACAGCCGCTGCGTCGCGCTGGCCGGGCGGGGCGCGCCGCCCGCCGGCACCAGGAGCGGTGACTGGGTGACCGTGGACGCGCCCCTGCTGCGGACCACCGTCAACCACCACCTGCTCGCGCTCGGCCTGGTCTTCCCGACCTTCTACGCGAACCTCTCCTCCGGCCTCCGCGCCGAGATGACCGCCGCGGCCGCGCAGGCCGACGCGGCGGGCCTCGGCGTATGGGCCGCCGACCGGACCACCGAGGGGGCGAAGATCACGGGGCTGTCCTCGATCACGGACGACCTGGTGCTCCTCCCGAAACTCTTCCGCCGCCTCGCGGACTACCTCCGCTTCGCCGACGGTCCCTCATTGGACGGCTTCCGCGCCTACCTCTTCGGCGGCGGCGACCGGTTCCGTGTCCTCTCCCAGGGCCCGGCCGCCAAGACCCTGACCGGACTGCACCACGTCGTCGACGTCACGGACGGAACGGTCCGCATGACCCACCCCGTCACCGACCTGGTCTTCGCCGAGGAGTGACCGCGCCCTCTCCCCTTTCGGGTGAAATCCGGCGGACGGAGACAACCTCGCGTCTCCCCGCCACGTCGTAGACCCACACGACACCGACCGCCCCAGGGGAGACCATGAGCGACCACCAGCACCAGGAGCGCCAACAGCAGCCCGGATGGGGCGGACCGCCCCAGGCGCCGGGTCACGGGGCGTCCGCACCCCGGCCGCCGAGGAAGCGCGGGGTGGGCAGAGTCGTGGGGCTGGGCCTCCTCGGCGTCCTCGGCCTCATCGTGGTCATCGGGATCGCCGGGGCGGCCGGCCGCGGCGGCGGCGCGGACGAGGACAGCGGCGCCTCGAACTCCTCCGTCCACAACGAGGCGAGGAGCGAGGCGAGGAGCGACTCACGCGACGGCTCCGGCGACGGGGCCGGGGACACCGGAGCCGGATCACAGGCCGCCGACTTCAGGTCCTGCGTGGACAAGAACGGCACCGCCACCGAGAAGGCGGCCGTCCGGCACATCACGAAGGTGACCGGGGCCGACAAACGGAACAACATCCTCGACGCCCCTGAGGTGTTCACCGACTTCAGCGGCGGCCTCACCGGCCCGCACCAGGGCGAGGGCAAGCTCATCGCCTCCGCGTTCAGCTCCTGCTACGAGTCGGACAACGGCCTCGTCACCGTCTACGACAAGGCCGGCCAGATCCTCGCCAACGGCACCTTCTGAGGGTCCCCGCGCGGGCAGCGCCACCCGTGGAGGTCCTCTTCGTCTTCGACCGGTTCCCGGAACAGGACGGCCACCGCGAACCCCGCCCCTACCGCGGCCGCTCCGACCTCCCGCCCGTCGGTGTCTTCGCCGGCCGCGGCCCCCGCCGGCCGAATCGCATCGGGGTGACGAGCTGCGCCGTCGAATCCATCCGCGTCCACGCGTCGACGGTGGTGGGCCTCGACGCGGTCTCGGGGACCCCGGTCATCGACCTGAAGCCGACGACGACCGAGTTCCTCCCCGCCCACACCAGGCAGCCGGAACGGGTCAGCGACCTGACGTCGGAGTACTTCCAGTCGTAGATCCGGAGGACGGAAGGTTTCCAACCACCGGGATCCGCCAGGTGAGTTCGTTGTCCGGTCCGAGCCCGTGCCGACGCGGTCACGGTGGGGTCGGGTTGAAGGGCCGAGCCCTATCCGTCGCCTTCGCCCCGGACGCCGTCCGCGAAGACGAAGAGCGGTTTCGCGCCGTGCCCGGGTGCTTCGGCGAACGAGATGGCCTCGGTGAACCGTTCGAGCGGGAACGGCTCGCCCTCGGGAATGCTCAGCACTTCGTCGGTGACGAGTCCGCGGACCTCGGACAGCGCGCGCAGCGCGTCCTCCGGCGAGGTGGCGCCGAACCAGCGGTTCAGCCAGAAGCCCCGGACCGTCTTGGTCTCGTAGATGACCGAGCGTGCCGACAGCGGGATCGTCAGCGCCGCCGGCTCGGTCTGCCGATGGGTGGAGAGCGCGCCGTAGACCACGACCTGCCCTCCTGGAGCCAGGGCCTGGGAAACCTGGGCACCCACATGGCCCGCGACACAGTCGACGGCCTTGCGCACACCGGCCGATCCGGCGATGTCGGCCACACGCCGCATCAGGTCCTCGTCCTCCGTGCAGATGACCTCGTCACCACCGAACGTCCTGATCTCCTCGACGGCGTCGCGCCGCCGGACGACGTTGATCGTGCGGATACCCAGGTGCCTGGCCAACTGGATGACGAGCCGGCCGACGGTGGAGCCCGCGGCCGTCTGCAACAGCCATTCACCCGGCTGTACGTCGAGTTCGCGAGTCACCAGGAGCAGCGCGGTCAACGGGTTGACGGCGAGCTGACAGGCGCTGGAGTCACTCAGATGATCGGGGACCGGCAGAAGTCTCCGTGCATCGGCGACGAGGTACTCCTGCCAGGTGCCGGCCACACTCGGCCCGGGTACCGCGGGGACGGCGGCGGCCACCACGCGATCACCGGTCTCCAGTCCCTCGGTGTGCGGACCGAGCGCCTCGACACGGCCCACGCATTCCATGTGCCCCCCGACAGTCGGGAACTCGGGCGAGAAGCCGTAGCGGCCACCCAGCACGTGCAGATCACTGGCGTGGATCGGAGTCGCCTTCACACGGACGAGGGCCTGACCGGCGTCCGGCGTGGGAACGGGACGGGATTCCAGCCGCAGGACGTCGGCCGGCTCGCCGACCTTTCCGGCTACGAGCGCGCGCATGGACCGGGGCATGAGTGACCTTCCGTCTCTCGGCGGCCGACGAACCCGGCGGGCCGAGGTCAGTGTTCGGGTCCGCTCGTCGCGCCGAGCGGAGGACCGGCGGATCCGAGGCCGGGCGGAGGACCGGCGAACGGATCGGCTGTCTGAAGGTGTCGGCGAGACGCGTGACGAGCGCCTGTGTGCCGTCGGTCGGCGTTCATCACCTCGATGGACCGGACCCCGGGCACATCCTCTGCCGACCCGCCGTACGCACCGCACCCGCACCCGCGGGCCCCTGGTCCCCCACATCACGCTAAGCGCCACGAACAGGCTCTGCAATCCAGCCCCAGCCCCCGCACCAGCCCCCTCCACCACCCACGACCGAAGCACCGCACGGACCACGCGCCGGTGCGTGGACTCCGTGTGGGCTCTCCGGCGCGTGAATGGCACGACGCCACCCTTCGTCCCGAGCCGTGGGCACGGCGGTCCTGGGGTCTGCCGGGCACGTCAGTCGGCCGCTTGGGCCTGGTGGCGGTCGCTCGGAGGGACGGAAGTTGCCGTACTTCGCTGCTGTACGGCACCCCTGGAGGGTCCGCCCCCGAACGAGACAGCGTGGCGGCCGGCGCTTGCGCGATCATCAACGCATGGAATCGTGGACGATCAAGCACTTCTCCCAGGCCAACCCGGCAGGAACCGGGCAGGATGACGTACCTGCGCTGCTTCGCAGAGTCGCCGACTCCATCGAAAACCTCGGCTCGGTCGAGGTCCAGGATCTCGTCATGCATACGGAGGTCACCGCGGACGGCTATTGGCCGAGTCTTACGGTCTACTTCCACGACGCCGAAGACTGATCCGGGCCGTACGCGGACGCTTGCACTCGGTCCGCTTCCTTGTCGGACCGATCACAGGGACCCGTCGACGGCGGGTCAACCTGCCCTCTGCCCGGTCCTGTTGGCCGCTGGGGTGCGGCGTCGACCGCCCGCGTTCGCGCCTGTTGGTGTCGGGTGCCGGTGGCAGACCTGAGACTCGGACGGGGCGCCGCCGCCTGGACGGCGCCCCTCCGGACGTCAGCCGACGTGCAGGGTCAAGGCGGCCGTGTGGAGCGTGCCGCCAGTCCGGAACTGCAAGAACAGCCGCCAGTTGCCCGCGGTGGGCAGTTCGGCGTGGAAGGCCAGATCCGGGCCTCCGTTGCCGCCGGTGACCTTGGTGGTCGGGTGAAGATGAGCGAACTCCTGGTTGCCCTCGTGGAAGGCAGTCAGGTGGGCGTAGGTGTTCAGGTAGGGCTCGAGGCCGGTGACCGGCTTGCCGTCCTTCGACACGCTGACGCCCAAGGGGTGGGCCATGCCGGCCATCGGTTCGCCCTTGACGGTGACGGTGTACCCATCGACCTCCGCGGTGGTGGCCGGCGCGGGCAGCGGGGTTTTCGTGGCGTTACCGGGGACGGTCACGGTGCGGCTGAGGACGAAGTCCCTGCCCTTCCCCGTCCCGCTGTCGGGGGTGAAACCGGCGAAGGTGCGCCAGGAGCCGGGTGCCAGGGCGGTCAGATCGGCCGTCCAGGTGCCGTCCGGGGCCATCGTGGGGTGGATGTGCTGGAAGCCGGTCAGGTCGGAGCGGATGGCGTAGAAGTGCATCCGCTTGGTCTGGTCGAGGGCGAAGCCGGTGACCGGCTTGTCCCCCGTGCCGGTGACGGTGAATCGGTAGGCGGCCCGCTTGCCGGACGGCAGGGTCGTGTCCTTCGAGGCGAGGCGGTAGCCGTCCTGAGTGTCGGACAGTCCGTTCCCGTCGGCCATGTGGTCCATGCCCGGCATGTCGCCCATCGAGGGTGACGCGCTCCGCGACGAGGACGCCGAGGCCTTGGTGTCGTGGTCCATGCCGGGCATGGACGAGGAGTCGCCCGAGGAGCCGCAGGCGGCCAGAGTCAGCGCGAGAGCGACTGCCGTACCGGCCGCGGCGACAGCACGGCGGCGCACAGTGGAACGAGATGAAGCGAACATCGAGTGGTGGTCTTTCCGGGTGGGCGCACCACACCGGTGGCGCGCGGAAGTGAACAGGACACGGGGCCGAACCGGCTGTCGCCGAGGTTCGGCGTCGTGTCTGTCAGGTCCGCGCGACGCACACCTGATTCAGGAGATCCCGTCCACTGGTCGGCGGACCCCGCCGCCCCGTCCGGCCGACCGCCGCCCGCAGTCCCGCGGGCATCCAGAAAGCCGGCACCGCGACAGCGGCCGGCGCGAGCAGGCCTGGCGTCGGCAGGGGGATCCGCTTGGACGCCGGCGTGGACACACACAGCACCCCGGGCATCCCCGAAGCATCAGCGTGGCGCACACTCAGGCCCGGCTGATGCGCGCCCGGCGCATGGCCCATGGTCACCGGGGCAAGGTCATGCCCGTCGGACATCGATGAGGACATGGGTGAGGACATCGGCGACGACATCGCCGGCATCGCCCCGTGGCAGCCACCGGCGGCGGTGGCCGGAGCGCCATGCATGAAGAACAGGCCGAACAGGACCGCGCACACCGCCAGCAGCCGGGTGACTCCCCGGTTGCCCGCCTGTCCGCCACCCACAACCGTTCCCCTCCCGTGCTCGACCGTGCTCGCCGTCCGCGTACCGCCCTACTGGACGATACCCCGGCAGGGTATTGCTCGCCCGACTCCTTCGCATCCGGAGCCGGCGCCCGGACTGTCGGCCCAGGGCGCAACGCGCGCTCGACGCCCCGTCGCCGACCGGCCAAGGGCGATGCACGCCCAGCACAGGCTTTGAGACGTGACCTCATCCTTCTTATCGGGTCGATCACGGGGGTCCGTCAACGTCGACCAACGGCCCTTGCGCCTTGGTCGATCGTTCACCATGATCAGCCGGGGGCCTCATTCCTGGTGGGCGCGGACGGTTTCGAACCGCCGACATCCGCCTCGTAAGGGCGGCCGTGGTCGGCGACGTAGTTCCCCAGGTCGCATCGGCTGTAGCGACGACCCAGGTGAACAGTGCATCTCGACTGCGACGAGCCGTCATTGACCGTGGTTGACCGCACGATGTGGCACGACTGTGGCACGGTGCGATCGACGGAGCGCTTAGAAGGCGCTTGGCGCGTCGAGCGTGGCACCGCCTCTAACCTGCGCCGCTCCCCCGCCCCGACTCTCAGTCGGCCAGTCCTCGACACACATTCGACAGGGCATGGCTTCGCTACGGCCGCAGGTAGACCTCCTCGACGTCAACTCCCGCCTCGGGCTGCCTGGCGAAGCTCACATAGACGGGGTACTCGCGATAACCCACCTGCATGTTGGCGAACTGATCCACATCGTGGTTGGCGAACCGGTGCAGATACTGGAGGAACAACTCCAACTCCGCTTTGGACAGTGGCTCGTCGTGCCGCTCATTGCGCATGCACGCACGATACGAGGTTGGCGAACGGTGTGGGGCCGTCCCCATTGCAGTCCGCTGACCGATCCGCGAGGCGCTGTCGCAGGCCTCGGCTACGTTGCCCACATGACTGACAGAGATCCACTCGTGCCCGCGCTGACCCGACTGCTCGTCGACATCGTGCGGTGGCTGGACGACTGCGACGACGACGAAGTGAACCCCGACTCCGCGGTGAAGATGATGGAAACCATTGGCTGGGCGCTGCTGCAACTACCGTCCGATCAACGCCGCCGATTCCTGCAAGTGATCACAGACTTGGCCGAAGCGGAGCAGGAACCTGCGGTACGTGACTTCCTGAAGTCGTTCCCCCTCGACATCGGCATGATCGAGGACGAGGAGAGCTGAGTCCGGGCTGATCGGCAGCCGCCAGTTCAGTTGTCGTCCTACATGTGCCGGCTACCGGTTGATCGGGATCTCGTAAACGATCTCGCAGTGCGCAGCGGGCACAACGATGTCCGCCGTCTCGACCGGTCGCCCCTGGTCGCTGTAGTACGTCCGCCGGATGTGCGTGACAAGCGCGGCCTTCTGGATGCCGAGCAGGGACGCCTCCTCGGCGGTCGCCTGCCGCGGCTCCGGCTGCTCCACGGCATGGCTGACGGTGACACCGATGGCGGCCATCCGGTTCACGACACCCGCTCCGGCATGCGGCCCGCCCTCCGGGAGAACGACGAGAGTGCCGGCGGTGAGGTCGTAGGGCTCCCAACTCGTCGACAGCTGCACCGGCCTGCCATCGGCCAGGAACTCGTACGTCGTCCGGACGCACAGGTCGCCGTCCGCGATACCGAGACGCTGCGCGATCTCCTCGGGCGCCGGCACCTTGGCGTCGGTCCGGCTCTCCCAGTCACCCTGCCTGCCGACTGCCTTCATATCCGTACGGAACGGTGACCCGTCCGGCTGCTCGCGCGCTGACGAACGGACGACCCGCACCCGCTGCCGCGGTTCGGCCACGTACGTCCCCGAACCGGCCCGGCCCTCCAACACGCCCTGGGAGATCAGCAACTCCTGCGCCCGGCGCACCACGTTCTCGCCCACGCCGCACTCCTGGCCGATCTGGGAACGGGAGGGGAGGCGATCCCCCGGCTCCCAGACGTGCTCCGCGATGCGCCGCCGGAGTTCGTCGGCGATACGGAGATACGGCGGCTGCTCAGGCATGTAGAAAATCTAGTCCACTAGCCCTAATCTAGTTAACTAGCTTTACTCAAAGTGATCGCCGGTGACGGAGGCTGCCCTGTGCCCGCTTCGGGAGTAAGCGCGGCCGCCATCGCCGCACGACTGTCCGCCGCTGGGCTCCCCACGCGCCTGGAGGAACACGACCGGCACACCTCGATCGAAGCGGAGGTGCCGGAAGAGCTCTCCGCGGACTCATGGCGGGAGGTCCTGGAAGTGGTGGCCGAGGCAGATCGATTCGGCCTCTTCGCCACCAGCCTGAACGGCCGCACCCTCTGGGCGGTCGTACGCAAAACGGCCCCCGCGACGGGCGATGTCGGGGGACCCAGCCATCAGCGATAGGAGCTGAAACCCGTGCTCAACCGCATCCGCCGCGCCCTCTCACTCACCAGAAGGCACCACTCCCCCAAGGACCGGCACCGCCGCGCCTTAGCCTCCACGGGACCGACGGGTGCCCGCGCCCGCTCGGCGCCAGTTGCCGAGGCCGCGGCCATCCTGCGGCAACACCCCGGCCGCCCCCACCGCATGGACTCGCCAACGGGGCCGGACATCCTCCTCGTTCGACCGTACGTCCTGGCCTGGGAGGAGCGCAGACGCCCACGGCATTCGATGATCGTGGCCCCCCATCTGCCACCCGCGGCCTGGTCGCTCCTCGCGGGAGGCCGATGATGCCCGCCCACCAGCGCCCCCGAATCACGGACACTTCACCCATCCCCTACCGGTCGACCGCGTGCCGGCTCGGCACACACCACGCCTGCTCGGAGTCCTCCCCCGACGCGGCACCGGTGGATGTACCGGTGGTGTACGAGGCGTGCGCCTGCCCGTGCCACTCGACGCCCAGCCGGCCCGCACCCACGGAGGTGCAGCAGTGAGGGACTGAACGCCCAGCGGCGCGCTGGTCTCCCAAGTCGAGATCACCTCGACGACCGTGCAACGCGGCGACGTCATCCAGATCGGCGGTCACGCGTACAGAGTGAGAGACCTTTTCCAGCTGCCCCAAGGAGCCAAACAACTGCTCTTCGAGTCAGGCGAGTTGCTGACCATGCACACACGGACCCGGCTACTCGCCGTACGCATGTCGAGAAGGCGGTGACCCGGACCATGCCTGCCCGCCACCACGACATCGCCGACGACCTCCGGCGCCAGATCACGACCGGCCGCATCAAGCCCGGCGAACGCCTCCCATCCGAATCCGGGCTGGCCGACCGATACACGGTCAGCACAGCGACCCTGCGCAGCGCCCTCGCGCTACTGCAAGGGGAAGGCCTGGTCGAGAAGATCCACGGCAAGGGCAACTACGTCCGCCACCGCCCCCGCAAGATCACATACGTCGGAGGCTGGGGAACGCTGGACCCGTGGACGGCGGCCGAAACGGCTCTGCGCGTCACCGACCAGGCCACCGCGATCGAAGCTCACGGACATCTGGCAGCCCTGCTACGCCTCCCCAACGGCAGCCCGCTGACCGAATACCTCAGCGTCAGCTACGAGGGAGACTCCCCGCACAGCCTGGCCCGCATCTACGTCCCCCGCGGACCGGAACCCACTGAAGTACTCGACAACGGCGCTTCCTACGTGCGTGCAGAAGCGAGTTTTGCCGTTCTGAGCGCCCTGTCGGCGGAGGTCCGCGAGACAGTCTCCGCCCGCCTCCCGACGCCAGATGAGGCTTCCGCTCTCCGGATCAACCCGGGCCTGGCAGTACTCGCGATCACCCGAGTAGCCGCCGACACCGCCGGCCACGTCCTCGAAGCCGCACTCCTGGTGTTCCCCGGAGACCGCGTCGAGGCAATTTTCACTACCCACCACGTACTCAACGAGAGGCTGAAGCACGGATGACGGCGCAGGACGAATTACGACTTCTCCCGTGGACGGGGCCCGAGGGCAAGCCGTGCTACCTGAGCACGGACGACAGGGACGGCTTCATGTCCCGCCTGGCGGACAACATCGAATCGATACAGCTCGGCTCGGCGGCTGAACTGCTGGACCAGGTGGAATCCCTCACCGAGGAGCAGGCAACCCCTGAAGACCTGCGGCTCTTGGCGAAGGAAATGGCCGGAGCTCTGCGGGACGTCCTCCGCATTGCGACCAGCCGCGGTCAGCTTCGGGAGGTGAACGCTCACCGCTCCTGAGAGGACAATCGGCATGGGCGGTCGCCGGCAGCAACGTTCCGATCTCCCGCACATGGGGAAGAGCCGAACACCCCTGACTCTTCCCCCTTCTGCACTGGTCAGCTTCAACGGATGCACCGTGCCAGGTACACCCAGAGGTGAAGAACTGCACGTGCTCTGCGAATCAACCGACGACACTCGGCCACAGGGCTCTCGGCTTGGTAGGCATAGGCGGTTCGAGGCATCAACCCCCGGTGTTCCACGTGGTTCCCTGTACAAACGGCCACGCGTCCGGCTCGGGACCTGTTACCGACGACAGTGCGATGTCAGTGCAGTCGAACAGAATGCGGGCCATGAGCGACCACTACGAACTTGTCTTCTCCACCTTCCTGCACGATGACACGCCTGCCTCGGTTCTGGCGGCCCTGCGTTGGCATATGGGCATGGACGACAACGTCAAAAATCCGGAAGGCCTGGACCCGGACGACATCCGTACCCGTTGCTCCTCCCGGGCCAGAGCCGACTCCCCGGCGGCGACATCGCGTCCCTGCGCCGTTCGGTACTGGAGTTCACATCATCGGGGACGCGGTACGAATGGGAACTCTTCGTGCGCATCTACTGGGTAGATGACCTCACGCTCCACCTTGACGCACTGCTCGAGCTGATCGCTCCTCACGTCGCGGAACGAGGCTACGGCGGCTACATACGCGACGTACACGACACCGAGGTGAACCCCTTCAAGTTCCACGACGGCACATACGATCCCGTCGAAATATAAAATGGTGCATTCCCACGCCCACAACGAGAGACACCACATCTCGCCTGACGGGCAGCCGACCCTGGAAGGAAACCCCTTCGATCAGGGGCTGTGACCTGCCCGTTCACCGGGTGCCCTGGTAGCTGACCTGTCACGGGTTGTCGCCGCACGTCACTGTCGAACCACCTCGCACGGCCCTTCGACTGCTGCTCGGGACTGTCAAGGAACATGTGGTCGGATCGTCAGTGTTCTGTCACGTAAGAGTGCCGGGGCGCCCTGCTGTAGCCGAGCCGTCAGTGCACGCTCTGCCCCTCCCCAAAAATGATCGACCCAGCCATGCCTTAATCACCCGACATCCGCGTTTGTCGTACACAGCCCGGTCGGAGACATCACGATGTACGCACCATCGTGAGAGGGCACCCATGACGAACACTCTTGCCAAAGGCGCCAATGCAGCTCTGTCCACAGCGGTCTGCCGCGTCACCCTCACCTCGCCCACGACGGGCATCGACGTCTCTGCCGTTCTACTCGGGCAGGACGGCAAAGTCCGGGGCGATGACGATCTTGTCTTCTACAACCACCCGGCACAGGACGGGGTCGTACAAGAAAAGCAAACGATCGTCGCGGACCTGGCAGCGGTCCCCACCACGGTCGACCGCATTGCGGTCGTCGCCAGCATCGACCCCGAACTGCGTGTCACTCACTTCGATGCGAGTAACACCCCGCACGCAGTCGTCGACTGCGGGAGCGCCCGGTTCGCCTTTCTGCCGCCGCCGCTCACGCATCGGGAGACGGTGGTGATCCTGATTGAGCTCTACAGACGTGCAGGCGGGTGGAAGACCAGAGCAGTAGGCCAGGGGTGGGATACAGGGCTGGCAGGGCTGGCTTCCGACTTCGGTATCGTCGTGGACGATCCGGGGCCATCCCCGTCTCAGGACTCACGCGCCGTGAGGGCTGCACAGACCCGGCGCACGCCTGCCGTACCGCCGCCGCCCACCTACGCGCCGCACATGCCAACAGCGGCCCCACCAGTCCGCCAGATGACGCCGTCTCGCCCACCCGTACCGCTGGGCAAAGTCGCCCTCACCAAGGCCGGCCAGGCGACCATTGACATGCGCAAGGACGACCCAAGCCTTGTCGTGACGGCCACGTTGGAGTGGAACGGCGGAAGCGCAGCTCGGCGACGAGCCGGCGCCGACCTCGACCTGTATGCCCTCTACGTTCCCGGAAGTCTCGTTACTCCTCCCGGTAAGCGCCCGAACAAATCTGATCAGGTCGTCTACTACCGGCAGCTCGGATCGCCCTTTGCCATGCCCTACATCGCCCTCGCCGGTGACTCCCGGGTGCCCGGCCGCGAGACCATCACCATCCGTCGCCCCGACCTACAGGGCTACGTCCTCTTGTGTGCCTACAGCGCGGTAGAGAATGGCGCCGGTTCGTTCAAGTCGTATGGGGCTCGGGCAGTCGTCACCGACGGCCGGGGCTCCACAGTGACGGTGCCGCTGTTCAACAACCGCAACTTGTCCTACTGGGTCGCCATTGCTTTGATCGACTTCACAGTTCCCGGCGGTGCCCAGATCCGGCACGTGGAGAAATACAGCGGCAACCACGTCGAGGCGCGCCCCACGCTGTACTCCAACGGGAACTTCCGCATGAGCACCGGAAAGGTCGAATTCAAGACCAGGTAGTCGATGCCGAGCGAAGAGAAGGTCCCAAAGAGCCGACGAAACCCCGCCTCCCGGGCAGCGGATGTCCTGAGCTTCGGGAGCTAAGGGAGTTTACGGGAGGTGGCCGAACCGACCTGTGGCGATGCCCTGTCGGAGCCTGAGTCTCGGCCGGCCTCCTCCCCGCTGTTCCCCGTGGTTCCCCGCCCGATCTGGCACGGGTCTGGCACGGCTGCGTCGCCAAGCAGTACGGCGAGTTCCCTTAGGTCGTTCGCGACCATGACTTGAGCGAGACGTCCGGCGATGGCCACGACCTCTGGCCAGGCAGATGCCCGGAGATACTCCGCGTCGGTGTCGTGGGGCGCCTCGGCAGCCGCGGCGTTGAGTGCGGCACCGAGTTCTCTCATCAGACCGACCTCTTCGTCACTTCGTAGGCTGACGCCGAGGTACCGCTCTGGCTCGTCGGCGTCGCAGAAGTCGTCGAAGAGCGTGTGGAAGACATGGGCCAGGCCTTCGAACGCTGCCGGATCGAGCCACACATTCCGCTGCCACGGCGGATTGGCCAGAGCCAGCACCACAGGTACAACGTGGGCTCGGTGGTTCGCTAGCACTCGGGCGGCATCGCTCACGAGTCCGAGCGTAGCGACCGCAGGTGATGGAGGCATCGGCTCTCTCAGAGCACCGTATTAGGAGTTCGATCCCGCGCCTGCGTGGCTGCTGTCCAACCTGTGCGCGGGTGCCATTGTCGGATACTGCCGTATGCCGCCGTCCGGGCTCGTTGATGTCAGCGTGGGATGTCAGCGAAACAGCTGCGGCAGCTGGGTGACGGCCATGCCAAGCAGCTGACGGCCCTAGCACTGATCTAGCTCCCCAGCAACGGAGAACCCGTTGGTGGGGGCTAGATCAATGCGTAATATCTCTGTCTACCGCACGTCCACGTAGTCCCCGGCGGTCTTGACCGTCGCGGTCGTGCTGGTGCCGGAGAAGTAGTAGCGCCAGTAGCCGTCGCTGGCAGCTGTCGCAGTGGCCTTCAGGTTGCCGGTGCTGTTGGTGTACACGGTTTTGACCGTCGTGTAGGTGTCTGTTCCCGCTTTGCGGAACTGCAGCTTGACCGGCTGATTGGTGTAGCCACGGTAGTCGTGGGACTCCCAGTTGGCGCGGGTCAGTTTGCCCGTGACAGTGATGGTCTTGCCCTTGGCGACCGGCTCCGGTGAAGCGTTGACGCTGAGCTTCGAGTAGCGCTGGATGTTCGTGTACTTGTAGGCATCTAGGGAGATGCCGCCGTTGCCCTTGTCGAAGGCGTCGACGCCGACTTTCCACTGCCCGGACCAAGAGTTCTTCTCCAGGTCGCGGGGGTTGAGGGTGAAGGGGACAACGCAGGTCTTCGTCGTGGCGTCGACGGCTGTGCACGTGGGACGGCGGAACGGCACCGTCATGTCCGTGTCTTCTTCCTTGGGGCCGCCGTGCCACACGAACACGCGGGCCGTATCGATGCCGTCCGGATCGGTGGCGGTCACCGAGGCCGAGAAGGTGACCGTGTTGTAGATGCCGACCACGATGGGCTTGCCACCGTTGACCGTGACGCTGGTGATCGTTGTGTCGCCACCCCACGACTCGTCGGCCTGAGCCGTTGGAGCGCTTGCGACGGCGAGTGCCAGGGCGCCGGACAGAGCGGCACCTATGGCGATTGAGCGCATGTAGTCCCCAGGAAAATCAGGCCTGCCGGTCGAGCCCCCGCCGCAGGCACCACGATAGATAGCGGGAGCGTACTGCGTTCACGCCAACTTGGCTGATTGTCCACCTGTATGTCAGTCACCAACCCCAGCGCGACCAACATCGCGGAGGACCGGACCACCTGCACGACGCCCCGGGGCACACCGCAGACCGCAAGCGCACATGGGCCAAGCCTCCAGGGAGGCAGATCCCGAGACGCCACCATGCCTGCCATCCGCGCCGTACGCACAGGTGGCAGGCGTGATCGCGAGGCTACTTCTTCTTGCCCTGGGTCTTGCCGGAGATCTTGAGGGCCTGCGTTTTCGCTGCTCAGAGGCAGTGGGCTCGGGCGCCTGGCGGTCGCCGTTGGTCGTCCTTGGCCGCTGTCGGTCAGCCTCGGACGGCCCAGAGACGACCCCGGGACGGCCGACCGGCCTATACCTCGCTCATGCGGTACGGCTCAGGCAACGGCGACAACGGCACGTCGAGAACGTGTCCCAACAGAGCACGTGCAACGGCATCGCGCTCGCAGTCCGGTTGGCCTGGCCTCATTGAGAGGATCACACGATCCCGGGTGACCACCGCAGCGCCTGTGAAGCTTGGGTCGGTGATCGAAGACTCATCGAGCGTGACGTCCAGCTCCGCGAGAAGATCGGGCAGAGGGACGTTGAGAAGGTGTTCAGGACTCAGCACCAACTGCGCGTTGCCGGTTGGCAGCTCTGCCGTCCGTACTTGGTCGAACTTCGTCGAACTTCGTCACGGGCCTATCTCCTCAGCTGGCCTTTGATGGGTGCCAGAGTGCCGCCACAGGGCCGGGGCTGGCGCAACGCCACGCTGAACGGTCCCCCCATCACGGTGAGGACCAAGACGCCAGTGCGAGGACCGGGCGGAGCACATCAGCTTGGGAAGCTGTGGGCATTCGGGGCTGGTTCGGGCGCTGACCTGGGCGGACGGCGCGTCTGCGGCCTCGTTGGAATGGGCCGCGTTCACCTTGGTTCCCCGCTGTTCCCCGCTGGATCTGGTGCGGTTGTGGTGCGAGCTCCCGGGCGTGGCTTTCTGGCAGCCATCAGTCCCAGCCCAACGATGATGACGGTCGGCACGAGGCTCAACACTTCGGACAGGGCCACGATCGGGAACGGGGCGCTGAGAGCTCGGGGGAGCTTGCCCAGTGCTGCGACACCGAAGCCGAGGGGAAGCCAGACTCGGAAGAGGCGGAAGCGAAAGGCGTCTGCTCCGCGGCGTACCCGTTCTTGTTCCATGAAGCGTCAATACATGGCCGCGACGATGAAGAGGGCGCCGATGCCCACGATGCCCCAGGTCAGTGCTGCCACGATTCCCCCACCACGCCGTATGCGCCACGCTGAGTGAGTGGGTGGCAGCGATCGAACGCAAGTTTTTGCACTTCACCTTAGAGTGAGCTGATCGACTCCTGTGTTGGATGAGCCGGGAGTTGGTTTTCAAAGGAAAGGGGCGGGAAGCAACTGATGTCCGGATTTTGGGGTGGGCGGATCCGAAGACCCGCTGTGGTGGGAGCGAGCGGGGCGTTGGTCGCGGCCTCAGTGCTGCTCGCACCCGTGGCGAGTGCCGCGGAGGGCGAACTCGCCACGGTAGGCCTGGTCTCCTCGGTACAGGACCCGGCACACCGCAGCGCGTCGAGTGCCGAGTTGGGAGACGGTAGCCGCGTCGAACTCGTCGACGGGCGGAACCTCCGGGTCAGGGCGGACCCGGGAGGCTCCGGGGGTCACCCGGCCCGCTACTCGGTCGCCGCCATGAACGGCACGCTGTCCGTACGGCCGACAGGGAAGTCCGCGGCAGACCGTACGGGTGCGAAGCTTCCGCTGACTGCGACGGGTACCGTGCGCAGCGGTCTCAGGACGGCGACCGCCACCGCGTCGACGTATACGGTGAAACTGAGCATCACGCACGCCGACGTCAGATCCAAGCTCTTCTACGTCTGGAACCGCAAGACCTGGACGTCGTACGCCGTCAACAGTGACACCGCAGGCGGCACGGCGAGCGTGAAGCTGCCGCCGGGCGACTACTTCTCGGTGGCGTTGCACAACGACTGGCTGGAGCCGAGCTACCTGCTCACTCGTACCTTTACCGTCGGTTCGGCCGCCACCACGGTCACTTTCGACCAGAGCGCGGCGAAGGAGACCGCGATCCGCACCGACGACACCACCGCCACCCGGGACTCCTCTGCCGTGTGGATCAGCGTCCCGGGCGGCGACCTGGCGGGCTTCGCCGGCGGCGGGCCCGAAAAGGTGTATGTCACCCCGTTCTCGGTGCCCGGTGTCTCGCTGCGACTGCACGAAGTGCTCGGCAAGAAGGGCTCCTCCGCAAGCGTTCCGAGCCCCTACCGCTACGACCTCACGCACAGCTACACCACGACGGTGCCCACCTCGCCCGTCACCGCGGTCCGTACCTCCGCCCTGGCGAAGACCGTCACGAAGGTCAACGCCCCGGGCACCCGCACCACCGCGTACCTGCAGAGCTCCCCTTCTTTCGGTGAGTGGACGGGGGTGTTCATCGGCGGCTCGGTGCCGGCCGCCGGTTCCCTCACCGAGTACGCCACCCCGGGCGTCACCTACAGCCGCCTCCTGAACTACGGCACTGGCGAACTGAACCTGAACCTTCCCGATCGCACCCTGCCTGCCGGGACCAGCGCGGGCGAGGTCCTGGGCGCGGCCCCGCTCCAGCCGGTGCGCGGCCAGTGGATGGGCTCGCAGCGGTACTACGGGAAGATCTCGCTGTACGAGGGAAACGCCTTCGGTGACGTCGCGGGCCACTCGGGCTCCGACTTCCGCGCGACCAGTTCCTACAAGCTGACGTCGGACGGCGTCACCTATGCCCAAGCTTCGGGACTCGACAGCTCCCACGGTCTGATGTCGTCGAGCCTGCCGTCATTCGAGAGGGTGTACGCCCTCGACCAGACCGTGCACCGCCGCGTCCCTTACTCCTCGTTGTCTACGGACGTGCGCAACGAGTGGACGTTCCGCTCGGGTTACGCGGAGGGCAGGGAACTCCCGTTGATCGATGCCCGGCTGAAGGTCTCGGGGCTTGACAGCCTGGGCCGTGCGGCTGCCGGGACGGTCCGGATCGACGCGAGCGCGAGCACCCGCAACACTGCCGCGGCCGAGGCGAACACCAAGGTCACGGGCCTCGCGTACTCCACGGACGACGGCACGAGCTGGACCGACCTGCCCGTCGCGGCCGACGGCTCCGCCACCCTGGACGTACCCGCCACCGCTTCCTTCGTCACCCTGCGCGTCACCGCCGACGACGACGGGGGCGGCAGCCTCCGCCGCACCATCGTGCGGGCGTTCGGGGGCCCGGCCACGCCGAGCGACGAGACGGTGGGCGCGACCCGTATCTCGAACGTCGTGGTGAACGGCGGAAAGCCGGTGGAGCTGACCGACCAGCCGCTCCAGTATTTCCAGGCGAAGTTCACCGCGACCGACCCGTCGGGAATCGCGAACGGCGACATGTACCTCTACCGGGGGTCGTACGCCAGCCCCGACGCCATCCTCTACGGCACCTGGACGGCGACCTGTACCAAGACGAACGCGACCACCTCCACCTGCGAGACGGAGTTTGCCTACATCCAGCCCCGCTGGACCCTCGGCCGCAACTCCCTCGCCGGTACCTGGAAAGCCGCCGTCTGGGCCGAGTCCGCGGACGGCACGGGGCACGTGGATCTGCACGCGGCCAAGTCGCCGTCCGTGCTGCGCGACGCGACGGTGACGGCCGACGCGTCTCCCGAGCCGGTGACTAAGGGCAAGACGATCACCATCACGGGCAAGCTCTCCCGCGCGGACTGGGAGACGCTCGGCGGCTACCACGGATACGTCGGACAGAAGGTGATGCTCCAGTTCCGCAAGAAGGGGGCGTCCGCGTACACGACGGTGAAGACGGTCTCCACCAGCAGCACGGGAGGCCTGAAGACCACGGTGAAGGCATCGACGGACGGCTACTGGAGGTACGCCTTCACCGCTACGTCCACCACCGCGACCGCCACCTCCAGTGGCGACTTCGTCGACGTCCGCTGATCCAGCTCACCCTGCCGGGCCCCTGGATCGATCCGGGGGCCCGGACCGCCTACCACCTCGGTCGCGCGCAGGCGTAGGCCGCGGTGCCGGCGGTCTGAAGGAGCAGGGTCGTCCAGGTGCCCGCCGGTGTGCCGGGCGGCAGCAGCAGCCAGGTCGCCATCCGCATAGGCGTGCTCGTGGCGAGCGGGGCGAAGAACGAGAACAAGAGCCGGGTGAACATCGGCGGGTGCGGCGGCCGGCGGCGGCTCGGCATGGTGGGCTCTGCGCTGGAAGGTGTCGGCGAGGCGGCGTGGGGCGATCGTCCACGGCCAACCCGTGGCCGTCCCGCCCATCCAGACGCGGCCCGGCTTTGCCACGCGTGATTGACAGCTGGCACCGTCGATGCGCGCCGTCTGAGCCTCAGCCGAAAACAGTCAGCCACGACGGCGGGCGCGGCAACCGACCACGCACGCGTATGCCTCGCTCCGCCCCCACGAGCCTCAGCCACGCTGTCGCTGCCGTCGACCAGAGCAATCTGTGACGGCCGGGCCGTGACGACAGGGCCCTCGGCATGTCGCGGCCAAGGGGCTCGCATACCTTCACGTCATGGACTTCAACATCACCGCAGGGGAGGAAGCCGTCGTGTTCCACGTGGCGAGCCTCGTCCAGGATGGCCTCTCCCCCACGGATGACGACTTGGCGAAGGAACTGGGTGAAGAGGTTCGCCCAGTGCTGCAAGCGCTCCTGGGCAAGGGTTGGCTTGTGGTTGACGAGGATCGCGAGCTGGCCTTGTCCACGATCGCACGGCACGTCGTGTCCAGCCGCAGGGATGCCGAGGGGCCGCCGGCCTAGCAAGAGAGCTTGCCGTCGCCCTGGTTCGTTCGCCACAGCGCGGATTACTCGTAGATGGTCGCGGCCTGCAGAGCTCGTGCGAAGAAGGTCCAGTCGCCACTGACCGGCAGCTCGCGGCTGGCATTGCCGTACCAGCCGTCGGCGTCATCGACCCATGCCGCCAAAGCCTCCAAGAAGCTCGGGAGGTCCGCGTTCTCCCATGAGCTTCCGTCCTCGGCGTGGCTGCGCTGCAACGAGCAAACGAAGGCGGCCAGGGCCTCTCTGCTGTCGACGTGCTCAGGAGAAACAGTCACCCGGGGGACCCTACTTGGCCCATCGCCCCGAGGCTTGGTGAGCACCGCCTTGTAAGGGCGGTCGTGGTCATCGGCATGTCCGTCCAGGTCACTACGGCTGTAGCGGCGGCCCGGGTGAACGGTGCATCTTGACTGTGGCGAGCCGTCGTTGACCGTGGTTGACCGCACGATGTGGCACGCCTGTGGCACGAGGACCGCTTCGTCCCGAAGCAAGTGGGTGGGCCCTCAACCTGGGGCCGGCACTTCTCACCTGTGCGATGCCGATTGCTCCAGAGGATGCCACGTGGCAGCAGCACTCCGCGTCCGTGGCCCCAGCAACTGATGGACTCAAACAGGTGGTCTGAGCGTGCACGCTTCCTCAATCGCCCGCACCACACATGTTGAAAACGCATCACCAACAGCCATGAAGAATTGAACGTAATCTTCCAAATCTGCTGAAGTAGGCTTAACGGAATAGTCTCCGTGTGCAATCAGATTCCTTTTGTTCACGATCTCTTCTAGCTTTATGTCGACGCGAACACTCAACCCGGAGCCCTGCAGATGCGATGTCGCACTATCGATGATGTCGTCGATCCCGATCAGCGCGAATGATTCGCGCAAGACATCGGGTTTCAGGCTCGTCATCTGACGCGACAGGATCTTTGAGGAAATTACCTGTGGGTCAATAGTGCGTTCTTGGTCCCACAAGGCCGAGAAGGCTGTAAAGAGCCGCCTTGTTCTGTGCACTCGATCTACGCCAGGCGGCAATGATGCAATCTCCTGAATCCTGTCTCGGGTGAACAGCTCCAGGAATGCTGGAGGCATCTTGCGTGCGGGCGGGCGCACTGCGCAGACCTCGTCGACATACTCGCTGAGCGCTCCCTTTGCGAATCCCTCAAAGTGTGCAACTAGGAGGACCAGACAAGCGCGGTGTACTGCATTCTCCAATTGGATGGCCTCGTCGGCCCTAGGAACAAGAGGCGAGTGGGGTCGTACCGCCAACAAGAGATTGAGTTCTGCCGTGCTATTGACAAAATCCTCGTACGCGGCAAGCTTGGTCGACATTTATCATGCACTCTCAAGCTCTTCATGCAGAGAGCATGAAATTCCGAGATCAGCCAAGCCCTTAGCAAACCTGGAAACCCGATAGTGCACTCGGGACCGGTCGGCGGTGGCGCGACCGATAGAGAAGAGAAAATTCTCGTCCCGTAGAAGCTCTTCCCGCAACTCCCGTACTTCGTTTGGCTTAGCACGGATCGCTTCGCGGTCCGCGTGAGCAAAGGGGATCATGATTGCATCAAAGAGTGCCTTGTTCATGCCCGGAGCGGGCCTGCCGTTAGGCGCAGGAAGCCTGAAGGCGGATTCCCCGAATACTTCGGCAACCGTGCGGCACACGTCAGCGAAAACGTCCATTTCTGCTTTCGATGGAACGCCTGCCCGATTTTCCCGCATGTAGCTATTAAGTAGCTGCCGGAGGGGAGGCCGGTAGTCGGCAATGGTTTCATAGAGCGAGAAGAAGCGCAGAACCAGCTCTTCAAACTCCATCCGTCGATTTCGGATGCCGCTGAGGATTCCTGTGAAATACGGAAGTTCTGCCGTGCGCCTCAAGAAGTCGTTTAGGTCGCCTCTGTAGATGCAATTCCTGAGTTCCTGAGAACCGAGGCGAGCGGATCCAGTGTTCAGACGCTCGAAGACGTCGAACTTGATGTCTGGATCGGAATCCTCCGTGATTACAATGCAACGGATGGTCCTGCCGCTAAGTCGTCGTTGATCTCGCACTGTCAAGTCAGAGAAGAACTTCCCTTCTAGCTCCGAAAGAACCGGGATCCCTTTAAGTTCGAAATCCCCCTCGAGGTAGTTACTGATCGTCGTAATGCGCTGCAACCCATCAATAACTTCGTACGCGCCATCTTCGTTTTCGGCAAAATAGCACACAGGTACAGGAATATTGAGGAGCAGGCTTTCGATTAGCCTGCTCGCTTTTGCCCTATCCCACACGTACTGGCGCTGATATTCGATGTTGAGGAGCAGGCGGTCTTTCTTGATGTCATCAACCAAGGTGCCTACGGAGAGATCGTACGGTTGCGTGACGAGTCGCCGTTCGCGGTTAGCGAGATTCAAGGGCTCTCGTTGGTCCCCCGTAACGTCCTCGTCGGCGTCGTCGTCGAACAGCGTCTGATCCTCAGTCACGCGTTGCTCCTTGGTTGTAATTCGATACTCAGCGTAGCGTGCGCTTCCCGCCGTATCTATATGTTTGCTGCTGATAGCACTCGAGCGAGCCGTGTCCCTCGAGGTCGGCGGAGCGGCTTTGGGCGGGAGCTGCCATGGGGCGAGTGATCATGGCCCCGTAAGCTTCCGGCGAGTCGGGCAGTCTGTGGACCTGCCCGCTAAAGCACGACGTTGGGGCCATGATCTTCGAGGCTCGCCCCATGGTGGCTGCCTAAAGCCGTGGAGCCGACCGCCCCAGCCACAGAGGGTGTCCCCCCACTTCACGCCCGCAGCTCGCTAGCGCGCCGCCGGGCGGGGCCGCCGCTGGCGAAGACAGGGCGGCGGCCCCGCCGACAAGGCGGCGCGCACCCGCGCCGTGCGCGGGCCTTGATGAAGTAGGGAAAGTTCTACCGCGCCGTGATGAGGCTCTTGCCGTCGTGGCTGCGCACGTGAGGCCCGTTGCCGTCCAAGGCGTCCAGGAGCCGGACTGCGAAGACCTCGGCCATGCGCTCGCTGACCTCTTCGGGCGTGAGCCAGTCGACCGCGGTTGATTCGCTGGAGGTGCGCTCGGTGCCGCCGGAGGGCTTGCAGCGGAAGACCAGGGCGACGATCCCCCGGGTGGTGTTCTTGTACACCCCGGTGAGCTGGTCTACCTCGACGTGGATGCCGGTCTCCTCAAGGACTTCGCGGGCGACGCCGGCTTCGGGGGTCTCGTTGAGTTCCAGTACGCCACCGGGAAGTTCCCAAGTGCCGTTGTCCGCGCGGCGGATCGCCAAGAGTCGGCCGTCCTCACCAATCACCACTCCGGCTACGGACACGGAGTGGAGCGGCGTTGACTCGCCTTCATGGGCACTGTTACTCATGTGCAGGAGCATAGGAGGAAGAGAAGGACTATGGGAACAGCAGTAGGAGGTGAGCGGTCCGTACCTCGCTACGTACAGATCGCCGACGAGATCGTGCAGCAGATTCGGGCCGGTGTCATCAAGCCCGGCGACATGGTGCCCAGCGAGTCCGAGCTGGTCGACCGCTACGGCGTATCAGGCGGCACGATCCGCAAGGCCATGGTCGAGGTGCGTGCGAGCGGGCTGGTCGAGACACGGCACGGCAAGGGATCGATCGTGAAGGATCGGCCGCCCGTGCGCCATCGGTCCTCCGACCGCTTCCGGCGATCACTTCGGCAGGGTGGCAAAGCTGCCTATCTCGCCGAGTCCGCGCAGTCCGGCGCCACGGCCAAGGTGAGCGTCCTCTACATCGGCCCGATGGAGGCCCCCGAGGATGCCGCGGAGCGGTTGGGGGTCCCCGCCGGCACTCAGGTGCTCGCCCGGCGACGCCTCTACTTCCGCAACGGCACGCCCGTCGAGACGGCGACGTCGTACCTCCCGTGGGACGTCGTGAAGGACATCCCCGAGCTGTTCGCCGAGAACCCCGGCGGTGGCGGCATCTATGCCCGACTCGAAGACCATGGGCACGAGTTCGAGGAGTTCGTCGAGACGCTGCAAGGGCGGCCGGCCTCCAAGGCGGAGTCCTCGGAGCTGGCTCTCAGCCCTGGCTCCCCCGTGATTCATCTGATCCGTGAGGCGCGTACGACCGAGGGTCGCGTGGTCGAGGTCTGCGACACGCTCATGGCCGCTGACCAGTTCGTTTTCGAATATCGGATCCCCGCAGTCGACTGACGCGCACTCAACTCCCCCCAGCCCGTCGCGAGTTATTTTTCGCGGCGGGTTGACTCATGTACAGGAGTCATGCACTCTTCTTCATGTCACTCATGTACATGAGTGACGGAGTCCAGCCTCTATAGAGGAGTGAATCGCTGTGCGCCAAATTCCCGTCGACACCACGAACGCGACCGTGATGGTCGCCAAGGCCCCGCAGCCGAAGGTCAAGGACCGCCGGACCGGTGAGATCGCCCTCGACAAGGACGGCGTCACGCTGATGACGGTGGAGGTCATGTTCTCCACGCCGGACGAGGTGGAGATCCTCAAGCTCACCGTCCCCCAGCCGGGCGTCTCCGAGGACCTGGCCATGGGCACCCCCGTCGCCCTGACGGGCCTGGTCGCCTCGGCGTGGGAGAACGAGTTCAACGGCCAGAAGCGCCACGGAATCGCCTTCCGCGCGGTCGCCGTCACCTCGCTCGCCGCCGCCGGCTCGACGTCGAAGGCGGCCTGATCATGACCGCGTTAACGGTCGCGCTGGTGGTGGTCATCGCTGCCGCGCTGGTCCTGCGGTGGCGGCGCCCCGCCTGGTACTGGCTGGTCTTCGGTGCCGCCTTCGCCGCGGTGCGCGTCCTGTTCCAGTACACCTCCGTGATGGACGCCTGCGGGCTCACGGTTCCGCCGTCGCGCTGGCGCCTGGCCATGGCCCGTCTCGCCAACCGGCCCGTCCCCGAATCCCGCGCGCCACGCATCCTGCGCCTCCGGCCCACCCGGACCGGCCTGGTGCTCCGGCTCAAGCTCCGTCCCGGGCAAGACGCCTTCGACGTCTCCGCCTCCTGCGACCGGCTGCGCCACTCCTTCGCCATGTACGGCGTCACCTCACGTGAACTGCGCTCCGGGGTCGTCGAGGTCCGGATGACCGGATACGACGTCCTCAAGCGGGTCCAGATGCCCGCCAAGACCGATCCGGCACCGATGCGGGTCCCGGTCGCCCTACGCGAGGACGGTGCGGTGCACTACCGCGACTACCGGACCGTCCCGCACGGGCTCACGCTCGGTGCCACGGAGTCGGGGAAGTCCGTCTACCAGCGCAACCTGGTGGCCGGCCTCGCCCCGATGGATGTCGCGCTGGTCGGGATCGACTGCAAGCAGGGCGTGGAACTCTTCCCGCTGGCTCGCCGGTTCTCCGCGCTCGCCGACAATCCCAACGCCGCCCTCGACCTCCTCGAAGCCCTCGTCTCCCACATGGAAGACGTCTACCAGGTGATCCGGGCCGAGCAGCGGATCACGGTGAACGTGCCGGATGCGGAGATCGCCGCAGACATCTGGGACCTCCCCGACCACCTGCGCCCGGTCCCGATCGTGGTCCTGGTCGACGAGGTCGCCGAACTCGCCCTGTTCGCCACGAAGGACGAGGAGAGGCGCCGGGACCGCATCATCACCGCCCTGGTCCGCCTCGCCCAGCTCGGGCGGGCTGCTGGGATCTATCTGGAGATCTGCGGGCAGCGCTTCGGCTCCGAACTAGGCAAGGGCATCACCATGCTCCGGGCCCAGCTCACCGGCCGCACCGCCCACCGCGTCAACGACGAATCCTCCGCCAACATGGCCTTCGGAGACATCGCCCCCGACGCGGTCCTCGCCGCTATCCAGATCCCCACCGAGACCCCCGGCATCGCCGTGACCGGCGACTCCTCCGGCGGCTGGGCCCGTATCCGCGCGCCGCACACCACGCTGCGCCAAGCCGTGAACCTCTGCAACAAGCACGCCGGCCGCACCCCGGACCTGCCCGCCCTCGCGCCGTTCCGGCCCGTCGCCGGCACCCCGGCACTGGCCTCCGAGCCGCTGGCCAAGGCTGCTCCCGCGACCGCCTGACCCCTCCTGCTGCCCGGCTGGCGCGACCGTCTCGCGCCGGGTCCCTACCCCCTCCATGCCGGAAGGAAGGAACGCCCCCTATGTGTGAGCACATCGAGGACTTCCACCGCACCGTGCTGATGCTCGGCGCCCTGGCCCTCTACGCGGACACGCCCGGCGCCGACGACACGTTCATCGACACCATCGGCCCGTCGCTCGCCGCGTCGCTTCCCGAGCCCCCGCCGGGCATGTTCCCGCCCGGTTACGACCCCACCGACGGCCCCGAATACCCCGGCGGCTCGTGATGGCCCGCCCCGCGTTCCGCGTGGACGCCGTCCTCGTTCAGGCCGTCATCGCCGGAGCCCTCTCCTTCGCCCACCTCCACGAACTCGCCGACGCCGCCGGACAAACCGGCTGGAAAGGATGGGCCTACCCCATCTCCGTGGACCTGCTCCTCGTCGCCGCCTGGCGACGACTCCGGAGCGACGGTCCGTCCCGGCTGGCCTGGTCCTGGTTCCTCATCGCCCTGGTCGCCTCGCTCGGCGCCAACGTCGCCACCGCCGGATTCCTCGACCTCGCACACCCCCCGGCCTGGCTGCGCTTCGGCATCGCCGGATGGCCCGCCCTCGCCTTCCTCGGCGGCACCCTCCTCGCCCACTCCCACACCGCCAACGACCCGGAACCGAATCCGCCGGCCCCCGCGGTCTCGGCCCCGGCGCCGGAAGCCGATCGGGAATCCGCCCCCGAACCGCAGCCCGAACCGGCACCGCTTCCCGCAGCCGAGGACACTCCCGCTCTCACCCCCGCCGCTTCTGCTCCGGCTGGTCCGCCGGTCCCGACTGCGCTGGTCGACCACGCCCGCAAACTCGCCGCCGACCACCACACCCGCACCGGATCACCGATCGACACCGACACACTCCGCGCCCGACTCGGCGTCCCCCCGCACCTCGCCGACGCCATCGCCGCCCAACTCACCTGACCCGAAGGGAGAACCCGTCATGCCCGCTCGCGACCACTTCCACTCCGTGATGCGGATCGGCCCCGTGCAGATCGGCACCCACCGCGACCGCCACGGCCACACCAAACACGCCGCCGTGTGCACCAACGACCGCTGCGGCTGGTCCGCCGACTACTCCAGTCAGTCCGCCGCCCAGCTCGCCGCCCGCACCCACCGCTGCACCGCCCGCTGAGGAGACACCCGTGCAGGTCCCGCTCTGGTTCGCCCTGATCGTCGTCGGCTGGCTCGGCGTGAAGCTCATCCGCCCGCCCTGGTGGCTCGTCGCCGTCCTCCTCCTTGGCGGCTACCTCCTCGCCGACAGCCTGCTCGCCCCCGCCATCGACACCGCCGTCAAGTAACCACCCACGAAAGGAAACCCCGCCATGCTCCGCCCCAAGGTCCCGGCCATGCCCCAGCCCACCGGCTTCGTGACTCCGCCCGCGGTCGTCGAGCCGACCGCCGTCATCCAGCACACCCCGCAGACCCCGGCTCCCGCCCCGTTCGTCTCCCCGGCTCCGGTCCCGACACGGCCGGCCGTGCAGCTCACCCCCGGCGCCGTCATCGCCCTCGTCGGCAGCGGCACCGCGGTGGTCCTGGTCGTCGGCGCCGTCCTGGTCTCGATGCTCCTCGCGGTCGCCATCACCGGCGCATCCGTCGCCATCTGCGCCCTGGTCATCCGCTCGCTCATCAACGCGGACTCCAAGCGGCGCTGACCGGCCCCCGGGTGGCCTCAACCGCCAAGTCTCGCCCGCCCGGGAGCCGTGCCCCATCCCGATCTCGCAACCGGAAGGAACCCCCAGCATGACGCACCGCACCCGCCCGCCGTCCCGGATCTGCCCGAACTGCGACGGCTTCGCCTCCGCCGCCATCACCCTCGGCGGCCGCGACCGGAACGGCCACCTGCGGACCATCACCGCGCAGTGCCCCGCCTGCCACGGCACCGGCACGCTCACCGCACGCCGTTCCGTCCTCTCCCCGGCCGGGCGGTGACGGTCATGCGTCGCACTGCCACTTCCCGGCCCACGTCCATCCACCTGTTCTGTGGTGCCGGAGGCGACTCGGACGGATTCCGCCGCGCCGGCTTCGACGTCGTCCTCGGCGCCAACCACTGGTCCCGCGCGGTCGAGACCCACGCCGCCAACTTCCCCGAGGCCGAACACCTCTGCGTCGACCTCGACCACTACGACATGCGGCGCCTGCCCAAGGCCCGCGTCCTGGTCGGCTCCCCGATCTGCACCGAGGGCAGCCCCGCCGACGGCGTCAGCCGCCCCAAGGCACCGCTCTCCGCCGGGCAACTGGACCTCTTCCAGGAAGGCCCCATGCAGGCAGCCGCGTGGGAACGCACCCGCGCGACGGCCTACGACATCCTGCGCGCCGCCGAAGTCCACAACTTCGACGCCGTCATCTGCGAGAACGTCCCCCGCTTCGCCACCGCCTGGCCCCTGTTCGCCTGGTGGCTGCACGGCATGGAGATCCTCGGCTTCCGCCACCAGATCATCTCCGTCACCGCCGCCCACGTCGGGACCCTCGACAACCCGCACGCCCCGCAGTGGCGTGACCGAATCTTCATCGTCTTCACCCGCACCGGCATGCGCGCCCCGAACCTGCGACTGCGTCCGCCCGCCTGGTGCACGGGCTGCGAGAGCGACGTGGAAGCCGTGCAGTCCTGGCGCAACGGCCGCACGATCGGGAAGTACCGGCAGCAGTACGACTACCGCTGCCCCAACACCCGCTGCCGTCACCAGATCGTCGAACCCTACGTACGCCCCGCCGCCTCCGCGATCAACTGGGACGACCCCGGCATCCGGATCGGCGACCGCGCCGCCCACGGCAGGGGCCCCCTCGCCGACTCCACCCTCCGCAAGATCCGCCTCGGCCTCACCAAGCACCGGGTGCCGTCCGTGGTCACCGTCAACCACGCCGACCAGGGCGACGGCCGCGCGTTCCCCGCGCTCGCCGCACCCCTGCCCACCCGCACGGTCCGCATCGGCGACGGCATCGCCACACCCCCGCTGCTCGTCCCGGCCGGCGGGAGCTGGAACACCACCGCGTCCCCAGTCACCGCACCCATGCGGACCCGCACCACCCGCGACAGCGAAGCCCTCCTGGTGCCCGCCGCGTTCATCACCGAGCACCGCGGGGGCGGCTCGACCACCCGCGCCATCGGTGACCCGCTCGCCTCCATCACCGCCGGCGGCAACCACCACGGACTCGTCATCCCCTACCGCAAGGGCAGCCCTACGACGACCGGCACCCCGCTCCACACCATCGCCACCCGCGAATCCGCCGCCCTCGTCCTCGCCGCCGACAACCGTGTCCCCGACCCGGTCGAGGTCGAGGACTGCTACTTCCGGATGCTCTCCCCGCGTGAACACCTACGCGCCCAGCGCTTCACCGACGACTACACCGTCCTCGGCCACGGCGGCGAACAGACCAAACAGGCCGGGAACGCCGTGCCCGCCAACGTCGCCCAGTGGATCGCCACCGCCCTCCTGGAGGTCCTGTGACCCTGAACCTCCTGACCGACCCCGTCACCCTCGGCGACCTGCTGAGGGTGGCCTCGGCCGACGACTTCGACCGCTGGCACGAACAGATCCGCCGCACCGGCGGCTGCGCCGACCCCATCCACCTCACCGGCTGGACCCTCACCAAGGACAAGACCACCGGCCAGACCCTGCACCACTACTCGACCGAGTCCGAGCCGGGCGGACGGCTGCGGGTCGCGTGCGGCAACCGGCGGGCCTCCCGCTGCCCCTCCTGCGCGTGGACGTACGCCGGCGACACCTACCACCTCATCCGTTCGGGCCTGGCCGGAGACGACCGCCGCGACATCCCCTCCACCGTCCGCGACCACCCCCGCGTCTTCGCCACCCTCACCGCCCCCTCCTTCGGCCCCGTCCACAACCGTCCCGACCGCGGCGTCTGTCGTTGCGGCATCCGTCACCCCGCCGCCGACCCCGCGCTCGGCACGGCCCTCGATCTGGAGACGTACGACTACGCGGGCGCCGTCCTGTTCAACAACCACGCGGGCGACCTGTGGCAGCGCTTCACCAACCGGCTCCGCCGCGAACTTGCTGCCCGCGCTGGCCTGTCACAGCGGGAGTTGAAGGAGTCGGCCCGGCTCTCCTACGGCAAAGTCGCCGAGTTCCAAAAGCGCGGCGCCCTGCACTTCCACGCCGTGATCCGCCTCGACGGAGCGGACGGCCCCGACACCCCGCCCCCGTCCTGGGCGAGCGTCGGCCTGCTCACCGACGCCATCCGCGCGGCCGCCGCGCACTCCTACACCTCGGTCTCCGCCCCCGCGGTCGACACGCAGCCGGCGCGCACCTTCCGGTGGGGAACTCAGCTCGACGTCCGCCCTGTGAAGGCGTTCGGGGACGGCTCCGACATCACCGAGCAGGCGGTCGCCTCCTACGTCGCGAAGTACGCCACCAAAGCCGCGGAGAACACCGGCACCCTCGACCGCCGGATCGGCGAACTCGCCGAACTCGACCGCCACCAGATCCCCGACCACACCCGCCGCCTCATCGAAGCCTGCAAGCACCTCGATCCGCTCTACCCCGAACGGCGCCTGTGGGCGTGGGCTCACATGCTCGGCTTTCGCGGCCACTTCTCCTCCAAGTCGCGCCGCTACTCCACCACCCTCGGCGAACTCCGCCAGGCCCGCGCCGACTTCCGCGCCGCACAGGAACGCGAAGCCCTCGGCCTGGACGACCGCGAGCCGGACACCGTCCTCGTCCTGGCCGACTGGCAGTACGCCGGCCACGGCCACACCCCCGGCGAATCCGCCCTCGCCGCCACCATCGCCCGCGACCTCCAGCACAACCGCGAGACCGCCCGCGAAGCCCTACGCGACCAACTCGCCCTGGAAGGAGCCGCCGCATGAAGGACCGATACCTCAGCGTCGATCAGGTGGCCGAACTGCTCGGCACCTCCGCGCGCTTCCCCCGGCGCCTGATAGCCGAGCGGCGCATCACCTTCGTGAAGGTCGGCCGTCACGTCCGAATCCCGGAGAGTGCCGTGGACGCCTACATCACGGAGCACACCGTGGAGCCGATCACGGTCCGTCCCTCGCGCCTGAAGGCGGTGGCCTGATGGCGAACTCCAAGGGGCGCCGTCGCCGCTTCGGGTCCGTGCGCAAGTTGCCCTCCGGCCGCTTCCAGGCCCGCTACCGAGGCCCGGACGGTCTGATGCGCACGGCTGACACGACGTTCGCGACGCAGACCGATGCGGACCGCTGGCTGGTCAAGCAAGAGGCCAAGATCCTCGACGGCGACTGGACGAACCCCGACGTGAAGATCGCGTTCGGTGACTTCGCGCGGTCGTGGTTCAAGGATCGTGACTACGCGGCCACCACGCGGGAGCGCAACGCCGGCGTGCTCAACCGGCACATCCTGCCGACGTTCCGCGCTGTCCCCCTGCGGGAGATCACCACGCCGCAGGTACGGCGCTGGCGTACTGACCTGCTCGATGCCGGAGTCGGGCCGGCCACCGTCTCCAAGGCGTACCAAGTCCTCCGGGCCATCATGAACACAGCCGTGGATGACGGACTGATCGAACGCAATCCGTGCCGGGTTAAGGGCGCGGGAACGGTCACCCACACCGAGCGGCCGTTCCTCTCTGTACCCGAGGTGTACCGGCTCGCCGACGCGGTCCCGCCGCACTGCCGCGCCCTGGTCCTCCTGGCCGCGTTCGCCGTGCTCCGCTTCGGCGAGCTGGCCGCTCTCCAGCGTCGGGACATCGACGTGGAGGCCCGTACCGTCTCCGTCCGCCGCTCGTACTCCGAGACCCGGACCGACGGCCTCACGGTCAAGGCGCCCAAGAGCGCGGCAGGCGTCCGCACCGTGGCGTTCCCGGCCTCGCTCGTGCCCGAGTTGGCGCACCACCTGGCGGAGCATGCGGAAGCCGGCCGCACCGGGCTCGTCTTCGTCGGGGCCCGCGGCGGTGTCCTCCGGCGGAACAACTTCCGGCGGATCTGGCTCCGCGCGCTCACCGCGACCGGTCTCGGTGACGTCCACTTCCACGATCTCCGGCACACCGGGAACACCCTCGCCGCGACCGGCGGCGCCACCACCCGCGAGTTGATGCAACGGATGGGCCACTCGTCGGTGCGGGCCGCGCTGGTCTATCAGCACCTCGTCAACGGGCGCGATCACGAGATCGCCGACTACGTGGACGGTCAGATCAGGAAGGTGAAGCGTCCTCCGCGCGGTCCATCTGGCACGTGAGTGGCACGGCGGCCCTCACCGGCCGGAAACGACAGAGGCCCAGATCACCGGCATCACACCGGCTGACCTGGGCCTTGTTCGTGTCCTGAGACTGGTGGGCGCGGACGGTTTCGAACCGCCGACATCCGCCTTGTAAGGGCGGCGCTCTACCGCTGAGCTACGCGCCCAGGACGAGTCGACAGCCTACATTGCCCGGGGGCATGCCCCGCAAACCCGTATCCGGTCGGGAAGGGCCGGTGGGCGGGGGTTAACCCCACCCCCGATCCGCCAGCCGCCCGGATCCCCCGGCGGAGCCCGGATCCGTACGGTCGAAGTGCGTCGAAGGAACGGCCCGAGGGGCCCGGCGCACGTCGCGTTCTTCTCAGGGGGATGAATCTTCATGGCACGTACAGCACGTACAGGAAGTACAGCACGTACGGCACATACAGCACGTACTCGGGCAGTGGCCGCGACCGGCGCCGTCGTGGCCCTCGTCGCGTCGCTCGCGGCATGCGGCGCCGGCGCCGGGGACGACCAGCACCCGGATCACCGGTCCTTCGCCCTGCACGGGCGCACGCTCACCGTCGACTCCGACGACTCCGCGCTCGAACTCGTCGTCGCCGGCTCCCGTACGGACAAGGTCGAGGTGACCCGGTGGTTCGAGGGGCACGTCGTCGTCGGAGGCGACCCCCGGGTGACCTGGGCGATGAAGGACGACCGGCTCATCCTGCGGATGAAGTGCTCGGGCATGATCGCCGACTGCAGCGCCAAGCACCGGATCGTGGTGCCGCCCGGCGTCGCCGTGAAGGTCGTCGACGGCGACGGCAGCGTACGGGCGAACGGCTTCGCGGCGGCCCTGAGCATCCGTACGTCGGACGGCAGCGTCCGCGTGACGGACTCCTCCGGCCCGCTGGACCTGCGCAGCGGCGACGGCTCGATCAGCGCGCTCGACGTGGACTCGCGCCGGGTGCGCGCCCGTACCGAGGACGGCTCCGTACGGCTCGGGCTCGGCGTCGTACCCGACCTGGTGGACTCCCGCAGCGGCGACGGTTCCCTCACCATCGAGCTGCCCCACCACGCCTACCGGGTGGCCGCCGGGAGCGACGACGGCTCGGTGCACGTGTCCGTGCCCCGCGACCCGGCCGGCTCCCACCGCGTCTCCGCGCACACCGGCGACGGGAACATCACCGTACGGACCGCGGAGTAGCTCGGGTTCGAGCTGCCCGTCCGAGCCGACGGCCGGGCCGGAGGATCGAGCCGCCGGTCCGTGCTCCGATTCGAACCCGCGTCTCGAACTTGCGAACCTTTCGGCCCGTGTGTTCGTCCTCTACCGGTGGGAGAATGACACCGGTACGGGGTGGATGACAGCACGGGAGAGGGATGTGACGGCGACGACATCTTCAGAGCCGCACACACCGTCGTCGTCGGGCGCGCCCCCGGTGCGCCCACGTGGCCTCCGTCGCGCCCCTCGCTCCCACGCGTACCGTGACGCGCTGACCCTCATGACGCTTCCGCTGCTGGCCGCGCTCGTCCTGCCCGGCGCGTTCGCCGGTGGCGGCACCCGCCGGTGGTTCGGCGGACGTTCCGAGAGCCAGCGTGCCGAGGCACAGGCCGCGAAGGACGCCGCCGCGTCCGCCTTCTACGAACTGGACACCGCCCAGCGGGATCTGCGCATCTCGATCGAGACGATCACCGCTGTCGACGACTCCCCCGCCGCCCGCCGCGCCGTCTCCGACTTCGACGCGCTGGGGCGGCGCATCGACGAGGCGAGCCGGAAGTACATCGAGGCCGTCGACGCCCACGATCTCGACCGGGACGAGCTGGAGGCCTCGGTCGCCGCGCGCGCCCGTACCGAGCTGACCGCCGCCAAGGACGAGTTGAACCGGGTGAAGGGCGAGCTGGACCGGTACGCGCAGGGGCTAGGTCCGCTGCTCGGCAAGGCCGAGACCCAGTTGGCCCGCCTCGCGCCGGCCGTCGAGCGGGCCCGGCAGGCGCTGCTCGCCGCGTCGAACGCGCTGGACGGCGTCCGTGGCTCGGGGCTCACCGCCGATGATCTCGCCGCCCGCCTGGCCGCTCTCGCACCCGAACTGACCAGGCTCAACCAGGGAGCCGGACAGCACGGCGTGCCCGAGACGCTGGAACGGGCCGAGCGGGTCTCCCGGGAGGCCGGGGCGGTGCGCGCGGAGGCCGAGCGGCTGCCGGAGCGGGCCGCCGAGATCGACCACCGGCTGGTGTCGCTGCGCACCCGCGCCGAGGCGCTGACCACCCGTGCCGGGCAGGTGGAGCCGGTACTGAGCGAGCTGCGGCGCCGGTTCACGGCCGCGTGCTGGCAGGACCTCCAGCACGTACCCGACCAGGCCGCGGAGAACGTACGGCAGGCCGAACTCAGGCTGAAGGAGGCGCAGGCCGCGCGGGACGCCCAGCGCTGGCCGGACGCGACCTCGCTGCTGTCCACCGTGCGGGCGCTGCTGAACGGCACCGACGAGGCGGTGTCGGCGGCCGGCGACCGGCTGCGGCGGCTCAACGCCGTCGCCAAGGACCCGCAGCAGGAGATCGACCGCACCCGGTTCGCCCTGCGCGACGCCCAGCGGCTGGCCATGGCGGGCCGCAACACGCCGGACCCGCGACACGCCCGTCCGCTCGACGAGGCCGTGTCCCGCCTGGACCGCGCCGTCTCCGCGCTGGAGGGGCGCCATCCCGACTTCTGGTACTTCCTGACCGAGACGGAGGCGGTACGGGGGGCGGCGGCGCGGGTCGTCTCCCAGATCCGCGAGGAGCGCGGAGCCGGGGCCTGAGACGGCCGGGTCCGCCTCACCCCTGGGTCTGCCTCACTCCTGGGCCGGCCCCATGCCCGACCGTCGCTGTGCCCGGCCGTCGCTGCCCGGCCGTCGCGGCCCGGCCGGTCTGTGGTGGCGGTCCCGGCCACGCGGGCGGATGCTGGTGGGTACGTACGGCCTCCGCTAGCTGCAGAGGGAGGCGGATATGGCCACGCACGTACTTCGTCCCGGACCCAGGAAGCGCTTCGCCCTCGACGAGCACCTGCCCGTCGATCACCGGCTGAGCACGTTCTACCGGATAGGCGCGGGCCTGATGGGCCTGTTCCTGCTCGCCTTCGGCATCCTGGGCCTCACCGACAACATCGGCTTCTTCACCACCCACGGGGACACCGTCGTGGGGCTGAACACCAACGGCACGCTCAGTGTGCTGTCCATCTGCGTCGGGCTCATCCTGTTCGCGGGCATGGTGATCGGCGGGAACGTCGCGTCGACCGTGAACATGGTGTTCGGCGTGCTGTTCATCCTCAGCGGCTTCCTGAACCTGGCGCTGCTGGACACCACCTTCAACTTCCTCGCCTTCCACATCCAGAACGTGCTGTTCAGCTTCGTGGTGGGCGTCCTGCTGATGTTCTTCGGGATGTACGGGAGGGTCGGCTCGGCACTGCCGCACGACAACCCGTACTGGAAGGCCCGCCATCCCGAGACGGTGGAGCGGGAGGAGCGCATCCGGACCCTGAACGAGTCGGCCACGGCGACGGCCCTGCAACGAGGCCGCAGCACCCCGGAGGCACCGGGGACCCCGGGAGCGGGCGTCTCCAGAAGGAAGGACCCGGGTGTCATGGGTCCCGGAGACGGGAGCCGCGGCGCCGGGAAATCCCGCGGTGAGGACCCCGGCACCCTGGGCCGCCAGGGCGAGGACCCCGGCACCGCGGGCCCCGGGGGCAGGGATCCCGGGGCCATGGACCCGTAGGCCACGCGATCCGGGCGGTCACGTGACCGCCCGGATCAGGTGCGGTAGGCGTAGTACGCGGAGTTCGGGTACGACGCGAGGAGGCTCGACACCGACCGGCGGTAGGTGTCGGTGTCGTGGTAGGTCAGATACGGTACGCCGCTCGAACTGCGGTAGGACGTGATCATGGTGTGGTCCTTGGACCCGTCCTTGTCGAAGTCCATCTGCATGACGTCGCCGACGTCCATCTGGTAGACGTTCGCCAGCGGGGTGGTCCGCCGTGCGGTCTGGGTGAACCAGGACCACTCGTTCACCCCGACCCAGGAGTCGGACTGCCCCGAAGTGCCGTAGTACCAGGTGCCGTAGTCCTCGTCCGAGGACGTCACCGACTGCCAGCCACCCGCCTTCAGGGACTGGCTCACATAGTTGGTGCAGTCGCCGCCGGCCGAATTGAAGCTCCGGTAGGCGGTGTTGTAGTTCTTCCAGTACTTCTCGGCGTACGTGGCCATCGCCGCGTAGTCGTACGTGCCGCCGGTGAGGTTCTTGGCGGCGGCGGGCGCGGGATACGTGGTCGCCGCCCTGGGCGCGTCGATGACCGCCATCGTGGTCACGCCCGCCGGCGTGGCGGTCACGGGCTCGGCGACGGTCACCGGCTCGTTGACCTGCCGGGGACCGTCGTCCGTCGAGCGCAGGCCGGACAGCTTCCAGGTGCCGTCCGGCTGGGCGGCGAACGTCAGGACGTGGTGCGCGCTGAAGCCCGTCGTGGCGGGCTCGTCGCCACGGATCCTCCGGTAGGTGAGGACGGTGGTCTCGGTGACCCAGGCCGTCGCCCGCTTTCCCGTCACCCGGGTCCGGTCGACGGTGACCCCGGTGTCGGCGGCGGTGTAGGCCTCGCCCAGCGCCGCGAGGCGGGACCGGGTGCCGTGCAGGGAGGCGACCGCGGTGTCCTCGGTGCGCGTCAGCGCGGCGGACAGGGAGACCCCTCTCGTCCCCGCGGCGTTCGCGGCCGCTCTCAGTGCCGCGCGGGGGGCCACCGTCCCCGGGACGAGCAGGGCGTCCGTGCGGTCGGTCAGCACGGCGTCCGCGATCCGGCCGAAGGCGTCGGTCGTGGCCCGGTCGACGGTGACGGGCGCGTTCGCCGCGTGGGCGGTGGACAGGGGCAGCAGGACGGCGGAGAGGGCAACCGCCATCAGCACGGTCGAGCGGCTGCGGCTCGACGTCTGCGATCTCACTGAAGATTCTCCTCGGGTCCCCCGGCCGGGCGCCGGGCAGAGAATCTTTACATGTCCCGTTCAACTGCGGTGAAACCGGGGAGATTTCCCGGAGGAAGGGTCAACTCCCGTACGGAAAAGGTAAGTTGACCGGCCGACAGCTACTTCACCACCGTCGACCAGTCCGGTGACTGCGCGGGATCCAGGCTGCGCAGCCTGGCCAGCGTCGCCGGCTTCTGCACGTCGAGCCAGTCGGCCAGTTCCCGGAAGGACACACAGCGAACGCCCTTCTTGGTGCAGACGTTCTTGACGACCTGATCGATGGACTTCATGTAGATGCCACCGTTCCAGTCCTCGAAGTGGTTGCCGATGAAGAGCGGCGCCCGGCTGCCGTAGTACACGCGGTCGAAGCCCGCCATGTACGACTGCACGGTCTCCTGCTCCCACTGCGGGTACTTCGCGGGGTCGCCCGTGGTCTCGCCGCCGGACTGGTTGTAGAGGAAGTTGAAGTCCATGGACAGGCCCTGGTACTTGCCGTTCTCGTACGGGAGCATCTGGAGCGGGAAGTCCCAGACGCCCTCCTGCTTGGTGGGCCATATCTGGTACTGGCCGGCCGAGCTGGCGTCGTAGCGCCACTTGTACTTCTTGGCGGTGGCCTTCATGGCCTTGAGCAGGTTCGGCTGCCCCTCCAGACACGGCGCGCGACCGCCGTTGACCTCACGCGTGGGGTCGAAGGGCAGGGCCGGCAGGTCCGTGTAGCCGGTGTTGGTCTTCCACTTCTCCACGAAGGAGAAGAACTGGTTGATCTCGCTCTCCCACTCCGCCACACTCCAGTCCCCGCCGCCCTTGTCACCGCAGAAGTGGCCGTTGAAGTGGGTGCCGATCTCGTTGCCCTCCTTCCACGCCTCGCCGAGCTGCTCCAGCGTGGTGCGGATGTGCTCGTCGGTGGGGTAGCTGATCGCGGCGGAGCCCGGCGAGTGCATCGGCGGCTCGTAGAGCGTCTTCTTGGCCTTGGGCAGCAGATAGATGCCGGTCAGGAAGAACGTCATGTGGGCGTTGTACTCCTTGGCCATCTCCGTGTAGTGGGAGAACAGCTTGTCGTCGCCCTGCAGGGCGCCGTCCCAGGAGAACACGACGAACTGGGGCGGTTTCTCACCCGGTTTGAGCGGCACGGGCTTCAACCCGCCCTTCTGCGGGCCGCTGTAGGACGTGGAGCCGTCCCCGAGCACCTTGGTCTTCCCGTCCCACACGGGCTCCTTGGGCGCCTTCGGGGCTGCACTGGAGCCGCGTCCGGCGGACGCGGCCGGAGTGGTGCTGTCCGAGCCCCGCAGAGCGAGGAAGGTGGCCGTCGAGGTGGCCACGACGAGGAACGCCGTCATCGCCACGAAACTCTGGCGGGCGGACGTGGCAGCGGAACCGGGAGCGGGCTCGCGGCGGCGGCGCCTGCTGTGCTTCGAGTTCATACGGGGCACATTCTGGGATGGGGGCGGACGGAGCGAGGGACGGCTTCTCGGCCGTCGTGGTCAGCCGAGCGGGCTCATGGCGCCGGCCCAGATGCCGTACGGGACATCGTCGTCGGGGGTGCCTGCGATCCCCTTGAGCGGCAGCGGTTCGAGGCTCTTGGTCAGGTCCAGGCGGTAGAGGACGACCGCCGTCGACACGGAACTGTTCGTGCCGACGAACCAGGCGGCCTTGTCGTCGTGCGTGGTGCCGGCCTTCCCGGCCGCCCGCGGCGCGGACTGGGACGCGGCGGGATGCGCCTCGCGGAAGGAGTCCGTGAGCGCCTCGGTGACCTGGGTGGCCACCTCGGGACGTACCGCGCGGTGGGGCCGGGGCGTGACCAGGGCCACCGCGGAGCCGTTGCGGGTGACGCGCCGCACGGAGTACGGCTCGGTGTGCGACCCGTCCGCGGCGAAGGTGGCGTACGAGTTCGCCATCCGGATCGCGCTGGGTGTGGAGCTGCCCAGCGACAGCGCGGGCACCTGCGGTCCCAGGCTGGAGGGGAGCAGACCGGCGGCCTCGGCGGTCTGCCGCACCTTGTCCAGTCCGGTGTCCATGCCGAGCTGCATGAACGGCACGTTCACGGACCCGGCCAGCGCCTTGCGCAGACTGATCGGCCCGTAGGACTTGTTGCCGTCGTTGTGGGCGGCGACCTTCTTGCCGCTGCGGTCCCAGTAGGGGCCCTCGGGCGTGGAGACGGGGACGCCGTCGTCACCGTCGTAGACGGACTCGGGCGAGACCGGTGCCGCCGTGCTGTCGCGGGTCTTGTGGATCCCGTGCTGGAGCCCGGCGGCGTAGACGAACGGCAGGAACGCCGAACCGGCCGGGACGGTGGTGGCGTTGGACTCGTTGTAGCCCTGCGTGCGGTGGTCCGGACCTCCGTAGACGGCGAGGATCCGGCCGTCGGTGGAGACCGAGGCGGCTCCGTAGTGCGCGGTCTTCGCCGTGGCGGGATCGCTCTTCAGCGCCTTCTTGCGGGCCTTGGCCACGGCGTCGGTGAGCGCGGTCTCCCGCTTGCGGTCGAAGGTCGTGTAGATCTGGTAGCCGCCCAGGTCGAACTCCTTGTCGGAGATGTGGCCGGCCTTCTTGGCGTACTGGGTCGCCAGCTCCACCAGGTAGTCGCTCTGCTTGCCGGTGTCGTAGACCCGGCCCTGCTTGAGCGGCTCGGGGAACTTCGTGTACTTGGCGCGCTCCGCGGGCGACAGCTTGCCGATCTTGACCATGCGGTCGAGGATCCAGGACCAGCGTTCCACGGCCCGGTCGTGGTTCTTCTCGCTCAGCGTGGGGTCGTAGAGGCCCGCGCCCTTGAGGAGCGAGGCGAGGAAGGCTCCCTCGCTCGCGTTGAGCCGGCTCACGTCCTTGCCGTAGTAGGCCTGGGCGGCGCGCTGGAGGCCGTAGGTGCCGCGGCCGAACCAGCTGGTGTTGAGGTAGCCCTCCAGGATCTTGTCCTTGCTCATCCTGTTGTCGAGCTTCAGGGAGATCATGGCCTCGGTGAACTTGCGGGTCACCGTCTGGTTCTGCGTCAGATAGACGTTCTTGACGTACTGCTGGGTGATCGTGGAACCGCCCTGGGTGTCCCCCTGGCCCACCGTGCGCACGAGGGCCCGGCTGATGCCCTTGAGGGAGATGCCCGGGTCGGAGTAGAAGCTCTCGTTCTCCGCCGCCAGCACGGCCCAGCGCACCTGCTCGGGAATGTCCTTCAGCGGCATCGCCTGCCGCTGCACCCATCCGGTGCGGGCCATGGGCGTCCCGTCCGACCAGAAGTAGACATTGTCCTGCTGGGTGGCATAGGTGTTCAGGTTCTTGGGGATGTCCGTGGCGGCGTACGCGATGGCCAGCAGCGAGGCGCTCAGGCCGACGGCCAGCCCCCACGCCGCCAGCCACTGTCGCCACGAGGGCACCCAGCGCCGCCAGCCGGTACGGCCCGGCCGGGGGTACTGCGGTTTCACGCGGCGGGCGAGAGGCGCGAGGCGCCCGGCGAGGGCGGAGGACTGCACGGGCCGGCGACGGGAGCCACGATGGCGTGAATTCGCCCCTCGATCGGCTTGTTGTGTCTCTTCCTCCGCGTCCGGGGACTCCTCGGCGGACGTCTCGTCGGGGACTTCGGCGCGCGGCGGTATACGAAGCTGCGTGGTCTCCTCGGCGGGACGCTCCGCGCGCGGCGGTATTCGAAGCTGGGTGGTCTCCTCGGCGGGCGGCACCCGCAGTTGGGTGGTCTCCTCCGCGGGACGCTCCGGGCGCGGCGGTACGCGCAGCTGCGTGGTCTCCTCGGCGGGTGTCTCGTTCCCCGTGCGTCGGCCCGCGGGGTTCTTCGGCTCGCCCTCGCGCCGGCCTGCGCGGCCGTGGTCGTCCGGTTCAGCCATGGCGGGCTCCGGCGCGTGGACGGCCCAGAGGATGCGGGACATCCATGCGATGCCATGCCTCGGTCACGACTGCGTCTCCCTCCGCACTTCGGAATTGCGCGCGCGGGCAGATGCATCGGCCGCACATGCGGCTGCGAGCCCCCCTCCCCGACCTTGCGGCTCGTCGCGGCCCTCTTAAATTATCAGCGACTAATACGATCTCTTCGCTCAGGAACGAGACAGAAAAGTTCCGGAGCTCAAGTCGGCCTGCCGCAATCGACCGTGAACTGACTGTTTCCGGTCCCCGCCGTCGCCGCCGGAAAGCCGGATCACGGAACACTGCGATCCTCACCATCAGCCCGCTAACCTGGGCACATGCCTCGCTACGAGTACCGCTGCCGGACCTGCGGCGACACCTTCGAACTGAGCCGCCCGATGGCGGATTCCGCTGCCCCCGCGGCCTGCCCCGCCGGGCACGACGACACAGTGAAACTTCTCTCCACGGTCGCGGTCGCGACGGGCGGCGGGGCGTCGGCGCCGCGCCCGAGCGGTGGTGGAGGCGGGGGCGGCGGCGGTTGCTGCGGCGGAGGCTGCTGCGGCTGACTCCCCTTTTCTCAGGAAGTCTTCACGTTTGTCCGGCGGTCCCGGGAGCGTCGCCCCCGGGACCGCCGTCGCTTCCTCAGACCGGGCCTTGGCGCTCGCAGGCGGTCAGGAACTCCCGCAGGATCCGTTCGCCCGCCGCGACACCCCGCTCCGGGAGCGCCGTGACCGCGGGGCCGGTCCAGTCGGCCTCGGCCAGCTCGCCGTGGCCCGGACGCCAGCCCCGGTCGGCGGCCAGCAGCAGGTCCGCGTCGAGGAGGGAGTCACCGGCGGCGAGGGTCAGGGTCGTACCGGTACGCCGGGCGACCTCGCGCATCGCCGCGCTCTTGGTGAGCGGCTTCGGAACGGCGTAGATCTTGCGGCCCTGGAGCGAGACGGTCCAGCCGCGGTTCTCCGCCCAGACCGCGAGATCCTTCACCCACTCCTCGGGCAGCAGTTCGCGCTCGACGACGAGGTAGACGAACAGGTCCTCGGCGACGCGGTGTTTGCGGACCCAGGCCGGGTCGGCGGTGGCCTCCAGGTGCGCGCGCACCTCGGCCAGCGGAGCGCATTCGGCGGCGAGCCGCGCGGTCACCCGCGCGTGCCACCCCGGGTCGGACACGCCGTCGACGAGCAGGTGTCCGCCGTTGGCGCAGATCGCGTACTTCGGGGCGGGACCCGGCAGGTTGATGCGCTGGTACTGCTTGCGGGTACGGGTCGTGGTGGGCACGAAGTCCGCCGTGTCGCCGAGTTCCTGGAGCAGCGTGGCGGCCGTCTCGGTCAGGTAGGACAGCGGTCTGCTCTCGTGCACCTCGACGCAGAGCAGCCGGGGTGCCCGTGCGTCCGGCATGGTCAGCCCGAGGGCCGCGGCGGAGTAGATGAGCGTACGGTCGAGATCGCTGGCGACGAGCGCTTTCGCCGCGGACATCAGACCGCCACCGCCCTGCCGTCGGCGCCGGTCGCGCCGCGCGTGTACTTCGGATGGATCAACCCCACGCAGGTGTAGGGGAGTTCGGCGACCTCCTCGACGGGCACCCCGCGCTGCTCGGCGAGCAGCCGTACGTGGTCGAGGTCGGCGCCGGCTCCCGCGCGGGCCAGGATCTTCCAGGGGACCCGGCGCAGCAGTACCCGGGTGGTCTCGCCGACGCCCGGCTTGACGAGGTTCACGTCGTGGATCCCGTACTCCTCGCTGATCCGCTCGACGGCCGCCCAGCCCTCCCAGGTGGGGGTACGGTCGCCGGCGAGGAGTTCCTTGCCCTGGGCGCAGGCCGCCTCGGCGACGTCGGGGAAGTGGGCGGCGACGGCGTCCAGGAACTCGGCGGAGACGTCGGAGCCGGCGAGTTCGCGGTAGAACTTCGCGCCGTGGAAGTCGTGTTCGCCGACCAGGTCGGAACGCAGGACGGTCCGCGATATCAGCCCGGACACGGTCGAGTTGAGGCAGGCGGACGGGATGAGGAAGTCCTCACGGGTGCCGTACGTCCGTACGCAGGAGCCCGGGTCGGCGAGGACCGCGATCTCCGGGTCGAAGCCGGTGATGCCTTCGGCGGCCTCGAACTCCTCGACGGCCTGGGCGAGTTCGCGGGTGATCGCGCCCTTGCCCGTCCAGCCGTCGACGAACACGACGTCGGCGGGGTCGTGGTGGGCGGCGAGCCAGCGCAGTGCGTTGGGGTCGATACCGCGGCCGCGGACGATGGAGACGGCGTAGTGCGGCAGGTCGACGCCATGGCGGTACTGGGCCCAGCGGCGCATCAGGACGCCGACGGGGGTTCCCGCGCGGGCCAGCGACACCAGGACCGGCCGTGGGGCGGAGGTGTCCGGGCCGAGCGGGGAGCGGGAACGTTCGGCGAGCACCAGTTCGGTGACGGCGCCGACGGCCTGTGCGATGCGGGCGGCCGAGGTGTCCAGGGCCGCGCGGAACAGCTCCTGGTACTGGTCGCTGGGCTGGTACTCGACGGGCAGCGACTCGGCGTAGTGGGCGCCGCCGCTCTGGATCGCCTCCTCGCGCTCCTCCGTCGGCGCCTCCAGCGTCACGTCCGAGAGATCCCGCAGCAGCCAGCCGACCTCGTCCGGCGCGTACGAGGAGAAGGCGGGGCCGCGGAGGGGCTCGGGCAGCATGGAGGGCCTTTCGGTGGACGGCCGTGCGGGGACGTACGAGGGGACCACGGCGAGCAGGACACTCGGGGTGTGGTCGGCGAGTCCGGCCAGCAGTCCCCCGGGGGCGTGCAGCTCGGGGGTGTCGGCGGCGGAGTCCACGACGGCCACGACGGCGTCGAAGCCGGCGCCCGCGACGTTGTAGGCGTAGCGCTCGCCGGGGCCGTCGTCCGGGTGGTCGTGGGCCGGGAAGACGAGGCGGGTGCGTATCGCGTAGCCGGGGTCGTCGAGGGCGAGCACCGGGGACCTGGTGGTCGTGGAGTAGCGCACCTCCGTGGCCACCACCTGTTCCAGTTCCCTGGCCAGCCTCAGCGGCGCGTACATCAGCTCCTCGAAGCCGAGCACCAGCACGCGGCGGGCGCCGGGCGGCAGCGCCTCGGCGATCCGCGCGGCCATGGCGGGCAGCGCGCCGTCCAGACGGACGCGGTGTCCGGGCGTGAAGCCGTGCCGGCCGCCGTCGGGGACGCCGCGCGGCCAGCCGAGCTCGACACGGGTGGCGGCCGGGTGCGCCCGGCGGTGCGGGGCGCGCCCGGCCGCCCGGGGCGGGTGGTCGGACGGGGCCGGGGTGGCGGCGGGGTCCGGCCGCTCCCCGGCGGTCGCCTCCCGCTCCCGCGCGGACGGCGCGTCGGCGGGTGTCGTCGGGACGGGACGGCCGGCGTCGTCTTCGGCCACCACGCCCGTCCCGGACGCCGAATCGTCACCCGGGGCCGGCGGGTGTCCCGGCACGGGCACCTCGTCCAGGGCCTGTCCGCGTCCCGGCGCGGGCATCTCGTCCGGCGCCGGTGCGCGTCCCGGCGCGGATCCGGCGTCGCCGCGGTCGGCGGACTCGTACTCCGCCACCAGTGCCTGGCCCTTCTCCAGTACGCCCTCCGGAAGCTTCACCGTGCCGCTCGCCGCGACGACCAGGTCCACCCGCGCGCCGATCTCCCGGGCGAAGTCCTCCAGCCGGCCGAGATCGGCGGGCGACCGCATGTCGACCAGCGCCACTATCACGTACCGCTCGCGCGGATGGCGGGCGTGCAGGTCACGGATGGTGTTGAGGACCGTGTTGCCGGTCGAGAACTCGTCGTCGACCAGGACCAGCGGACCGTCCCCGGCCAGCAGACGGGGATCCTGCGGCAGCAGGAGATGGGACGTGGCGTGCGAGTGCGACTCCTCGAAACCGCCCGCCGGGGTGACGCCCGGGACGGGGCGGCGGGTCGAGTGGAGGTACGGCGCGAGGCCCACCCCGTCGGCGACGCAGTGGCCGAGCCCGGTGGCCGTCTCCGCGTACCCGAGGACGACGGCCGCACGGGCGTCCTCGGTGCCGAGCAGCTCCCGCACACGGCGGCCGAGCGCGAACCCGTACCCGTACACCACGGACGGCGACTGCGGGACGTGCTTGCCCAGCACGTTCGAGACCAGCAGATGCGCCCGCCGGGGGTTGCGCCGCAGCGCGAGTCCCAGCAGGT